>OZ243107.1:326666-653333 GCA_965212245.1 Owenweeksia sp. | reverse complement strand
ATATGCCGGAATTTCCGGGAGAAACCTTTTACGGGGGCGTGCGGGATGTAACTTCGCATGAGTTTTTTCATATTGTAACGCCACTCAATATTCATTCGGAGCACATAGCCAACTTTAACTTTATTGAGCCACTTATGTCCTCCCACATCTGGCTTTATGAAGGCGTTACTGAATACAATTCGCACCTGGTGCAGATAAGGAGTAATATGTATACCCTGGATGAATTCCTGGATATAGTCCGTGATAAATTAGAGTCTAATGACAAGTTTAAATCGGAAATTCCGCTTACCGTAGCCAGTGAGTTTACCATTGATTATTTTAAAGATCAATACTTCAATTTTTACCAGAAAGGTGCTATAGCCGGGATGGCCCTGGATCTGCGTTTGCGTCAGCTGTCCGGTGCTGAATATGGCCTGGTGGACCTGCTTTTAGAATTGGGTGACACCTACGGAGTAGATACATTCTTCAGGGATGATCGGCTTTTTGAGATCATAACGGAAATGACCTACCCTGAAATTCGGGAGTTCTTTGCCCGCCATTATGAAGGAGCAGAAGCCTTTCCACTAAAAGACCTTTTTGCATCAGCCGGAATTGAATACCACGAAGAACTCAGGCTGGCACGTATTAGCTCCGGTAATGTTGGCTATAGCTATAACTTTCAAACCAACCGCATAAGAGTAGAAGATGTAGAGGATATAGATGCATTTGGCTTAGCATTAGGTTTGGAAAAAGGAGACGAAATTTTAGAGTTTGACGGCCAGGAAGTAAGTCTGAACAATATTTCAGATGTACTGAATGATTTTTACGCCAATACTGAGGTGGGTGATAAAGTGAAAGTGAAAATAGCACGGCCGGATGGAGATGATGATTTCAAGAACAAGACCTTAAAGGCCAGGGCCATGTTGGGCGAGGTGATCCGCAAACACGATCTTCGCCTGATGGAAAATGCCAGTCCGGCTCAATTGAAAATGCGTAAAGCCTGGATCAACCAATAAACTTTAATAAGCTATGAAAAAAGTTATAGGAGCCACATTGATGGCTATAAGTCTGGTGGCTTGTACTAATCAGGGAACTCCTGCCGGAGAACAAAAACCAAACTTGGGTTTTGAACTCTCAAACCTTGATAGTACTACCAATCCTTGTGATGATTTCTTCCAGTATACTTCCGGTGGCTGGATAGAAAAAAATCCTATCCCCGAAACAGAATCAAGGTGGGGGTCTTTCAATATTCTTATTGAATCCAATAATGAAAAAGTAAAGGGCCTGCTGGATAGCGTTCGCAAAGTAAAGGACCTTAAAAAAGGAAGCTACCAGCAAATGGTGGCAGACTTTTACAACACCGGTATGGACTCTATGGCGGTTGAAGAAGAGGGCTTAACCTTATTGCAACCCATGTTGGATTCAGTAGCCTCAGTAAATACTTTTGATGATTACTTACGCCTGCAGGTATATTTTAAGAAGATGGGGATCAAAAGCCCGTGGCGTGCTTCAGTTGATGTGGATGATAAAAACTCCAACGCACATATTTTCAAGGTATCGCAAAGTGGTTTGGGTATGCCGGATCGTGATTACTACCTGAAGGATGACTCACTATCACAACACATTAAAGAAAAATACCGTGAGCATATAGCGAATGTACTCCAGCTTTCAGGCTATGAGGAAGATAAAGCCGAAGCTGCGGCCAAGGCTATTTATGAGCTGGAATATAAAATGGCAGAACACTCTATGCAGCGTTCAGATGTTTGGGATCCGGCTAAAACCTATAATAAAAAAGGCCGTAAAGCCTGGACTGCTGAGGTTTCACAGTTGAAGTTAGATCGCTTTTTTACGAGTTTAAACCTGGATTTTGATTCACTGGTGGTAGGGCAGCCGGACTTTATGCAGGCCCTGAATACGGTGCTTCCAGCTACAGACATCCATACGCTCAAAGATTATGCGAGATGGAATGTTCTGCGCAATTATGCACCCTTGCTGCCGCATGATTTTGTAATGGCATCTTTTGATTTTTATAGCCAGACCCTGCGTGGAAATAAAAAAATAAAACAACGCTGGAAAAGGGTGCTGAGCAGTGTGGAGAATGGTTTGCAGGAACCCTTAGGACATTTGTTTGTAGACCGGTATTTTCCTGAATCCTCTAAAAAGGATATTGAGAAAATGGTGGAAGATATGCGGGCGGTATACCGTGAACGTATCCAAAACCTGAACTGGATGAGTGATGACACCAAGCAGAAAGCCCTTGAAAAGCTGGAAGCCTTTAAATACAAGATTGGTTATCCTGATAAGTGGGATGATTTTGAAGGCCTGGAAATAGGAAGTGAAAGCTACCTTGAAAATGCTATGGCCCTGGAGCAATATGAAGTGAAGGATAATCTGGATCGGTTGAACGAGCCCGTGGATAAAGAAGAGTGGTTCATGCCCGCACACATTGTTAATGCATACTACAGCCCTTCGTATAATGAAGTGGTATTCCCAGCCGGAATATTGCAGCCGCCTTTTTACAATATCAATGCGGAAGCTGCAATCAATTACGGGGGTATTGGTGGTGTTATTGGTCATGAACTCACGCATGGTTTTGATGATAATGGCAGCCAGTACGATGCACATGGAAACCTGAGCAACTGGTGGACAGAATCAGATCGTACACTTTTTGAAGAAAGAACCGATAAGATGATTCGCCAATACAATGCTTACGAGCCTTTACTGAAAACCCATGTGGACGGAGAACTTACCCTGGGTGAAAATATAGCAGATCTGGGTGGTCTTACCCTGGGCTATTATGCTTATGAAAAATCATTGGAAGAAGGCCGTGAAGACGTGGTGATTGATGGGTTTACGTGGCAACAACGTATTTTTCTGGGTTGGGCTCAGGTATGGCAAACTAACCAAACGGATGCTTATTTGCGCAATCAGGTGGTTACAGATTCACACTCTCCCGCCAAGTATCGTGTAAATGGCCCTATGAGTAATATGGCTGAATTTAAAAAGGCCTGGGGTTGCAAAACGGGAGATCCTATGGTGCAGACTGATTCAGCCCAGGTATTGATCTGGTAAGCTTGCCATCTGAGAATTCTTGCTATTTTTGAGAAAACAGCAGATATGAATACCCTCAACGAGATCATCAACCAACCCAATACGATGATAGTGGATGTTAGAACTCCTGGCGAGTTTGAGGCAGGGCATGTGGAAGGAAGTATGAATATTCCCCTGGACAAAGTTCCTGACGCACTGGAAAAGTTTCGGTCTATGAAAGCACCAATTGTATTATGCTGTCGCTCGGGGCAGCGGAGCGGGCAGGCTTTAACCTGGCTTAAACAGCAGGGTTTAGAGAATGTCTATAACGGAGGGGGTTATACGGACGTGTTGATCCACAAAGCATAAGCACCAAATACTCGCGAACTAAAATACCTCGTATGAGAAAAATTGTATTGCTACTATTGATATTAGGCTTTACCATCGCCTGTAATGGTCAGGAAAACGGAGCAACCGGCAATGTAACGGTTAAAGAAGCTATTAAAATGACGGAGGATAAAGATTTGGTTATTCTGGACGTTCGTACACCGGAAGAATTTGCCCAGGGTCACCTCCCCAAAGCGCAGAACATTAATTACTACGATGAGAGTTTTGTGCAGCAATTAGAAGGCTTAGCTCGGGATAAGGAGTACCTGGTATATTGCCACAGCGGGGGACGCAGTACCAAGACCTTACACCTTATGGAAAAGAACGGTTTTAAGATGGTGCATAATCTGGAAGGCGGTATCAGCGCCTGGAAATTTGCAGAAGGTAAAGTAGAGAAATAATGGCTTCATTCAGTGAATTGATACGCTCTGAGAAACCCGTTCTGGTTGATTTTTTTGCAGAGTGGTGCGGACCGTGTAAAACTTTGGCTCCTATTATAAAAGAGGTAAAGACAAAAGCCGGCTCTAACGCAAGAGTATTAAAAATTGATATTGATAAGAATCCGCAGTTGGCCCGCCAACTCAATATCCAGGGTGTACCTACACTCATGATCTATAAATCCGGAGAAATGAAGTGGCGACAAAGTGGTGTGCTATCCGCACAGTCTATCTTACAAACTTTGCAATCGTATTACTGATCGCGCCAGGAATAATACGTGTGATCTTTAATTAGGGTGTGAAAGAATTTGATGGGGTGTAAGTCCGTGCTTATTTGGAGTTTCTCTTCTATTTTTTTCTTGAGAATTTCCATAGGGTCCCTTTGTGAACGCTCCTGAAAAGCATCCAGCACCTGACGCATTAAACTGATATCATCCATACTTAAACGGGCAGCTTCAGGAAATACCGGTGTGTAATTTTCATCTACTGATCCGATAATAGCCTTCTTTTTTTGCAGGGTTTGATCTTTTCCTTTTACCAAAACCACGGTAGTGCCGGCAATAATATCGCCCAGGCGTTGTGCCTTTCGGGTAAGGATGATAAAGATCATGGCTACGCCTCCCGCAATAGAATAATCAATTGGTATCATGATCCAGCGCAGTATGTATGCACTAATACCCGGTTTACTGCCATCCGTTTTAACCACTTTAATGCGCATGGCCTTCTTGCCAATGGTCTGCCCGTTCATGCTGATCTCACAAACCAGGAAGTACAGTAAATTTATAATTCCAAGTATAACATTTAAGGTCATGGACCCGGCACCAAACAACCTGCCGGTAATGAATTGCCAGGAAAAAGAGAAAGCAAGCAGTACGGTAAAGTCAATGAGTATGGCTGCAATGCGATGCCCTAACCCCGCCAGTGAATATTGGAGAACCACATTCTGTGTGGTTTGTATATTTATAGATTGCATTTCAGCGAATAATGTCTATTTTCCACGCAAAATACTATCATTTTCATGAATGAGGCCGCTTTCATAAAAAGCAATATTAAAAAGTGGGAAGAATTTGAAAAGTGGCTGGAGGTAAACACCATTCGCGACCCTGACGAGCTGGCTTCGCAATTTATTCAGCTTACCGATGACCTGGCTTATGCACAAACCCATTACCCTCAGGGTGAAATAACGGTATACCTGAATGGACTCACCGCTAAGGTGTATCAGTTCATTTACCGGAATAAAAAAGAAAAGACCAGTCGTTTTATAACCTTCTGGAAGTATGAAGTGCCTGAGATAGCTTATAAACACAGGAAATCTATACTATATTCTTTCCTTTTTTTTATGGTAGCAGTAGCTATCGGAGCATTATCATCGGCTTATGATGATAACTTCACCCGTTTAATATTGGGCGATGCGTACGTGAATATGACGGAAGATAACGTAGCTGCGGGAGACCCTATGGCGGTGTATAAAAAAATGGGTCGTACGGATATGTTCTTCGCCATTACCTACAATAACATCAGAGTATCACTCATGTGTTTTGCGGCCGGTATCTTGTTTTCAGCCGGAACCGTGTTTGCTTTACTGAGTAATGGAATAATGTTGGGCGCTTTTCAGTTTTGGTTTTACCAGAAAGGACTTTTACTCACGTCCGTGTTAACGATATGGGTGCATGGCACACTTGAAATATCGGCTATTGTTATAGCTGGTGCTTCGGGCCTTATTATGGGAAACAGCCTTTTGTTTCCGGGCACTTATTCGCGTATAGAGTCGCTTAAAAAAGGAGCGGGTGAGGGGGTGAAGCTGGTTGCAAGCCTGGTGCCTGTATTTATAGTTGCCGGATTTTTAGAATCATTTGTTACCCGCCTTACGGATTGGCCTGACGTGGCTAAGATTGCTATTATTGCAAGCTCCGCTTTTTTTATAGTGTATTACTTTATTATTTATCCTAATCGATTAGCTAAACATGCTCAATTCACCTAAGATCGAATTTTACAAGCAAAGGGAATTCGGAGATAAGATCAATATCACCTTTGCCTTTATTCGTCAAAACGCCAAAGACTATTTTAAGTATCAGCTTTTTATAGCCGGTCCTTTTATAGCCATAGGCGTAATTTTGTCTACGCTGTTTTTCAACACTTTTTCCAGTAGTTTACTGGTGAGTGACCCGAATAATCCGGATGTGGGTTTGAGTGCTATTTCCTCAGCCATGGGCTATGGATTCTTTACCGTACTCATGTACGGTTTGGTGTATCTTTTAATTGCAATGGTTGGAATGGGGTATCTGCGTGCCTATCATGAAAACCCGGAGGGAAAAGTGCTTAGGTCTGATATTACGGCCAGGGTATGGCCCAAGCTTCCGGCAGCTCTGGGTGCGGCTATCCTGGGTTACATCTGCATTGTAATAGGTAGTTTGCTGTTCATAATTCCCGGTATATACCTGGCCGTGGCCTTCAGTCTCATATTTGTGATCATTATGTTTGAAGATAAAGGGGGTGCAAGTTCACTGGGCCGGTCAATTGATCTTATTAAAGGCAAATGGTGGAGCACCTTCGGGCTTATTTTTGTGATGGGGCTTATTGCAGCCGCCATAGGATATGTAATTCAATTACCCACCTACCTGGCCATGTTCATGTCAGATTTCAACTCTCTGGATGATCCTGAAAAACTTTCCACTTTATATGGCGGGACTTTATTCGGTTTGGTGAATTCGCTGTTATACTACCTGGGTATTTTAGTTACGGTATTTATTGTACAAACCGCAGTTGCTTTTCAATACTTCAACCTTATTGAACGAAAAGAGTCCAGAGGCCTGATGAGCAAGATCCAGGATATGGGGCAACCCGGTGAGGCAGATGATGAACATTATTAGACTTGTATTTTTTGCAATCAGTTTTTTAACCGGACTCTCTTTAAGTGCTCAACAAGCAGCTTACCGCAGATTTTCAGAAGATAAAATTGATGAACTCCGCAAAAGCGGAGACTACGATTATCCACGCCCGGTATATGAGGGTGAATCGCTTTGGGAACGCTTTATAAGCATAATCCGGGAGTGGCTCAGTGAATTGTTTGGCAGTGGTCCTACGTCTTCACAGATAGAAGTAACCTTTTACCTTATTGCCCTGGCTATCCTGATATGGGTAATAGTTAAGTTATTGGGAATAGAGGTGCAGGGAGCATTTCGTAAACCCCTGCCAAAGCCAGCTATAGCCTACCAGGTAAATGAAGAAAACCTGGATCAGATTGACTTTAAAGAAGAAATAAGCCAGGCCCTGAATGCCCGGCAGTGGCGCATTGTGATACGGCTGCAATACCTCTTTGCTCTTAAAATGCTGGCGGGTAAAGGGCTGATCACGGTAGTCTCCGGAAAAACCAATCATGACTACCTGTATGAACTTGAGCAGGAATCGATAAGTCAGCCTTTCAGCCGCTTATCTACCCTTTTTGAATATACCTGGTATGGAGAGTTTGAGGTTACGGAACATATCCTGAAGGAAGCACAAGGGCAGTTTGAAACATTGGAAGCAGGACTGTAATGAAACTGAGCGGGCGTAATATAGGATTGATGATACTGGGAGTTTTACTGCTGGTCTGCATGATGTATCTGAATCAGCCCGGCACGGTTTGGCTGGAAACTTTTAGCGGCAGAGACGAACAGCCCTACGGTGGAAAGGCACTGCATACACTTGTTGAAAACCAGAAAGGGGACGTAGAAGTAAGATCGCTGTTCAATACGGTGTATGAACTGGTTCAGGAAGAACAAATTACGGATGAACATCTGTTGATCGTAAGCTCCGGCCTGAACTTTGATCAGGCAGACTGGAAAGCACTGCGAACGTACATTGAGGATGGGCATACCGTTCTGATCGCTTCCCGCAGCCTGGGTGATTCTGTGGAAACGGACCTGGGCCTGGCCGTACACCGAAGACCAGGCTTTAACCGGGATAGTATCTTTAAAGGTAACTTTCAGGAGCCGGAAGTAGCTTACCGTTTTGATTTTGGCTCCTACCCATCACACCCATTTAAAATACCCGAATCTGCTGCTTTTGAGTATATCGAGGCAGACTCCTCAGCTATTTATAAAGTAAGAGCCCGTAATGAAGATGGTAAAGCCGTTTTTATAGAATATCCGATGGGGCAGGGCAGATTGTTTTTTTCACCAAACCCATTACTGTTTACCAATGTATATAGTCTCGATTCGGCTGTAAATGGCTTTTCAGCCGGTTTGCTTTCGGTTTTTCCCGAAGGAGAAAATATTGCACACATTGAATATTACCAGCTGGGACGAATGGAAAGCCAGACGCCCATGCGGTTTATACTTTCACAAACCCCTTTGCGGTGGGCTTACTTTCTCACCCTTATTACGCTGCTTCTTTTCATATTATTTGAAGCTAAACGCAGGCAGCGTATTATCCCTATACGGGAGCCGCTGCGTAATACTTCCCTGGAGTTTACCGAAACGCTGGGGCAACTGTACTATACGGCCCGGCAGGATCATGGAAATATGATCCGCAAGCGGGTACAGTATTTTTACCATTACGTAGCCAGGCACTATGCAGTAAACCTGAAGAAAGCCGGAACGAAAGCTGTGGAAGAGCTGGCCAAAAAAACAGGTAAAGACCCTGAAAAGCTAAATCAGCTATTCACGAAAATTCAAAGAGTAAAGGAAGCAGATCGCATGGACGATAAATTCCTTTTAGAGCTGGAAGCTCTGCTGCATTGGTTTTACAGTGGGCAAGCCGCTTCCAATACCAACAAAAGATAATTATGGAAACACAAGATTCATTTCAAAACCGTATAAACCTGGAGCCATTGGCCCAGGGTATGGAGACCATCCGGGAAACCATTGGCAAAGTTATAGTGGGGCAGAAAAAAACGGTTGACCTGCTGTTGGTAGCAGTGCTGGCCGATGGCCATGTTCTGCTGGAAGGTGTGCCAGGTATTGCCAAAACCCTGCTCTCCAAATTATTAGCTAAAAGCCTTTCTTCAGGATTTTCCAGAATACAGTTTACACCTGACCTTATGCCTTCAGATATACTGGGTACTTCCGTATACAATATGAAAAGCAGTGAATTTGAATTTAAGAAAGGACCGGTGTTTGCCAACCTGATACTTATTGATGAGATCAACCGAGCGCCCGCTAAAACGCAGGCCGCTCTTTTTGAAGTGATGGAAGAAAGGCAGGTAACCATTGAAGGTAAAACCTGGCCGATGGATACACCCTACCTGGTTTTAGCTACCCAAAACCCCATTGAGCAGGAAGGTACATACCGGCTGCCCGAGGCTCAGCTGGATCGTTTCCTGTTTAAGATAGTTATGGATTACCCAAACCCGGAAGAAGAAGTATCCATTTTAGAGAGCCATATCCAATGGAAGGAAGACCCGCTAAGCGATATTAAACCCGTAATCAGTGCCGGGGAAATTGTTTCCTTCCGGAAACTGATCCGTGAAATAAGGGTGGAGCAAAACCTGTTGCGCTACATTGCGGATATCATCGGGCAAACCCGTAAAGATCCCTACCTGTATCTTGGCGCTTCACCACGTGCCTCTATTGCCTTGCTAAATGGTGCCCGGGCGTATGCGGCTATTCAGGGGCGGGATTTTGTTACCCCGGAGGATATTAAATTCCTGGCCGTACCTGTATTGCAACACCGTATTCTATTAAGCCCGGAGCGGGAGCTGGAAGGTGTTACCATTTCAGAAACCATTCAACAATTGATAAACAAAGTAGAGGTGCCCCGTTAATGGAGCTCATTCGAAGTATATATATTAAACCCCGCCTCTTAAGGCTGCTTATAGGAAACATCCTCTTGTTTATTCTGGGTTTTGTCTTTCCTGAAGTTATGGTATTAGCCCAGGCTTTATTGGCTTTGCTGATAGTATTGGTGGGGGTGGATGCGTTGCAATTGTTCCGGGCTAAGCAGGTGTTCTTTGCGCGCAGGCAGCTCGGACAAAAATTCTCCAATGGCGATAGTAACCCCGTGGATATTTACCTGGAGAACCGTTATGGTATAGTTATTAAGGTGCGGGTTATGGATGAGGTCCCTTTTCAATTCCAGTTGCGGGATCAGGTGTTTCAACTTAGGTTGAAACCAGCCGAATATAAATGGCTGCACTATGAACTGACGCCCGTAAAAAGAGGGGAATATGAATTTGGGCAACTAAATGTTTTTGTAGAATCACATTTAAGCCTGTTAAGCAGACGGTTTCGCTTTGAAGAACCAACCGTGGTAAAAGTATACCCTTCGTTTATCCAAATGCGGAAGTATGAGCTAATGGCTATTTCGCAAAACCTCACGGAAGCCGGTATAAAGAAACTCAGACGAAGAGGAAACAACCGCGAATTTGAGCAAATAGAGCAATATGTAGCCGGTGATGACTACCGCAGTATTAACTGGAAAGCCACCGCACGCAGAAGTGTTTTAATGGTAAACCACTACCAGGATGAGCGCAGCCAGCACATTTATTCTGTGATTGATAAAGGACGGGTTATGAAAATGCCTTTTGAAGGTATGAGTTTATTGGATTATGCTATTAACGCCAGTTTGGTCATGTCTAATATTGCTATCCGTAAAGGCGATAAAGCCGGCTTAATTACCTTTCAGCATAAACCTGAAACTTTTATTCCCGCTTCGGCCCGAAACCGTCAGCTTAACATGATCATGGAAGGTTTATATCGTCAGAAAACAGGCTATAAGGAAAGTGATTTCGGAAAACTTTATGCAGCCGTGCGGAGAAACCTGAATCAAAGAAGCCTGCTGATGGTATACACCAATTTTGAGTCTGTGCACGCTTTGCACCGGCAGCTGCCATACCTGCGGTTAATTGCGAAACAGCACCTCCTGGTTTGCATATTATTCCGGAATACAGAAGTAGAAGCATTAGCGGATCAAAAAGCGGATACAGTTGAAGATATCTACACCAAAGGTATTGCCGAGCAGATTATGCATGAAAAAGAGATCATTAAGCGGGAGTTACAGATCAATAGCATTCATGCCATACTTACCGCCCCCGCAGAGCTCAGTGTAAATACGATCAATAAATACCTGGAGCTAAAGTCACGGGGATTAATCTAGCCTTCTGGATATCAGTCCTTTTTTTTGAAGTAAATCAAGCGTTTTAGGTAGCACTTCTTTGAGCCTTGGCCAGGCCTTCTCACTGTCGTGAAAGACGATTACCGAGCCAGGCTTCAGGTTTTTTTCAACGTTGCGATAACATTGTTCCAGGCTGGTGCCTGCATCAAAGTCTCCGCTGATGATATCCCACATTACCACTTCATACCCGTTTTGGATAATGGCCCGGGCTTGTTTAGGCTTAATACGGCCATAGGGTGGACGGAAAAAACCAGGGTCTACATAAGGAGCGCATTGTTTTAATTCCTGCATATAAGTGTCAAAGTCCGTTTGCCAGCCGTTGGTGTGATGAAAAGTATGATTACCCGTTAAATGGCCAGCTTGTTTTACCTGCTCCGTAATTTCCGGGTACTTCCGGGCATTATCCCCAATCAGGAAAAAAGTAGCCTGGGCCTGATACGCCTCCAGTTGCTTCAGCACCCAGGGGGTTATTTCCGGGTGGGGTCCATCGTCAAACGTAAGGTATACCTCTGGCTTGCTACGGTCTTTATGCCACAGCAAATTGGGGTAGAGCATCCGCAACCACCAGGGGCTGTTTACGAGGTACTTCATCCGCCAAAAGTATAAAATGAAAAAGCCGGTTGTTAAACCGGCTTTTAATGATCTAAAGCATTCCGAGTTTGGTTACCGCGCTTCGATAGCGCTGGAACATCTCTTCTTCCTGCAAGGCTTGCATATCCTGTACATTGCCTTGCTCAAATTGCTGAACCAGTTGTGCCAGCATCTGGTAGTAACTGGCAACCGTTCTTCTTTCCTGATCTGTTTGGGTACGTTTATCACCTGTAAACTGAACCAGATACGTTACCTCCTCATCCAGGCGATCTGCAAAAAGATCTACCAGGGCACGGGCTTTTTCAGGGGCTCCGGCCTTGTAATAACCTTCAATAACACTAAATATGAAGTAATTGAACTCAAACTTTTCTTCCGGCATTTTTTCCATGCAGAAATCCAGAGCGGCTATGGCCTTTTCATTTTTACCTTCTTCCGCTAACTGACCCGCCAAACGGCCAAAGCAGTTTCTAAGGTTATAGGATAATCTGCGGTTGGTCTCATCCAGATACACACCTTCAGCCTCCATATTCCCGTATTCAAACTTATTCATAAGGTTGTCATACATAATGTCGGAGTTTACTTCTCCAAAATCAACAGCACCTTGTTTTTTACCATAACGCACCGGTACAAAACGATAAGCCAAACCTTCAAGCTGGAAGTATTCATCCAACCAGAAGTAAGACTTACTGCTGTTACCCACCGTTACACTAAAATATATAGGACGGGTCCAGTCGTTATTGGCAATAAGATCTACCACCATCAGGTCGCGCTTAGACAGGTTGTTGGAATTCAGGTTCCAGTCAATATAATCCATAATACGACCCGTATCTTTAGGGGCCACTACATTGTTAGCCAAAACAGCCTCTTTATCAATGTTAATACGCAACTGCTTGGTAGGGTAGTACTGAAGATCTTTTCCGGCTGTAGACTGAAGCTTTGTTTTAGGGTCATCACTCTTGATCCAGCGAATAAAGTCTTCCACCTTCCAGCGGCCTACGCCTTGTCTTTGCTGATAGAATACCACATCCCGTGTACCTTGCTTGTATTGATCATGGGTAAATGACAAGGGCACCGGGGGCGCTTCATAGGCAGCCCGTTTCATCTGGTCAATATACCAGTCCGTATTCAGCAGGCTGAGGTTTACTACCCGTACATCGGTACGGTAACCCTCTACCTCCTGAACGTACCAAAGCGGGAAAGTATCGTTATCCCCATTGGTAAATAATATGGCATTGGGTTCGCAGGAATCCAGGTAGGCTTTAGCTACATCGCGGGCCGTGTATCGGTTGCTGCGGTCGTGATCATCCCAGTTTTCTTTAGCCATAATTCCGGGCACCAATAGCAGGCACAAAGCACCCAGAGCTATAGCAGTTCCCTTGTTTCGCATTTTGTTTTTAAGGAGCTCAAATATGGCTTGCACACCCAGCCCTATCCAAATAGCATAGGCATAAAAGGAACCTACAAATGCATAATCTCTTTCACGGGGCTCAAACGGCTTGTGATTGGTGTATATAACAACCGCAATACCGGTTAGCAGGAAAAACAGTAATACGGCCCACGCATCTTTACTGGCTTTACTAAAATGGAAGTAAAGCCCGATGATTCCCAGGATAAAGGGAAGGAAATAATATTCGTTCCGGGCCGGAGTATTTTTGTCGTGAAAGGGCAGTTTGGACTGTGGTCCTAAGCGCATTTCGTCAATAAAATCAATACCACTCAGCCAGTTACCTTGTGTAAGTTCATAATGATTCTGATCATCATTCTGTCGCCCGGCAAAATTCCACATAAAGTAGCGCCACCACATCTGCCCGATCTGGTAATCAAAGAAAAAGCGCAGGTTCTGCCCGAAGGTAGGCCGCCTGTCTTTATTCTTTATGCCGGCAATTTGCATATAGTTTTTAATGTGATTAGGGTCACTGCTCCACATACGCGGAAAGAAACCTTTGTGGCTATTGGCGTAATTGGGCACACTTTTTTCCTGGTCATCAGAGATGATGTATTTTCCTTCTTCCTCACTTTTCTCGTAAACCGGCTTACCGTCCTTATAAGGCTCACTCCGATCCAATGGAGCATTAAAATACTGACCATACATCACCGGCCAGTCCCCATATTGCTCACGGTTATAGTAAGCTAAAAGACTAAGCGCATCTTCAGGGTTATTCTCATCAATAGGAGTGTTGGCATTAGAACGTATAGCCAGGGTAATAAAGGTCGAATATCCCAAAAGGATAAAAAGAACAGATAATAATAATGTGTTCCAAAGCGGCAGGACTTTTTTACGTGTATAAATCAGACCATATACGGCACCGCTAATAAGAAGAAGAAGGGTAAAGATGGTACCACTGTTAAAGGGCATGCCCAGGGTATTCACAAATAAAATTTCCAGTTTTCCGAACATGTTCAGGATAAGCGGAATAATGGCGGCAAACACTATGCCCAGCACAGCCACAGCTATAATATTATAGATGATAAATTTTCTGCGGTTGATCTCCGGGTCTTTTTTAAAGAAGTAAATCATAACGATGGCCGGAATGGTAAGGAATACCAGGATGTGTACACCAATAGCCAGACCTACCATATAGGCAATGAAAATAAGCCAGCGGCTGGCTTTAGGACTATGGTCTGCTTCGTTTTCCCACTTAAGGATAGCCCAAAAGGCTATGGCCGTAAACAGCGATGACATGGCATACACCTCACCCTCTTCGGCTGAAAACCAGAAGCTGTCACTAAAGGTATAGGCAAGAGCACCCACGGCTCCACTGGCAAAAATTGAGATGATACGGGCTTCGTTCAGTTCTCCATAGGAAGCAGCGAACTTGCGGCCCAGAGCTGTAATGGTCCAGAAGAGAAACAGTATCGTAAAGGCACTGCTCATGGCAGAAACCAGGTTTACCATAAAGGCCTTTTGGGTTACATCACCAAAGGCAAATTGTGAAAACACATTACCGGTTAACTGGAAAAACGGGGCACCGGGAGGGTGGCCTACCTGAAGACCTACGGCCGTAGCAATATATTCTCCACAATCCCAAAAACTGGCAGTGGGCTCTACAGTCATAAGGTATGTAATTGCAGCTATGGCAAATACAGCCCAACCAATAAGGTTATTAAGTTTAGCGTAATTCTTTTGCATCATCAGAATTTTAGTCTGGGGGCGAATTTATAAAAATTAAGGGCTACGAGATGTCAAGGAGTTGTTAAAGAGCCTTAAAAGAACGTGAAATAAATTTTTGTGATTTCCGGAGTTTAGTTAAATTTGCACTCCCAATTAAAAAGATGTCCCATCGTCTAATTGGCAGGACAGCGGTTTTTGGTACCGTCAGTCTAGGTTCGAGTCCTAGTGGGACAACTTAAAAAGCCTCCGCAATTGCGGAGGCTTTTTTATTTTGGGTACCCGCTATGAACGAATAAAGTTTTCCCGATTAAGAGTAGTACGCACTTTCTTTATGAAAGATACGGGGGTACACCCAGGCAGGTATATCCTAATAAGATCATATCCATGACGGTTAGTCTGGAGATGCCTTCTTCCTGACTTCCCACATAGGACCCCTCTCTTTTATATGTATTAAAACCACGATAATAAGATTTTAAGCGTGGTGATAAAAGTGTCAGCACCATCTGTTTATTTCTTCCACAAACCTTAACCAAAACTCCCTGGAGTTTTTAATATCCATAGTGTTTCATGCTGAGGATGAAGCGTAATAACCGTAAAAAGAGCTTTATTCTTAAAGCTCTAAACTTCATACCTTTTTAAGGGTTTATATACCTTAACCATCAAATACTGAAATTCATGCGTCCATTACACTTTTTAGTTTCATGCAGTGTAGCCATTGTATTTACAAACTGTTCAAATGGAGAGGTATCCGGCTCTGAAAAATCAGGAACCACTCTTGCAGCC
Source organism: Owenweeksia sp. (assembly GCA_965212245.1). Taxonomy (GTDB): domain Bacteria; phylum Bacteroidota; class Bacteroidia; order Flavobacteriales; family Schleiferiaceae; genus CAKZNE01. The sequence goes on along the minus strand of OZ243107.1, from coordinate 637,922 downwards.
GGGGAAACATCTGACTCATCAGGAATTTCCTATGATCCCGGGAATGGTAGTATCAGTTTACCAGATGGTTTTAAAGCCGTAGTGATGGCTGATAAGTTGGGAAGGGTACGCCATATTGATGTGGATGAGCATGGAGTGGTATACGCCCGATTAGGTTCTGATGTAGGGGGCAAAGGTTTAGTCATGTTAAAAGATGACGATGGCGATGGAGTGGCGGATGAAAAACAATATTTTGGAACCGGTAACGGAACCGGAATTAAGATCTGGAATAATTTTCTGTATTACACTACTAATAATGAAGTGTTTCGAAAAGCCTTTAAAAGTGGCGAAGCCTTACCCTCCGGTGAGCCTGAGCTTATGGTTACCCTGCCTAAACAATATCAGCATGAAGCCAAATCTATTGCTTTGGATGAAAAAGGAAACCTGTATGTAAATATCGGAGCACCTTCCAATACCTGCCAGGATCCGGATCGTCAGCCGGGGGTGAAGGGACAAGATCCTTGCCCGCTGCTGGAAAAAAGCGGAGGTATCTGGCGTTTTAGTGCTACTATACCTGATCAGGAGTTTAAGGACGGTACCCGTTATGCCACCGGTATTCGCAATGCGGTGGGCATTAGCTGGAATAAGGCCACTAATACCTTATACGCCATGCAGCACGGGCGCGATCAGTTGCATTCCCATTGGCCTGATCTTTATACGGAGGAAGAGAGTGCTGAATTACCCGCTGAAGAAATGTTTGAAATCCAGGAAGGCGATGATTTTGGCTGGCCCTATTGCTACTACGATCAACAGCGCAAACAAAAATTACTGAACCCCGAGTATGGTGGCGATAAGCAAAAAGTCGGGCGGTGTGCGCAAAAGGAAGACCCTATTATGGCGTTCCCCGGACATTGGGCACCCAATGCGATTACATTTTACAATGCAGAAAAATTTCCGGCAAGGTATAAGGGTGGAGCTTTTATAGCGTTTCACGGAAGCTGGAATCGTGCTCCCCTGCCTCAGCAAGGTTATAAAGTAGTATTTGTACCATTTGCGAATGGAAAACCACTGGGCGAATATGAGGATTTTGCCACCGGATTTCCCAATGATGGGGGAGTGGTGGAAAATCCTAGTGATGCCGAATACCGGCCCTGTGGATTGGCTGTAGGTGCGGACGGTTCCCTATATATCTCAGATTCCGTAAGAGGCCGCATCTGGCGTGTGGTATATTCAGGGTAAAAATAGCAGGGAGTAACCCTCACAACTTCAATCTTCCCCATGACTTAGTTAACTTCGCAGCCTTAGAAATCAAAGGCAATGGAGTATAATTTTTCGGCCATCGAAAAAAAATGGCAGCAGTACTGGTCAGAAAACCAGGTTTTCAAGGCGCAAAACAATTCTGAAAAACCCAAGTACTACGTGCTGGATATGTTTCCCTATCCTTCCGGTGCAGGGCTGCACGTAGGTCACCCGCTGGGTTATATTGCCTCTGATATTGTTTCGCGCTTTAAGCGTCATAAAGGGTTTAACGTATTACACCCTATGGGCTATGATTCCTTTGGCTTGCCGGCTGAGCAATATGCCATACAAACCGGTCAGCATCCTGCTATTACCACTAAAGAAAATATTGCGCGTTACCGTCAGCAGATGGATAAGATCGGTTTCTCGTATGACTGGTCCCGTGAGGTGCGTACCTCCAATCCTGATTTTTACCGCTGGACACAATGGATATTCCTGGAGCTCTTCAACAGCTGGTATGATAAAGAAACCAATAAAGCCGCACCCATTGCGGAATTGATTACCCGTTTTGATAACCACGGTACCGAAGGTACCAATGCCGTATGTGGCGAAGAAATGATCTTTACACCTGAAGAATGGGCGGGCTATAATGAAGTAAGGCGGGAAGAAGTGTTACAAAATTACCGCCTGGCTTACCGTGCAGAATCTACCGTAAACTGGTGCCCGGAACTGGGTACCGTACTGGCCAATGATGAAGTAAAAGATGGCCGCAGCGAACGCGGTGGCTACCCGGTAGTGCAAAAAAAAATGATGCAATGGAGTATGCGCATCAGTGCTTATGCCCAGCGTTTACTTGAAGGTCTGGATGCCATTGACTGGCCCGAACCCTTGAAAGAAAGCCAACGTAACTGGATCGGTAGATCAGAGGGAGCCAGCGTTCATTTTGAGGTTAAAGACTCTAAGGAAAAAATTGAGGTGTTCACCACCCGTCCGGATACCATATTTGGTGTGAGCTTTATGGTGCTTGCTCCGGAACATGAGCTGGTAGATCGTATTACAACAGAAGTGTACCGCTCATCAGTGGAAGATTATAAGGTACAGGCAGGTCGTAAGACGGAACGTGACCGTATGGCCGATGTGAAAACCATTAGTGGGCAGTTTACCGGGGCGTATGCTATCCATCCTTTTACAGGAAAGCCAATACCAGTGTGGATTGGCGATTATGTGCTGGCCTCGTACGGAACAGGTGCGGTAATGTCTGTGCCCGCACATGATAGCCGCGACTGGGCTTTTGCTAAACACTTTGGTTTACCTGTACCGGAGGTGGTAGCGGGTGGCAATATTGCAATGGAATCCTATGATGCCAAAGAAGGAAAACTTATTAACTCAGAGTTTTTGAATGGCCTGGAGGTTAAAGACGCTATTTCCAAAGCTGTAGAAGAAATTGAAAAGAAGGGAATTGGCAAGGGGAAAACCAACTTCCGGCTCCGCGATGCAATATTTGGTCGCCAGCGCTATTGGGGTGAACCTATTCCCGTGTATTATGAAAACGGGGTGCCTCAAACGGTAAAAGAAGAGCACTTACCACTTGAACTTCCGGCAGTAGATGCCTACCTGCCTACCGAAGATGGAGAGCCCCCCCTGGCACGTGCAGCCACCTGGGCCTATCATCCTGAGAAAGGGGTAGTACCCGCTTCAGAAGGGTTCCCTTTAGAAACCACCACTATGCCTGGTTGGGCCGGTAGCAGCTGGTATTACCTGCGCTATATGGATCCTGAAAATGAAAAAGACTTTGTTGGGGAAGAAGCTGAAGGTTATTGGAAGAATGTAGACCTCTATATAGGCGGTAGCGAACACGCCACCGGTCACCTTTTATATTCCCGTTTCTGGCACAAATTTATGTTTGACAGAGGTTGGGTGAGCACCCGAGAGCCTTTCCAGAAATTGATCAACCAGGGGATGATACTCGGAACTTCTGCCATTGCTCATCGTATGAAAGATAATAATACTTTCATATCAGTTGCGCTCTCCAAGAGTGAGCCTACCGTGCCTATTCATGTAGATGTGAATATGGTAAATGCATCGGATGAGCTTGATGTGGAACGTTTCCGGGAGTGGCGTGATGACCTTGCAGATGCACAGTTCATACTGGAAGGTGATAAGTTTATAGTTAGCCGTGAGGTGGAGAAGATGTCCAAGCGCTGGTATAATGTGGTGAACCCGGATGATATATGTACCGAATACGGAGCCGATACCCTGCGCATGTACGAGATGTTTCTGGGGCCGTTGGAACAGTCTAAACCCTGGAATACAGCCGGTATTAGCGGGGTATACAATTTCCTTAAAAAAATGTGGCGGTTGTATCATTCCGCAGGAGTCTTCCATGTTTCGGATGATCAGGCCACTAAAGAAGAGTTGAAGTCGCTCCACACTCTTATTAAAAAGGTAAATGAAGATATTGAGCAATTCAGCTTTAATACATCAGTAAGCGCTTTCATGATTTGTGTGAATGAACTGGGAACCTTGAAATGCACTAAAAGAGAAGTGCTGGAACCCTTGGCCGTACTTCTTTCTCCTTTTGCTCCGCACATAGCGGAAGAGTTATGGTCTCTTTTAAAGAAGGGTACAACTAGTATTTCTGAAGTGCCTTTTCCGGTGGCGAACGAAAAATACCTGGTGGAGGACACTTTTGAATACCCGGTGGCTTTTAATGGAAAAATGCGGTTCAAAGAAGAGCTTTCACTTAATATGGGTAAAGAAGATATTGAAAAGCACATACTTGCCTTAGAGAAAACCGTAAAATACCTGGAGGGTAAGAGTCCGCGTAAGGTAATAGTGGTGCCTGGTAAGATCGTAAATGTAGTTGTGTAATTTTTCTTACACATATTATGCTTGCCTGTCGATTAACTGTCTTAAAAAGTGGTTGATCGGTTGGTTTTATACTAACACGGAATTGGTAGTAGGGAAAAGATTACAAAAATATTTGCGTATGTAAATAATATCCTACATCTTTGCTGTAGTATTAGTATTACAGCAAATAGTTTTGGATTTAATATCACACAAAGAAGAAAGGTTAATAAAGCGCGTGGAAGTAAATTCCACCCGGATTTCGTGGGCCTTGTTTCGGGAAAACATAGGGATCATCTTCAAATCCTCCGGCCTCCTGGTGTGGTTCTTTATATTCCTCTTCGCTCTTCTTGAGGTAAAGCAATACTATAATATAGATGTAATTCCCGGTTATAACAGTTCAGTGGATGACGCCTATGGTGCCGCAAAAGGCACCATATCGGAGTTTTTTAAGTAATCTTGCGAACCCTTTGGCACCCAATTTGTAATTTTCATAACAAAGGTTTGCATTATGAAGAAGTGGTTTACACTGTTTTTCCTGGTTGTTATCCCGGCTGGAATATCCTTTTCTCAGGATGTGGTTCCGGCAGATCAATCTCTCCGAAACGTAAACAATAACTCATTTAAGGTTGGCGAATACCTCAAGTACCGGATTCATTACGGTATAATCAATGCCGGAATTGCTGAATTAAAGGTGCAGAAAAAAACCACCAGACAAAACCGGCCGGTGTACCATATGGTTGGTACCGGTAGAACCACCGGAATGGCAGAATGGTTTTTCAAAACACGTGATCGTTATGAAACCTATATAGATACTGAAGCTATGATTCCCTGGGAATTTATTCGTGATGTGGATGAAGGTGGTTACAAGATCAATCGTCATATTATTTTCGATCATTACCAACAGAAGGCCACTGATTTCAAAGACAATCAAAAAACTTTTGACATTGACAAAAATGCACAGGATCTGCTGAGCACCTTTTATTATGCCCGGTGTATTAATGCAGATACGCTGGTAATTGGTCAGGAAGTACCAGTTGATATGTTCCTCGATCATGAAATGTATCCTTTTCGATTTAAATACCTGGGTAAGGAAACGGTGAAATCGGATTTTGGAAAGATCTACTGCATGAAGTTTAAACCCCTGGTGCAATCAGGCCGTGTATTTAAGGAAAAAGAAGGAATGACCCTTTGGGTTACCGATGATGCCAATAAGGTGCCTATCCGTTTAGAGTCTGAACTGGCAGTGGGCAGTATCAAGATTGATCTGATGGATTATAAGAATCTGAGACACCCGATCAGCTTCAGGTAAATAGATTTGGTAAATTTGGCTTTTCAAATAAGCCAGATTCATGGAAATTACCCCCGAGCTGAATGATCGCATTCAGAAATTAGCCGAAAAATACCATGCCAGCGGACAGGAGCTAATTGCTTACCTGGATGGTTTACTGTATGCGGATTATAATACCTATTGGGATTATATCCATTTGGATACCCTCTTAAGTCTTCAAAACCCTAAAACCAGTATTCCTGATGAAGAGATCTTCATCATGTACCATCAAATTACGGAGTTGTACTTTAAGCTGACGCTGCATGAAATGCGGCAGATGTCTGAAATGGAATCTGTTGACCTGAAGACTTTGAAAGTGAAAATTGGTCGCATGAACCGTTATTTCAGTGCTCTGACACATTCTTTCGGAGTAATGGAAAAAGGAATGGATCGTGAGCAATTCCTGAAATTCAGAATGTCATTAATCCCGGCCAGTGGTTTTCAATCGGCACAATACCGGATGGTGGAGATCGGGGCTACTGATTTCATTAACCTGGTGGATAAAGAGGTTAGGGATGGTATGCGTGAAAGCGGAAGGAAAATAGAAGAATTATACCAGCATATTTACTGGAAAAAAGGTGCCACTCTTGAAAAAACGGGAGAGAAGACACTCACCTTGCGACAATTTGAGAAGAAATATTCAGAGGAGCTGATCCGTATGGCCTACACCTTTAAGAATTGTAATCTCTGGCGGCTTTATACGCAACTGCCTCCTGAAGATCAACAGGACCAGGAAATAATTGATAGCTACCGGGCATTAGATCTCAATGTAAATGTGAACTGGCCTTTACAACATTACCGTACCTCGGTAGTATACCTGGCCCGCAGGCCAAATGATATTGCGGCAACCGGAGGCACCAACTGGCAAAAATATCTGCCTCCCCGCTTTCAAAAACGCATTTTCTATCCTGAATTATGGAGTGAAAAAGAGGTTTCCGAATGGGGAAAGGCCTGGGTTCAGTCGGTTTTGGATGAGGCAGGACCCACTTAAGCCATTTTTTTAAGAAAAAACTGTTAAAATTAACGTGTTATCAGACTATTTTTTCAATCAAATTACTTGAAACCATATATTTGATGCCAGTTTAAACATCTGATAACACAGGGAGAAGCTAAATGAAGAAAAGATTCAGACTGATTTCAATTGTAAGTGCCGCATTTTTCACTCTATTTCTGGCCCACCAGCTTTATCAATCTCAATCCGGTAAACCCAATCCTTCTACTTTTGAAAATGAAGTAGTACGGCTTGAGCCTACACCGGTTCAAAAACTTTTTGGTATTCCTGTAGACTCTTTTGACGTGGAGTCTAAAGTGGTTCAAAGCGGAGAAAGTTTTGGGAACATACTTATGGGGTATGGTATCGGTTACCCCATCATCAATAAAATAGCTACTGAATTCAAAGATATTTTTGATGTCCGCAAACTGCGGATGGGAAAAACGTACTCGGTTTTTTGTGAAGGCGAAGATAGCGCTCGCGTGGCCCGTTATCTGGTATATGAGTCCAGTGCGGTAGATTATTATGTGTTTGACCTCCACGATTCTGTAAAGGTGTACCTGGGCAAGAAAGAAGTTACCGTGAAGCAAAATGAGGTAAGCGGTATTATAGAGTCATCGCTGTATGAAGCATTGCGTGAACGGGGTGCCTCTCCGGCTTTGATTATGCGCCTTTCTGATATTTATGCTTGGTCTATTGACTTCTTCCACCTGCGCAAAGGCGATTACTTTAAGGTGGTGTATGAAGAGAAATTTATTGATGATTCCGTAAGCGTGGGTACCGGACGTATTATAGCCGCAGACTTTAACCATGGTAGCCGTTCGTTTTACTCTTTTTTCTTTAAAAAGGAAAATTATAACGATTACTTTGATGAAGAGGGCAATACCTTGCGAAAGGCTTTTCTGAAAGCGCCATTGGATTTTTCACGTATCTCAAGCCGTTACTCCCCCAAGCGGTTCCATCCGGTATTAAAGCGCTGGAAATCACATTTGGGAACAGATTATGCCGCTCCGCATGGAACGCCTATAAAAGCTACTTCAGACGGTACAGTGATAGCTGCATCCTATACAGGCGGAAACGGAAATTATGTAAAGATCCGTCATAACTCCACTTATACCACACAGTATCTGCACATGAGTAAGTTTGCCAAAGGTATGCGTAAGGGGAGAGTGGTAAAACAAGGTGATATTATTGGTTATGTAGGAAGTACAGGCTTAGCCACCGGCCCCCATGTATGCTATCGCTTTTGGAAAAACGGAGTACAGGTAGATCCTTATAAGCAAGACCTTCCGGAGGCTGATCCCATAAAGCCGGAATACAAAGAAGAGTATACTCTTTTTATGGAAGAATGGAAGGCATACCTCGATTCAATGCCCGTTCAGGAAGCTGCTTCTGATGACGATATATTGATGGCCTCGGCTGGAGAATAGGCTGCTCTCACCTTACTTCTTCAGAAAGTCTCAGATCCTTAAGACGCAATTGGAGGTTTTTGCGACCCTTATACTCGTTTTCATCCAGGTGATAAACAACTGAAACAGGTTTCCCCGATAAGATAAGCTCTATTTTATCAGCCATTCCGAAGCCAATCCCTGAAATACTCACATCAGCGTCAGGGTCTCTCAAAACTACTCTCAGGTGAGAGCCATCAGAGCCTACTACACTGCTGTACCCTGTATCCACTAAGCCATTGGTTTGGAATACCGGATTCATATTTTCCGGTCCAAAAGGAGCAAACTGCTTAAGGATCTTATAAAAGCCATTTTGAATATCCATGAGGTTTAGCTCGGCATCTACCTCAATTACCGGAATACGTTGTTCGGGCAGGATCAGCTCATCCACTACTTTCTCAAAAGTTAGTTTGAAGTGCTCAAAGTTCTCCGGAACCAGCGTCATTCCAGCTGCATACTTATGTCCTCCGAATTGTTCCAGGATGTGATCACAACGTTCCAGCGCCTTGTATATGTCAAAGCCTTTTACAGAACGGGCCGAACCAGCCAGTTTTCCATTACTCTCCGTAAAAACCACGGTGGGGCGGTAATAGGTTTCTATAAGCCGTGAAGCCACTATACCAATTACACCCTTATGCCATTTCTGATCATATAATACGGTGGTAGAACGTTCCTGCTCTTTGAGGCCTTCTATCATGTCCAGCGCAGAAGCTGTAATGCTGCGATCCAGTTCCTTGCGTTCTGTATTTTGTTCATTTATGGTTAGTGAGTCAGCTTCAATCTTGGTGAGGTCAGTACCGGTAAGCAGATCTACAGCCAGTTTGCCGTGCGAAATACGGCCTGCTGCGTTTATCCGCGGCCCGATCATAAAAACCACATCCATTATGGATAGTTTTTGATCCTTTTTACCAGCCAGTTCCTTAAGTAAAGCAAATCCGGGCCGTGGGTTGGTGTTGATCTTTACCAGACCGTGGTACGCCAGTATCCGGTTCTCTCCGGTAATGGGGACAATATCTGAACCAATACTTACGGCTAATAAATCCAGCAGGGGTAGCCATTCTTTATAGGATAGACCCCAGTCTGAGCAAAGTGCTTGTACCAGTTTAAACCCTATTCCACATCCGCTTAGCTCTTTAAAAGGGTAGGCACATCCTTCACGTTTGGGGTCCAACAATGCAACTGCCCTGGGTAGTTGATCTCCCGGTAAGTGATGATCGCAGATGATGAAATCTATACCCAATGAGAGAGCATAGTCTACTTTATCAACCGCTTTAACTCCACAGTCAAGTGCTATAATAAGACTTATATTTTCATTCCTGGCAAAGTCAACGCCCTGCTTTGAGACCCCGTAACCTTCTGAATAACGGTCCGGGACATAAGTTTTAAAATTAGGATAGTGATCTTTAAGGAATGAGCTTAGAAGTGAAACAGCGGTAGTGCCGTCTACATCATAATCGCCATATATCAATATCTTTTCTTCTCTTTTAATGGCCTTATTGATCCTGGTTACGGCTTTATCCATATCCAGCATTAAAAAAGGGTCATGAAGCTTTTTAAGAGAAGGCCTGAAAAAATCCTTGGCCTCATCATAAGTGGTGATACCTCTTTGAACGAGCAGCTGCACTAATATGGGATTGATCTTAAGCTCTTGTCTGAGATCTTCCAGAGCTTTCTCTGATGGGAGAGGTGTTTGGACCCAGCGATATTTCATGAACTCGAGCTTACTTGCAATTAAAGAGATAAGGTGAGGCATAAAAGTAGCGTTTTTAAGAATAAAGGTAAAAGTTTAAAACCCAGAGGAATAATAGGGGCAGTTTGCAATTCTTGAAAAAAGAGATTTATTCTATAATACCATCCTGATGATGAGTAAGGTGCTGATTTATATATAGCTTTTGAGCTTTTGTGTATTCTTAACGGGAATACATTTACAGTAAACCTTTTCTATGCATATGCCATTTATTGCTGTAATGATTTACGCGGTAGCCGAAAAGCGCAGAGAGTAGGCAAAACTCTAACTCAAGTATTATGTATTTTAAATCTTTATTTAAATTCACATTATTGGCCTCTTTTGTAGCATTCTTAGCCTCTTGTAATAAAGAAGCACAAATGAATGGTGAACTTCAAACCAAGTCTGGATCCGGAATTGTAGCTTCTGATCTGCAATTTGTGGGAGTTCAGCATAATCAGATGTTGGCTGCTATGTACAATGCTTTCGAAGCTGCTGACGTTTCAAGTAGCGATGGTCAGGCATTTATCGTAGATTTCTTGCAGCAGGAAATCAGTGATCCCTCCTATGGTTATGTGGACGATCCAAGCAGTCTTGATTTGGCCCAGCAAACTATTGCTGATGTTGTTAACGGTGGTAACTATCAGACTAACCTCCTTAATCTTTATCCGGACCCTGCGATAGAAGGTTATCTTAGCAACGAGGAGAAGGTTTACCTTGATGACTTGTACGGTATTATCTTTGATAATACTAAAACCGTTCAGGAGATGCTTAATGAAATCTCTGCACTGGAGGATATTATAGAGAATGATCATGGCTTTACGGCTGAGCAGCATATTACATTGTTTTCTGCCACTAATGTAGCTAAGGCCTCCCTTCAATATTGGGATCAAAATATTGATGCGTGGGTTAGTTTAGGTGCAGGCAAAAACTTTAAAACTATGGGGCCGGCAGGTAACATTGCTGGTGCTGATGTAGCAGGAGCTGCCGGTGGAGCTGCCACCGCATGGGTTGTTAATGTTGTACCAGGTGCCGGTCAGGTTGCCTACGGTGGTGCTATACTAGGTGGTGCAGCTGGAGGTTCAGTAGCTGCCGGTGTAATGGAGCTTTGGGATTGGGCTTTCGGTGACTAAGGTATAATCAGTTTGCTATGGATTTTGTAAAAAAGCGCATAGTCCCCTTTATTATTATCAGTTTGGCATTTGGGATTGTATATTGGGTATTCAGTATTCTGCACATTTTTTCTGATCAAGAAAGTGCGGTAATCAGTCTCAGTATTTCAGCAGCAGTAGTGTTTACTGTTTATGTCTATCAAAACCCCATAAAAAAAGATAATACTTAGCAAATTGATAGTAGTGGAATTTCAACAGGAGGTTTATTCCAAATTCATAAGGAATAAACCTCCTGTTTTATTTTAAGGAACTCTCCTTTTGCTGCGCTTGTATCTGCACATCAATAGAGTACTTGTGTACCAATTGGAAAAGTTCATGTACTATATGAGGGTCCAGTCCCAGGCCACTTCCGTATTTTTCGCGGTTTTCCAATATCTTAAACCAGCGTTTCATCTGAAATATCTTAACATGATTCTGTGCTTTTACATCACTGATGGATTCAACCAGTTTTACCCGTTCCCGTAACACATCCAGCAGCTGGTGATCCAATTTGTCAATCTGGCCGCGCAGTTCTTCCAGTTGGACTATAAATCGCTGATCATCAATAAGCTCACTTCTGGTCTCGAGGCTTTCAATAATGTCGGCCAGTTGCAGGGGGGTAATCTGCTGCGCAGCATCGCTTAGGGCCTTATCAGGGTTGCAATGGGTTTCTATCATAAAACCATCCATGCCCAAGTCTAATCCGCTTTGGCAAACCTCCTTAATAAGCGATCTTTTACCGGCAATATGGCTGGGATCACAGATAATAGGAATGTCTGGGGCCAGCCTGCGTAACTCAAAGGATACCTCCCATTTGGGTTCATTCCTAAAAGGATTGCTTTGATATGAATAAAAGCCCCGGTGTATAGCTCCAAGCTTTTTAATCCCCCGGCTGTTAAGTCTTTCCAATGCTCCTGCCCATAATCCTACTTCCGGATGAATAGGGTTTTTAACCAACACAGGGATATCCACACCTTGTAAGGCATCGGCAATTTCCTGTACGTAAAAAGGGTTAACCGTAGTGCGGGCACCTATCCAAAGCATATCGATACCAGCTTTCAAGGCTTCTTCCACGTGCAAGGCATTAGCTACTTCGGTAAGTACGGGAAGGTTTACTTCATTTCCGGCTTGTTTTAACCAGTGAAGTGCCGGTACCCCGATGCCTTCAAAAGAGCCGGGTTTGGTGCGGGGTTTCCATACACCACCGCGTAAAGCTGAGGCTATATTGGAGGTGGCTATTCCACGGGCGGTCTTCAACATTTGCTCTTCGCTTTCCACGCTGCAGGGGCCGGCTATAACCAGAGTTTTTCCTTTTAAGGGAAGCCATGTATTAAAGGGATGGAGTACATCCATAAAGCTTAATTTTCTGAGAAATCCTACTTGGGTTCGTGCAGTGCCAGTAAGGGAATTGTGGTATGAAAGGCTAGTTTGGATGTGAAGCTTTGATGAAATAGTCCTTCCATAAAACCATAACGTTTGGTTATGGCGGAAAGAACTTCAGCATTGCGGCTTTCACATTCATTTAAAATAACATTCTCCACATTATCATCATGGATCTGTGTATAAGTATGAGGTGTGTCTGCCAGCATTTTCTCCAGGAAAACTTCGTTTTCTGATGAATTATCTCCATCTTTTTTTACATGTACCACATCAATCTGAGCCTTGTGCAGATCGGCAAAAGCTTTGAGGCGCAGTAAGGGTCTTTCCTTATGCTTTAGGTCCAGATCAGAAGCCAGCACAATGCGCTTTATTGGCTTTATCTGCGATTTTGGAGGGATGACATATACCGGTACATCCACATTCTGAATAACGGATGCAGCATTAGAGCCAATCAGAAACTCTTCCAATCCACTGGCACCTTTAGTGCCCATTACTACCAGGTCAATGGCATATTTCTTAACCAAGTCTTTAGTTATCCGGATAGGGTTGCCCATTATTACCTGGGTATGAGCCTCCACACCCTGAGTTTTTAGCTTTTTTGTAAAAATGCTCATATTCTCTTCTGCATTTTTACGCATTACATCCACTAAAGAGGTGCTCATGCTGCGATCGGAATACGGAAGATCGTAAGAATGAAAACAGTAAAGTTTACCATTGGAGCGCATGCTGAGGTCAATGGCAAACTGGTTGGCCAATTCGGCATTCACGGAAAAATCAGTAGGACAAAGAATATTCATTTTCAGGACTTTTTACGGGTTTGAGCATCTACGGAAGCTAAGGTAAGCATGTTTACAATTTCACGGAGGCTGCTGCCCATTTGCAATACATGAGCAGGTTTATTCATCCCCACCAGAATAGGTCCCAGTGCCTCAGCAGCTTCAAAGGATTGCAACATTTTGTAGGCAATATTTCCAGCCGCCAGGTTAGGGAAAATAAAAGTATTGGGGCGGTTTTTTACCAACTCACTAAAGGGAAAAGTTTCCTTTAAGAGTTCATTGTTAAGTGCAAAGTTGGCTTGCATTTCACCATCTACAATCAGGTCAGGGTGCTCTTTCCTCAGTATCTGAACTGCCTTTTGCATTTTAGAGGCTTCGCGTTTTCGGGAAGACCCGAAATTGCTGTACGATAAGAGAGCTACTTTGGGTCGTATATTGATCCGTTTGATGAGCTTGGAAACCTGTACGGTAATCTCCACTAGATCTTCAGCAGTAGGGTCTTCATTTATAGTGGTGTCAGCAAAGAACATGGGGCCTCTTTTGGAGAGCATGATGTACATGCCCGCTACGTGATTTATTCCCGGTTCAGTACCTAATACTTCAAAAAGAGGCTGTATAACTTCAGTGTATTTTTTGGTGCTGCCGGATATAAAGGCATCTGCTTCACCTAACTCCAGCATAGCTGCCCCAAAGTAATTACGATCACGCATTTTTTTAAGGGCATCAGTATACGTAATGCCCTTACGTTGCCTTTTCTCAAAAAGGAGCCTGGCATAGCGTTCTCCGGCCTTATGGTCCATAAAGGGATCAATAATAGTTACCTCACCAATATCCAGGCTATGTTCACGTACCAGTTGATCAATTTTTTCCTTATTCCCCAATAAAATGGGCCTGGCAATATTTTCCTCCACCGCTATTTGTGCGGCCTTAAGCACTTTTAGATTGTCGCCTTCTGCTAATATTACACGCTGAGGATTTCGTTGAGCTTTTTCCTGAGCCAGCCGGATAAACTTATCATCACGCCCCAGTCTTTCTATCAGCATGTTTTTGTAAGCATCCCAGTCCTCAATAGGTTGGCGGGCAACCCCGGAGTACATAGCAGCTTTGGCTACCGCTGGTGCTACCGTATAGATCAGGCGCGGATCAAAAGGTTTGGGTATAATATAATCTCTCCCAAAGCTAAGGTTGGCCTGGTTATAAGCCAGGTTAACGATCTCAGGAACCGTTTCTTTGGCCAGGTCTGCAATAGCATGAACTGCAGCCAGTTTCATTTCTTCATTGATCTTTCGGGACCTTACGTCCAGCGCCCCTCTGAAAATATAGGGAAAGCCCAGTACATTATTTACCTGGTTAGGATTGTCAGACCGGCCAGTGGCCATAATAATATCTTTTCGGGCGGTTATGGCATCGTTGTAAGCTATTTCAGGATCAGGGTTGGCCAAGGCAAAAACAATGGGGTCTTTAGCCATAGATTTTACCATTTTTTTAGAAAGTACTCCTCCTCTGGAAAGGCCTACAAAAACGTCAGCATCCTTTACAATACCTTCCAAGCTGGATATAGGAGTGTCCTGTATAAAATCTTTCTTTTCATTGGTAAGCTCGTCCATGTTCCGTTGGCTGTTGATCACCCCTTTACTATCCAGCATAAAGAGGTTTTTCTTTTTTACACCAAGAGATAGAAACAAGCGTGCACAGCTTACTGCACTGGCTCCGGCTCCGTTAAATACTACCTTAACATCGGTTGTCTTTTTAGAAACCAGCTCTAATGCGTTTACCAGAGCAGCCCCGGTAATAATGGCGGTACCGTGCTGGTCGTCATGCATTACCGGAATATTCGTTTCTTCCTTTAATCTTTTTTCAATGTAAAACGCATCCGGGGCTTTAATATCTTCCAGATTTATACCACCAAAAGTGGGTTCCAGTGCTTTTACGGTATCAATAAAATGATCCGGGTCTTTACAGTTCAGCTCAAGGTCAAAAACATCAATATCCGCAAATATTTTGAAGAGTACACCTTTACCTTCCATTACCGGTTTGCTGGCTTCCGGCCCAATATCACCAAGGCCCAATACCGCAGTTCCATTGGAAATAACAGCTACCAGGTTTCCTTTGGCGGTATATTTATATACGTCTTCCGGGTTTTTGTGAATCTCAAGGCAAGGGTCTGCAACACCTGGAGAATAAGCAATAGATAAGTCTCGTTGACTGTTACTGGGCTTGGTTGGTATCACTTCAATTTTTCCAGGCCTACCCTGGCTGTGGTAATCAAGTATATCTTGCTTTTTAGATTTTTTTGGCATCCGGAATTGTTTGAATTGGTAAGCTGAAAGGTAAAGAAAGTGTTTGGTAAAAGTTTTTTCAGTACAAGAAATTATTATACGGAAAACGCTCAGCATGTATCTCAGCAATCATTTCATAAAGGCGATCCCGGAGCTCATCTATATTGCTTTTTTTAGCCGCTGAAATAAAAACCACATTGGTCTTGTTCCGGCTCAGGTAGGTCTTCTTCCAGTCGTTCAGTGAATAATTATCACGGGTTTTAGGAGCCAGGTCATCTTCATCTTTTTCAGTGAAAGAAAAAGCGTCAATCTTATTGAATATCATCAAGGTTGGCTTTTCACGATGATCAATATCCCTGATAGTCTGGTTTACCGTTTCAATATGTTCCTCAAAGTTAGGATGTGAAATGTCTATTACATGCACCAATATGTCGGCTTCCCGTACTTCGTCAAGCGTAGATTTAAAAGACTCTACCAGTTGGGTAGGCAGCTTGCGGATAAAACCAACTGTATCGGATAAGAGAAAAGGAAGGTTTTTGATGACTACTTTCCGAACAGTAGTATCCAAAGTGGCAAACAGCTTATTTTCAGCAAACACCTCAGATTTACTGAGGATGTTCATTAAAGTGGATTTACCCACATTGGTATAACCCACCAGGGCGGCCCGTACCATAGCCCCGCGATTACTCCTTTGGGTGGCCATCTGTTTATCAATTTTGGCAAGCTTACTCTTAAGCAGGCTTATCTTATCACGGATAATCCTCCGGTCCGTTTCAATTTCGGTTTCACCGGGACCTTTCATACCAATACCTCCTTTTTGTTTGCTAAGGTGGGTCCACATATTGGTAAGACGTGGCAACAGGTATTCATATTGTGCCAGCTCTACTTGTGTTCGTGCGTAGGATGTTTGAGCCCGTGAAGCAAAAATGTCAAGGATAAGGTTGGTGCGATCCAAAACTTTGCAGTCCAGGATCTTCTCCACATTTTTTAATTGAGAAGGGGTGAGCTCATCATCAAAAATAGCCATGTCCACTTCATTATCCTTAATATAGGAAGCTATTTCATGGATCTTTCCGCTTCCCAAAAAAGTTTTAGGATTGGGCTTATCCAGTTTTTGGGTAAACCGTTTCACAGAATCAGCCCCGGCTGTATCAGCTAAAAAAGCCAATTCGTCCAGGTACTCATCTACTTTTTCTTCGGATTGGAACTGGTTGATCACTCCGATCAAAACCGTGTTCTCCCGTGTATCTTTTTTGCGCTTTACTTCTATCATAAAATTAGTGCGCCCATGCTTCCCAGGGTATTCTTGAAAGAATGAGAATTAACCCTAACAGAAAGAAGAGGGTAAGGTTTCTGAATTTTTGGGTTGGCAGGCTGGCTTTTTTTGAACGTGAATGTCCGATAGTGATTAGAGTTATGGCCAATAGCATCACCAGGATGTGCTCCACCGCATAAAAGCGATAATCTGGGTTAGACATGATTTCACCGCTGTTTTTAAAGGCCGCTTTGGTTATAGGGCTAATAAAGTAGAGGATCAACCCTACCAAAAACTGAACATGGGTAAAAATGAGGGTTAGCAATGCGAGAATACGATCTCCCTTGGTAAAAGGTTTTTTCCCTAGCAATTTTACGGTAAAAACCAAAACCGAAATAATCAGGAGGCTTAAAATCACATAGGGTAAAAACGAGTGTACGGGTAATATAAAGCTATACATATTCCTTAAGTTTATTAAGGCAAATGTAGCTATTAAGCCTAAAGAGATGAATTAGGGGAAGTCTTATTTTGGTGACTGATATTCAGAAGGGAGTTGAATACGATATTGAGCTTTTTAAGAGGAACAAAGCTCAGGTCGAATTTCCTTATTTTCTTTTCACCTTGCTGAGTGCTCAGGTGAATGATAAGCTGCTTTTGAAATAAAAACTTTTTGACCTCTACGTGTTCTACGGTTCTTTTAGGAAACTCGTAGCGAGTTTGAGAAAGGCTTTCAAACCTTCCGAAAATCAGGGATTGAGAACGAATATGGATAATCTCATATTCATCTTCATAACTGAAATAATTTACTCGTATACCGGCTAACATCAAAATTGCACATCCGCTGATAATTGCTGGTATATGGTTCTCAAAAAGCTGACTCAGAGTTCCCGGAACCAAGGAAATTAGAAGATCGGTTAAAACAACTAAAATCAAAAACATCAACAACCCCCTGAAGAAAAGGAAATATCCTTTATTACTTACCGCCATCCATAAATTATAATCCCGCAAAGATAAGCGGATAGTACGTTATAGCCAATGATTTTAACACTATTAGAGGTCTGAGAATCTGTAAATTATTAGATATTTTAATAATAAAGATTGATAATCAAGTTGTTTCAGTAAAAATATTCTTACAAAAAACCCCCGCTTAGCGGGGGTTCGTTTTGGTTAGTTTATTAACTAATCAACCAAAACCACGAGATATTTAGAACTCTTCCAGAATTTTTCAGGGTTTGTAATTTCTAAGCTACCTACTTTATCGTCTACTTTATTCCATTTATATGAGTCGGATGGGTGAGTGCTTACCAGCTTTACTTCATCATCTTCTACGTTAAGCGGAATAACAGTGGTATTGCGGATGTCAATCTTGGTGAAATAATCTTTGTTAAAATCCTGAGCTAATGTTTTAGTCGCTCCCAGGCCAATTACACCACCTTCTTTTACAACTACCTTATTTTCTTTTAAGTCATCGTAAGAGCCTACGGCATAATAAGCCGTATTAAGGACTTCAGTTTGTTCTTCAATTTTGTCGCGTTGCTTTCTGTTCTGAATAGTTACAGTATCTAAGCGTGAATTCAGGCGCTCCATCTGGAAGTTCATAGTAGCCAGATTTTCTTTCATCTCTATTACCTGACTATCCTTGGCATCGATCTCAGCATTCAGATTAGCTACCATCTTCTTAAACTTCCCTACTTCAAAACTATACCTCTTTACCTTATCATTCAGGTTTGCGATAGTTTGACGGTTTTCGGAAAGAAGCTCATTAATAGATTCTACATCACGGATTACTTCCTCACGGAGATTTGGAGACTTTTCCAGACCTTGTTCACGGGCGTTTTGGATGGACTCCTCTTTTTCGCGGATAGTAGCTAAATTTTGTTGGATAGTTGAAAAATCTTCAACAAAAGCATTAATCAAAGAATCTTTCTGGCGATTTTCTATGGCCAGCTCTTCATTCTCATTCTTAAGCTGTGCATTTTCCTTCTTTACACCTTGATTGCAGGATATCAGTAAGGGAAAAAGTACTGATGCAAAAATTACTCGTTTCATGGTTTTGGATTTATAATTTGTAAACATGTATCGAAAAATTGTGCCTCCCTTACCTTTAAAGCAGGGGGTGGGGATTTAAATATTTAATTATCAGAGTTTTATTGTAAAGTTGCGCAGGAATTTATGATACCTTGTGCGCAAAGTGTGCATCAAAATGATACACTTTGTAGATTATTTCCACACCATTATGGAGAGCTAAGGGAGAGAACTCCTTTTATCTGACTGTACAAGTCATTTTGTTGAAAGGGCTTGGGAATAAATCCATTCATTCCAGCTTCGTGTACTTTTTCATGGGTGTTCTCAAAAGTATCAGCGGTAAGCGCGAGTACAGGTAAATTCTGCCACTTACTTTCCCTGCGTATCTCGCGGATGGTTTCAAACCCGTCCATAACCGGCATATGCAGATCCAGTAAAACCAGGTCATAAGGTTCTTTATTCAGCTCTTCAAGAGCTAAAACCCCATTTTCAACCACCTTTACATTGGCGCCCCATTGTGTTAATAGTTTTGTGGCTACCATTCCATTCACATGGTTATCCTCAGCAACGAGTAATTTTATTCCGGAGAGGTTCTTTTCTGCTGCTTCAATACCGTAAAACTCTTCATGGCCCGTAGCAGATCTCTTAAGTGGTAACTCTACCCTAAAAGTGGAGCCTGTGCCTAATTCACTTTCAACCCAAAGTCGCCCGTTGAAGAGTTTGGTCAGTTTTTTTACAATACTCAATCCTAAACCGGTACCTCCATACTTGCGGGTAGTACCCGCCTCAGCCTGGGTAAAACTTTTGAAGATGTTTTTTTGAGCACTTTCACTAATACCGATACCGGTGTCTGTTACTTCTATTAATATCGTATCATATTCTTCCTTGCGTTCATTGAGCTTTACATTAACCCGAACTTCGCCTTCAGAAGTAAATTTAATAGCATTGTTACTTAGGTTCAGAAGTATCTGGCTTAAACGTGCGGAGTCTCCCAGGTAATAATCCTTCAGTTCATCATCTATCTGGTAGCGGAGGTCTATTTGCTTATCTCCCTTAAGGAAGCCCAGGGTTTTGTGGATGTCTGCGATCAACTTTTTCAGATTAAAGTTGGTTTGCTCTAACTGAAGATGGCCAGCCTCTATCTTAGAGAAATCCAGGATGTCATTGATCAGGTTAAGCAGGATATTACCGGAGTTGTATATAACATTAATATTATCCTCTACATCTGGTTCCAGGTTTTTACCAGCCAATATTTGGCTCACACCTATAATAGCATTTAGAGGCGTTCTGATCTCATGGCTCATGGTGCTCAGAAAATCGGTTTTGGCCTTATTGGCTTTGTCAGCTTTAATCTTAGCCTGCCGCAGTTCTTCCTCTACCTCTTTAATTTTAGTAATGTCACGGATGGAGCCGTCAATAATAGCTTTATTGTTTTGATAAGAGGCGATGTAAGCACTTACCAAACCATAAAAGGTGCTGCCATCTTTTTTTCTGAAACGGGCCTCTTCGTTCTCAAAAAAGCCGTGGGTCTTTAATTTTTCAAAGAGTTTTTTGCGTATTTCATTATCCTCATAAGGAATGGCAAAGCGTTGTTTTTGGGCTTCACTAATATCTTTAAAACCGAATAAGTCAATGTAGGCTTCATTGGCAAAAAGTAAGCCTCCTTCTTCAGAAGAACGAAAAACAGACTCACTCAAATTCCGGTTCAGGGAAAATAATAATTCCTTTAAATCCTGATTTTCCCGACTAAGGCTCAGGCTATTGGTAATGTCATTGATCACACCATGCCATTGAGTGATCCCGTCTCTTTGTTTGCTCTCCGGAAAAGCTTTTATATTAATGGTTTTGATATCGCCATTTACCTTGATGCGGAAGTTTTCATCAAATACCGAAATGTTATTAAGCGCGCGTTTAAAGGTGTAAATAAAACGCTCTTTTTCCTCCGGTAGCAGAAAGTCTAAAAAGCTAAAAGTACTGTTTAAAACCTCTTCGGCCTTTAAACCAAAAATATCCTTTACCCGGGCACTGATATATGTAAATTCTGTACTGTGATCTGGTCGGCTGATGCTCTGAAACACCATGGCCGAAATATTCCGTGACAATTCCAGAGAGTTTGCGTCTAGTTTATAATTAGCGGATATATTACGACTGACACAAGCCACGCCTTTTACTTCTCCGCCCCGGAATATAGGATGAAGAGAATTCTGATATATGGAACTGTTTACTTCTTTCTCAAAGAACACTTCCTTGCCTAGTAAGGCATTGTCATAGAAATCCTGCCAAAAACTAACACTCCTTTCCTGGAAAAAGCTTTTAAGTGACATGCCCAGTTCAGGAGAGGAATTATAGTCTTTTTCAAAGGCCTTTCTAAAGGCCTGATTAAAGTAAGTAAGTTTGTAATTGACATCAATTCCCCAAATAATCTCGTTGGTACTGGAAATAATATCATTTAACTCCAGCTCTTTTTCACTTACTATGTTACTAACCGTTTTGTGGGATTGCATAAGCAACACAAAAAACAGGACGGTACATATAAAAGTGAAACCCAGGCTATGCCATTTTAAAAAAGCTATAAGCTCATCACTTAAAGGTTTGAACTCTAAAAATGCAAATGCACCCAGAAAGTCCAGAATAAAAAGCAGGGCTGGTACACAAAGCAGGACCACTAACTTTGCAGAATTCCGAAGCTGATAGGAGATAGTTACTCCCATAACCAAAGGAATGGTTATCAGGTAACACAGGCTTTCTTCGCCATAGGCCATGTGTCCCAGGAGTATATTGACTAAAATGATAAGAAAGGGAAAATCTACGGCCCATTCTGACTTTCTGCGGTTAAGGGAAATTCCCCAAAAACCGATAAGGATCCCTATGAGGTCAAATAATGCCAGCAAAGGAAACCCTATGACAAGGTTAACAATAAGGAAGGTAAACTGCCCGAATATGGCTATTACATTGTATTGATTGATCAGTATTAATTTTCGCCTCTCCCAATCTGATTTGCGATTCTCAATACCTGATAAAGATATTGTATTCCAGTATTTTAGGAGTGTGAACATATATTTACAGGCAGCTCAAAATCGATTTCGCTTGTAGTAATTAATCAAGCCATTAGTGCTACTATCGTGATCCTTGGTTTCTGTATCATCACCAAGCTCAACCAATATTTTTCCGGCCAGCTGTTTTCCAAGCTCAACCCCCCATTGGTCGTATGAAAAAATGTTCCATACCACACCCTGAGCAAATATTTTATGTTCGTAACAACTGATCAATGATCCTAACGTTTTTTCATCAAGCTGAGCAGCTAATATACTATTTGTAGGATTATTCCCATTGAAAATTTTATACGGATAAATATCTTCTTTTAATCCCGGCTCGGTGGCTTTAACCTCATTTAGGGTTTTGCCCCGCATCAGTGCTTCGGTTTGAGCAAAGAAATTGGCCAGGAGTTTAGGATGATGATCTCCGGCCGCATAATGAGATTTTACAAAAGCTATAAAATCGCAGGGAATAAGATGAGTACCTTGATGAATAAGCTGGTAAAAAGCGTGCTGGCCATTGGTGCCGGGTTCTCCCCATATAATAGGGCCGGTGGTATAATCCACTGGTTTTCCTGCGCGGTTTATACTTTTTCCGTTACTTTCCATATTTCCCTGTTGAAAATAGGCGGCAAAACGGTGCATATTTTGATTGTAGGGAAGTATTGCTTCTGAGGTGGCACCCCAAAAATTGGTGTACCACAAACCAATGGCTGCCATTAATAAAGGAATGTTCTGTTTAAAGGGCTGTACTCTGAAGTGTTCATCCATGGTATGAGCTCCTTCCAACAACTTGTCAAAGGAATTATAACCCAGTCCGCAACAAAGCGAAAGTCCAATAGCTGACCATACGGAATAGCGACCGCCCACCCAATCCCAGAAAACAAACATATGAGCGGGGTCAATGCCAAAATCTCTCACTTTTCCCCGGTTGGTAGAAACTGCCACAAAGTGTTTCGCTATATCCTGATCTCTTGCCTTTTGCAAAAACCATTCACGGGCGGTGTTCGCGTTGGTCATGGTTTCCTGGGTAGTAAAGGTCTTGGATGCTATAATGAATAGGGTAGTTTCGGGGTTAAGGTCTTTAAGTGTTTCCTCCATATGAGCACCATCCACATTAGAAACAAAGTGGCAATTGATATGGGGTATATGGTAGGGCCTGAGGGCTTCGTATACCATAAGAGGACCTAGATCTGAGCCACCAATGCCAATGTTTACAATATCTGTAATCGGTTCACCGGTAAAACCTTTCCAATCACCCTTTATTACTTTATCTGAAAAGGTTTTCATCTGTAGTAGTACTTCATTAATCTGAGGCATTACATCTTTACCCTTTACCCAAACTGGTTTTCCGGACCGATTCCTTAAAGCGGTATGGAGCACCGCGCGCGCCTCAGTTTCATTAATGAGACTACCCTCAAACTGCTGTTTGATAGCATCATAAATGCCACATTCTTCAAAAAGTGATTCCAACAGATTTAAGGTTTTCTTTTGAAGCAGGTTTTTGGAGAAGTCAAAAAGGATGTTGTTAAACTCAATGGAAAACTCTTTGAACCGAAGAGAATCATTGATGAACCAATCGCGCATATGCTCGTTGGCAATTTCCTTTTTATGATCTTTTAACTTTTTCCAGGACTCTGTTGAAGTTGGGTCGGTTTTTGGTAGCATGAGAAAACACTTTTGAGCAAAAATAGATTTTGATCTCAGAAGTTCCGTTATTTGCACAACTTTGATAATAGAAAAGACAGAATGATCCAAGACGGAAAACAGGTTCGCTTTATACGGCCCGAAAAGAATTCCTTCAGAAACATATTGACACAAAGGGTTAGGGCATACTTCAACGACAATAATATTTCCAATAAGGCCAACTCTAAGATGATATTCAAGACCTTCGGAATGCTGGCCTTGTATTTCACACCATTTATTTTAATGCTCACCCTTAATTTGGGCGTATGGTTTGTGCTGGCGTGCTACTTTTTAATGGGCGTTGGGATGTCGGGCATAGGTATGGGGGTAATGCATGATGCCATTCATGGAGCCTACCATAGTAACCGCATTGTAAATCAAATTATAGGGTCTACCATTTACCTGATTAGTGGTAACGCAGCTACCTGGCGCATTCAGCATAATGTTTTGCATCATACCTTTACCAATATTGAGGGTCTGGATGAAGATATGGAAACAGCCGGGCTCATAAGGTTACATCCCTCTCAGGGCTGGAAACCAGTACACCGCTATCAAAAATGGTATGCCCCCTTTGTGTATGGCTTACTTACTTTAAACTGGGTAGTGGCTAAAGATTTTAAACAACTTATTAAGTACTACAAAATGGGAGCGGGTAATAATCTGCGGAAGATCCGCAATGAGTGGATCATTCTTATTATTACCAAGGCTATATATTACGGACTTTTCATAGTGCTTCCCATACTTTTTACACCGGTGGCCTGGTATTGGGTAGTGGCTGGTTTTGTACTGATGCATTTTACGGCCAGTGTTATCTTGAGCTATGTTTTCCAATTGGCTCATATGGTTGAAGGTGTGGAGAACATGGCTATTCCTGAGGATGGCCTTATGGAAGACGAATGGATGGAACATCAGTTGATGACGACAGCTAACTTTGCACGAAAAAATAAATTGATCAGTTGGTTTGTAGGGGGATTAAACTTCCAGGTGGAGCATCATCTTTTCCCCAATATCTGCCATGTGCATTATCCGGCTATAGCACGTATAGTGAAAAGTACAGCTACTGAATTCAATTTACCTTACCGGGAATACCGCAAGTTTTCTGAAGCCCTTAAGGCACACTCAGATTACCTTATGCGTATGGGTAAGCCCCCTGTCGCTCAACCATTAACAGCTACTACCTGATTAATCTGGCCGGGTAGCATTTGGTTAAGTAAGTTTTGAATACCCTGTTTAAGGGTCATGGTAGAGGAGGGACATCCGGAACAGGCACCCTGTAATAAAACTTTTACCGTTCCTTCATCATACTGCAGAAACTTAATGTTTCCACCATCCTGTTCTACAGCAGGTTTTACATATTCATCCAAAAGGCTGACTATTTTTTTCTCAATTTCGAGATAGTCTTCAGGGGCTTTTTCTTCAGGGTGCGCAGAAGGTGTTTCTGATACAGAATGAACTTGCTCAGCATCACTTGTTTCAGAGAAAGTAATCTCATTAACCACCTGCTCTCCGGAGGCAACAAAGTCGCGGACCATCTCACGGATCTCAAGAGTTACATCCTCCCATTCCACAATGTCATATTTAGTGATAGCCAGGTAATTTCCACTGACAAAAATTTCTTTGACAAACGGAAAATGGAAAAGCCGGGTAGCTAAAGGTGATGACTTAGCTTCCTCTATATTTTTAAATTCAAGACTGTCCGCCTCAATAAGGCGTTTATTAGCCACAAATTTCAATACAGCCGGATTTGGGGTCATTTCGGCATATACACTAACGGGAATTTTTGAAGTGCTCTCCATTATCTTAAGAATTTTGGCAAAGATAAGAGTATCCTAAGTCCTGAGATAACCTTATTACTTTTGTATGAAATAACATAATTGTATTCAATGGCTCTTATAAAATCCGTGAAAGGTATAAGCCCCCAAATGGGCAAGGATTGTTTTACCGCTGAAAACTGTACTCTTGTTGGTGATATAAGCATGGGCAACGAGTGTAGCATTTGGTACGGTGCCGTATTGCGTGGTGATGTACATTACATTAAAATGGGTAACCGTGTTAATGTTCAGGATAATGCCACACTACACTGTACTTACCAAAAACACCCGCTTAACATTGGTAATAATGTTTCGATAGGGCATAATGCAATAGTACATGGCTGCACTATTCACGATAATGTGTTGATTGGTATGGGTGCTATTGTTATGGATGGTTGTGTGGTAGAGAGTAATTCAATTGTAGCGGCCGGAGCGGTGGTTCTGGAAGGAAGCCGTATTGAGTCTGGTTCTATCTATGCGGGTGTACCCGCCAAAAAGGTAAAGGATATTACTCAGGAACTTATCTCAGGGGAGATTGAGCGTATCGCTCAGAACTACCTGATGTATTCAGGCTGGCAAAAGTCATAAAAGAGGGAGTTTCTATTATCTTAGCGATGTAAATTTTAACAATATGAGACTTATAGCTCTTCTGATATTTTCGGTAGCCTTCAGTAGTATAGGGTATTCGCAAAAACTTGTTTCTGCAGAGTACCTGAGTACCATTACCTCCGCTCAGTTACGCTTTTTGTTCCCTGGTGCGGATTATGATGTGGCTACCTATAAAATAGTATACAATACTGTGGATATAGATGGCTCTCCGACTATTGCCAGTGGAGCTTTAATGGTACCCACCAATACGACCTGTGATCAGTTTCCTTTGATATCCTACAATCACGGAACGGTGCTGGAGCGGGAAAACGTTCCTTCCAGAGACAACAGTGAGGCCCTGATCCCGAAACTTATGGCAGGCGTGGGAAAGGTAACGGTTTCTCCGGATTACCTGGGCCTTGGTGATAACCCCGGGCTTCATCCATATTTGCACGCAGAAAGTGAAGCTACCGCCACTATTGATCTGATAAGGGCAGCTCGTGAGTATTTGCAGGATTCATTAAGCATATCGCTTAATGGAGAAGTTTTTGTCACCGGCTATTCGCAAGGAGGACATGCGGCTATGGCTACTGTAAAATACATCCAGGATAATAATCTTACCGGTGAGTTTAATGTACTGGCCGCAGGCCCGGCCTCCGGACCCTATAATTTAAGTGGCACACAGTCTCAGACTTTATTGTCTAACGCGCCCTATTCAAACCCTGGTTACGTATGCTATCTGCTCTTTGGCCTCAACCGTGTGTACGGAGACTTGTATACCAACTATTCCGATATTTTGAAATCTCCTTACGATCAAATCATACCACCTTATTTTGACGGAACCTACCCTATGGATTCTGTGAATGCCAAATTACCAGCCCGGCTGAATGACTTTATGCAGGACAGTGTCCTGCTTAATTTTGCCAATGCCTCTGCCACTAAGAACCACCCTTTGTGGCAGGCCCTTATCAAAAATGATAATTTTGATTGGAACCCGGCATTTCCTATGGAGTTATACTATTGTACCCAGGATGAGCAGGTAACTTTCGGGAATTCTTTAAATGCAGATTCGGCCATGTCCGCCAGAGGGGCAAATGTAACGGCTGTTAACAGAGGAAGCCTTAACCATGGAGGCTGTGTATTCCCTTCTCTATCAGCTGCGGTTGATTTCTTTGAAAGCTTCGAGACTTCCTGCCAGTTTGTAAACCTGGAAGGATACATTACCGCAGACAGAATCCATTACTACCCTAACCCAGCCAGGGACAATATTCGTTTAAGCGGATTAGGAGATTCAGAAGCAGAAGTTTGGCTTTTCGATTTAAACGGGAGAATGGTGAAATATGTATCAGCAGTTAAAAATGAAGAAAGCATTTCGCTGAGTGAGCTTCCTGCCGGAATGTATATTTTACAGGTTGAGACTAAAAATAACAGGGCATCCGGCCGGCTATCACATTTTTGATCAGTCTATCTCTTCTTTTTGACGATTAAGTAAGTCCAGTTGTTTCTGGGCTTTTTCCCATTGCTGCATGAGCTTTTCCAGATCTTCTTTTTGGGCTTCGTAGCGCTCATAAAATTCCGGGTCCTGACTTAGTTCTTTAAACTGTTGCGGGTCCTGGAGCTTTTCATCCAGATCCTGCAGTATGGCTTCCAGTTTCTCAATATCTTTTTCGAAGCGCTGTACTTTGTTTTCTGCTTTTCGAAGATCTTTTTCCAATTGTTTACGCTCTTCATAATCATTAGAAGAGGTATTTTTCTTTTCCGTTTTGGCCATCTCCTTGGTGGATTGTTCCACCTGCCTGAAATCATCAAATTTACGGGCTTCCAGATACTCATCAATAGAACCCAGAAAGGGTTTGACTTCCCCGTTGCGGAATTCGTAGATCTTGTTGGTAAGACCCTGAAGAAAATGCCGGTCATGCGAAACTAAAACGAGGGTTCCGTCAAATTCCATTAGGGCGTTCTTCAGCATCTCCTTACTACGCATATCCAGGTGATTGGTGGGCTCATCCATCACTAAAAGGTTGTGAGGGTGTAAGAGGAGCTTACAGAGCGCCAGGCGGCCTTTTTCCCCTCCGGATAGTACACTCACTTTTTTTTCTACATCTTCCCCGCTGAACAAAAAAGATCCCAGATAATCACGGGCTCTCTTTCTGAGATCTTCCGGAGCGGCATCTTCAATGGTTTCCAAAAGTGTTTTCCCACCCTTAAGGGTTTTAGCCTGTTCCTGAGCGTAATAACCAATGTCTACATTATGACCTGTTTCCAGTTTACCCTCGTGTTGCAGATGTTCTGTTATAATCTTAACTAAAGTGGATTTACCCTGCCCATTTTGTCCTACAAAAGCCACACGGTCGTGTCGCTCTACTTCTACATCCACGTTCTTGAATATCGTGCGTTCACCATATTTCTTTCCTACCTGATTAGCCTTTAAAACTACTTTCCCTGCCTGGGGAGCAGGAGGGAAGCGGAACTGTATCTTTCGGCTGTCATCCTCATCAATCTCAATACGGTCCATATTGTCCAGCTTCTTGATCAGATTTTGTGCAAAAGATGCCTTACTGGCTTTGTAACGGAATTTTTCAATGAGCTGTTCAGTGTGCTTTATTTCCTTTTCCTGGTTCTTTTGTGCCTGCATTTGTTGTTCTCTGCGTTCCGCCCTCAGGTTCAGAAACCTGGAGTAGGACACGGGATAGTCAAACACTTTACCTTTTACCACTTCAACCGTTCGTGTAGTGATATTATCCAGAAAAGTACGATCATGAGATACCATAAGGATGGCGCCTTCATATTGCTGTAGAAACTCTTCCAGCCATACAATAGAATGAATGTCAAGGTGGTTGGTTGGCTCATCCAGCAGCAAGAGGTCATGTGGTTGCAGAAGCAACTTAGCAAGCTCAATACGCATACGCCAGCCACCACTGAACTCTGTTGTTTGCCGGTTAAAATCTTCAGGCTTAAAACCAAGCCCGGTAAGTATTTTTTCAAGGCTACCGTGATAGGTATAACCACCTTCAAAGTTAAAGCGTTCCGTTAGTTGGTTTAGGTCTTCTATCAGTTTGAGATAACTCTCGCTCTCGTAGTCTTCACGAGTGGTCAGTTGCTCATTGATATGATCCAGCTGTTTTTCTATTTTTTTAATAGAACTCAGGGCAGATTCTGCTTCTTCCCATACGGTGCGGCCGTCATGAAGAGGCAACTCCTGAGGCAAATAGCCGATCTTTGAATCCTTCGGTTTGGAAATAGCTCCTCCATCCGGTGAAACCTCCCCAATCACTATTTTCAGAAGGGTGGACTTACCGGCACCATTACTTCCTACCAAACCTATTTTTTCGCCTGGGTTTACCAGGAAAGATATTCCGCCAAAAATTACGCGGTCATTATATTGAAGCTCTATGTTTTGAATACCTATCATACCTTTGCAAAAGTAATTGGCTCATCATGAATATCATTCCTAAAGGTTCGAAACTATACAGTATTTTTTATTTTAAGTGCCCCCGATGTCATAAAGGCCAGGTTTTTGAATCGTCTAACCCATACAACCTGAGCAAAATGTTCAGAATGAAAGAAACCTGTCCTCATTGCGAAATACGCTATGAAATAGAGCCAGCCTTTTTTTATGGAGCCATGTACGTAAGCTATGGATATACAGTGGCTGTTTTTGTAGCTACTTATATTATTATGAATCTGATATATGATCCTTCTGTATTGGATATTGTAATAGCCCTGGCTCTTCTGCTTGTATTTGGTTCTCCGCTAATCTTTCGCCTGGCACGTATCACGTGGATGAACCTGTTCATCAAATACCAGCCTGAGAAAAAAGGAGGGAACTTTAAGTAAACCGCTGAACATCGTAAGCCTCCGGCAAAGGTTTTTTCATGATCAGGAAGTCCAGAAAAAGATGAGCCAGCCTGGGGGCCAGCAATACACCCCGTGAACCGAGTCCATTAAAAATATAATCATCATCCCATTTGCCAATAATTGGCTTACGGTCACGGATATTAGGTCTTACTCCGGCCAGGTGGTCCACAGTTTTGTAGTTACCTCTATATATTTTTTGTAATTCTGCTTCTAAAGTATCCCGGCCTTTTTGGCTGGGAGTATCATTCAGATTATCCCATGCATAAGTGGAGCCTACCTTATAGAGATTGT
Organism: Owenweeksia sp.; assembly: GCA_965212245.1. GTDB lineage: Bacteria > Bacteroidota > Bacteroidia > Flavobacteriales > Schleiferiaceae > CAKZNE01. The sequence continues at coordinate 608,227 of OZ243107.1, read as the reverse complement.
GGCCGAGCGGAAGGATGAATATACCGCCATGAAGTATACTTTGAAGCTGTAGTTCGTCAGATTTGATAATGAGCAATTCACCCTTGGTGGGTGAAAATATATTTTCGCGAATGTTTTGTTGTTGCATCAAATGACCGGTACACCAAATGGTGGAGCTTTTTTCATGAGGAGAAGCCACAGCATATACTTCATCATGATACATACCTTTTTTAATGAGATAATGACGGTATGCTTCTATCATGGCGGTTGTATCAAGCCAGTAGGTGTTTTTGGTTTGCCCCATTCCAAAGGGGGCATTTACATTCATATAAGCATTTTGCAAAACAGGCCCCATGAAAGGCGAAAAAGCGGGGTTAGCAGACTTTTCCAACCAGGCATTTTGTTCCGCCTGACTTTGAAAAATGTGTTCAATGGAGATTGAATGAAAAAAACGGGTTTCTAACTTTTTTTCCCAGGATAGGTAAAAATCAGAAAGTCCTTCGTAAAAGAAAGCGGCCTCATGAACCAGGCGCAAACGTTTCAGAACAATAGGATTCACAAGGCCGGCAGCCACCTTTGAAGATGAAGAAAGGGTAGGTTCATTAAATACTTGATGAGCAATACCTTTCCTTTCCATTTGCATGGAAAGGACTGTTCCTGCTATGCCCTGGCCTATGATTTTAAAGTGCATTGTTAATAAAGAGTCAATACCAATAAAAAACCCCGTCTGGGACGGGGTTTTAATAATTTTTCAGGAATTAATATTCCCAGAGATCATGCTCATAATTACGCAGGTTTTCACGAATTTTTTGAGATTCCAACAACTGCTCCATTGGTGCATTTTGTTTATAATCTGCAATGGCGCGATCGTAAACGTTATCCTGCTTATAGATAACCGAATTGAAAAAGCGAAGGTGAAAAACCTGATCGTAGGTAAGTCTTGCTGAGTTGTTCTGATTATTGAAGGCTACATGGGTAGCCAGTGCATAACGTGCGTCAGGGAACCATACCCAGAACAGGTTATACACATCCTGAGTTTTAGGGTTTCTTACCTTGGGAGAAATACCGATAATGCGGTTTTTCATTTCACCCCTTTGCTTATCAAAGAACCAATCTGATTTGATCTCATAAAAGAGAACATCTTTGGCAGTTACCTTAATAGTGTCTACAGCTAACCAGCGGGATGCATCTTCAGGGTCCCACAACGTGTCAACCTTGGCAGCATAAGTTTCAACCTGCTCAGGTGTGAGAGGTATCTCAAAGCGATCATCGGCAAATACTTCAATAATAGTTCCTTCATTAAGAATTCCGTCCACAAGAACATCATAAAGGCTTTTACGATCAGGAATAGGAACCACCGGGTAATAAAGATGATGATTTACCTTTTCCCTTAGGTCAATCCTTTCCCAATGACGGGTACTCCACATCATATCTGCTTCTCTGAGATGGGGGTAGGGAAAAACCTGATTGTGGTGATAGTGTTTCGGAGGATCCGGAACAATACCATCGTCCTGAGGGGTTAGGATCTGTGCCTGCGCCAAATTGGTGGCCACAGCCATCAAACCTACCGTCATTAAACCTAAAACAATCCTTCTCATAGACTTACTTAATTTTATTAGTTTACGTCCAGTGAAATATTACCTACCTGGTTCACACGTACTCCTTTAGGGCCAGTAGCCTTAATATTACGGATAGAAACGGTTTGGCCAGGTCTGAGTTTATCGATTCTGGTTTTCACCTGTGGAGTCATAGAACTACCACGAACCTGCTCAGGTGGAAAGCCGGGAATAGCAATTTCAAAAGACACTACATTCAGATCCATATCAAAAGGAAAATCAAGATACTTGGCATCTACAGATGCACGCTGCAAGAGACTTTTAGAAACAATACCTTCGGTTTTACCGAAAACCATTCCGGTTGCAGGAGGTAAACCCTTAATACGGAATTTCTTAACCCCAACCTGACGTACAGATTTCTTTCCTTCTTCATCGGTATCTTCCACAGAAACCTGAATATTAACCTCACGAGCGCTTACGTTTGAAACATCAGCGATATAATTCCCATTAGATCCAGACAAGGGCACACCGCTAACACGTATTTTAGAAGGGTCAACCCCTGGAACACCAATTTCAATTGGGTTATCCACACCTTTATAAAGCACATTCATCTTAGTAGGAGAGATAACAGCTGTAGGAGGAGCAACCGTATAGCTTTGCTCGGGAATATCATATTCTACTTCTCCTTTACCGATCTGAGTGATCTTAATTTTACCACCCCATTTCTTCTCGCCTACACCATCGGCTTTAAACTTCACACGACCTTTACCTTCACTGATCTGATCGGCAGGCAGAGCTTCACCGTTTACAAGAATTACCGGTTCCTGGGTGGCGTCATACGCAGCAAGAAATACTTCAGCCTCATATTCATCACCCTGGGTAACATAATTGGACTTGGAATCTACAATAACCCGAACATCAGTAAACTTAAGGTCGGATTCTCCAATCTTGGTTTGCAATTCACTAATAACGTCAGATTCAGTATTACGAACCTTGGCCTGATAGTCAGTTAAGAAAGGTAGGATAGCAGCTAAGGGAAAATGTTCAAAATTGGCTTTTTCCCAACTCGTCATCACTTTATCTTCACCCACCGGTTGATCAGTCGTGCTGAAGGTAGTTTCGATATTACTTTTTAACTGATCATTATTTGCATAACCCTTAATAGAGCTGCGATAATTCTCAATTTTCTTTCTGAGTTCAGAAGCGTGTTTCTCATTTAAGAGATAGTTAGCAGGTTTTTCGCGGGCATCCAAACTTTTGGGAACCGTTGTACTTCCTTCCTCATAACCACCACTTACTTCTACAAGCTTTTCTTTAAGGCCGGCAATGTAGGTGTATAGTTCATCTGACTCTTTTTTAACATTAAGAGCCATATCCCTCCATTGTTTGGTTTTTTGAGGATCCTGCGCGTAAGCAGACTCAAATTTAGAATAAATGGAAGCATTCTTTTTATCCACCGTTTGCACGGTTTGGTCCAAGCTGGCGTTAAGCTTGGTAAGAGCTTCCAGGATATCCTTAGAAATATTTAGAGCCAGAAGAGCAGTCAATACGAGATACATCATATTGATCATCTTTTGCCTCGGTGTCAGTTTTCCACTCGCCATATCAGGTCAGTCTTTTTGATTTAGAATTAAAGGGTCGTTTGAAAACTCAAATTAGTTCTTATTGATATTCATGGCAGACAGCATACCTCCATATACGGAGTTCAGCTGGTTCATGTTTTGAGCAAGATTAGATACCTCATCGGCCAGACGCTCAGAATCATTGATGGAAGAACTCAGTTTTTCAATAAGTGAATTTTGAGCCTCCATATGGTTAGCTGAACTTTCCAACTGAACCGCGTATAATGCGTTAAGTGATTCCATGTTTTTAGAAGCCAGGCTCAGTTGCTCACCATATTCCTGGGTAGCAGCGGCAGCGTCAACCGTAACATTTAATTTGCTGGCGGCATCGCCAAATTTTCGTAAACCAGAACCTAAACTTTCTATAAGCTCACCATCTATCTTGGCGTCTTCTAACATTTTATCAAGTTCCTGAGTAGGGGTAAGTCTGTTCTCACCTCTTACTTCATCATCCGGATCTTCCATACCGGCTAGTTCGGGATAAACTAAAGTCCAATCGTATTCCTCATGTGGTTTCTCAAAAGCAGAGAAAAAGAAGATTACAGCTTCAGTAGTTAAACCTAATACCAACATAAAATCGGCACCGGGGTAATGAAGGATTTTAAACATTGCTCCAAGAATTACTACGGAAGCACCGATACCGTAAAGCTTGGACATGAAGTTTTTGAATCTTTTGCTGTTTACATCAATTAACGCCATTGTATTCGAAATTTAAATTAAATAAGATTTAACGTGTTGTTTTGAGAGAGTTAAAAGTCTTTAATGTCACGACCCATAAAGCTTTGAACCGTACGGAAGCCTACATAACACTTAGCAGTATCCTGATATTCATAATCACGGGTACTTACTTGCATAAAATAAGCTACATCTTTCCAGCTTCCACCACGAATAACTTTACGCTTTAAGGTTTCATCATCATTTTCATAAGCATTGTACTCGAAGTTAGGACTAATATCACTTACGTAGTAATAGGATGCTGCTTCAAACGCGGTATTGGTCCACTCTGAAACGTTTCCAGCCATATTGTAGAGGTTAAAATCATTAGGACTGTACGCGGTAACAGTAACAGGATAAAATCCACCATCAGCAGTTACATTACCTCTTAGAGGTTTGAAGTTACCAAGGTAGCAACCCGCGCTGTTCATAGCGTAAGGCCCTCCCCAGGGATAGGTCATCAAATCCTGTCCCCCACGCGCAGCATATTCCCATTCGGCTTCTGTGGGCAGACGAAACTCTTGTTCTACAGGTTCTCCTTCATCATGAAGGAAGTCATTGCGAAACTTGGTTCTCCAATTACAAAATGCACGGGCCTGCTTCCAGTTCACACCAACTACCGGGTAGTCATCATAAGAAGGGTGCCAGAAATACTTATCGTGCATAGGGTCATTATAACTGTAGGTAAAGTCATGAATCCACGAAAGGGTATCAGGGTAAATATTGATTACACCACCTTCAAAAAATGAACTACGATCCGAAATATCCTTGGATTCTTTAATGTAATCACGATAAGAAAAATACTCACCATCCTGATTTTCGTCTTTGTAGTCAAAAATTACACGATTAGACTTTTTAGAGGCTTTTTGTTTATTTATAAAGAAATAGGCATAATTTAATTGACGGGCATCAATCATTTTACGACCCATGAACATTTCTTCAGGTGGTAAATAAAGGCCTTGAATTATTTCAGTGTATTCAGCACTGGGGTAACGACTTGTTTCCCATTCCAGGTAAGGTTCCCAGTCTAATCTGCGCTGCATGGAGTCAGGGTAATTAAGAGCAACGTACTCTTCAAAGAAGGTGGGATCCTCCTTGTTAGCAGCATCATTAAACTCATAACCTTCTACAAGACCATCTTCACCAAGGCGGTACCTTAGTATAGAATCCCGGACCCAATATACGAACTGGCGGTACTCATTATTGGTGATTTCGGTTTGATCCATCCAGAATGCTGGCACGGAAACCGTTTTAGTAGCTGAGATCATTGAATAAGGTACATCCTGATCTGCATTACCCATATTATAAGAGCCCTGAGGAATGTAAACCATTCCATAAGGTTCTGATGGATAGAACTCCGGTCTGTCCTGAACGCCAACCAATTCGCCATGCGGGTTACTGTTGCAAGCAGCCAGCATTACTAAGCTTATTGTGGTGATAATCAGTTTTTTCATATCCTACCTTGTTAATTCATCGGTGCATAATAGCGCAACTAAAGCAAGAGCGCTATATTACAAAAATCTTGGATTTCTATAACTTCCTTTTTCCCGTGGGGGAATTTCTATTCTAAAACAATATTTCAACATGATCTCATGACTCCCTCCGCCTTGAGAAGAAAGATCCCCAATTGCTACATCATAAGAGTAACCTGCTTTAAGTGAGGGTAAGATCTGGTACCCAAGATTCACTCCTACAGCATCTTGTAGCCTGTATGTAACGCCTCCCCAAAACTTGTTATTGTACATCCCCATCACATTCACGTCAAATGTAGGGGAGCTGCGCGCATCAGTTTTAATAAGAGTGCTGGGCATTAACACCCAGTTACTGGCTGGTATTTGCCAGTTATAACCACCCATAATATAATAGTGCCTGGCATTGCGGTAACCCACTGCTCCGATAGAGCCGTTAAGTGCTGAGGTGGTTTCGATAAGATTTACACTTGAAGCACCTCCCCAAAATGTTTCACTATTGTAATACACACCAAAGGTGGGGTCAACAGATAAGCCTGAAGCGGTGGAACCCGGGATGCCGGGATCTGTAGGGTTTTGATCAGAAGGGCGCCATTCAGCTCCGCTTACAGAGTTATTGATAAACCGTACTCCTACCCCGAAGCCAAGGGTTCCTCTTGAAAGTTCCAATTGATATCCGTAACCTAATCCAGCTTCAATATTTTGGAAGAAACCAATTTGATCATTTATTACACTTACAGAAAACCCGCCATGAACTGCTCGTACAGGGATATTTCCATTAATATTCTGAGTAGTTGGTGCTCCTTCAAAACCTACCCACTGGCTGCGGTGCAGCGCATTCAGACAAATTGCACCTCCTGTACCTGCCACTGCCGGATTGTAATAAACCTTGTTAAACATGTATTGGGTAAACTGCACATTTTGCTGAGCCTGCCCAATAAAAGGAAGGGTAAGCAAAAAGGAAAGCGCGTAAATTTTTCTCATAAACGCAGGGTTGTAGGGTTGTTTTAAATCTTTACTATAAGCGTTGAAATCTCCAAAGATAAAATTTTGAACAAGAAAATGTTAATGACAGGTTAATTTTAATGAAAATTAACCTGTGGATCCCTGTCGGTATAGCCCTACACGGTCTTTTTTAAGGCTAACCACCAGCGTACCGGAATATCATTCTCACATGCTCTGAGGTAGTCATCATATGAGCAGGGAACCAGTTGATGGCGGTCACTGCTTAAATGTTTACTCTCGGCTTTAACCGGGACTTCTATCCACCATCGTTCACTAAGATTGCTCCGATAAAATACCAGCTCATGTTCTCCCTCGTTTATCAAAACTGTAAAACGATCATAATCCTTTTTGGATGCAAATGGATAATCTCCTTTCCGGCCGTTATAACCTTCGATAAAATACCATATCATCTGCGCTACAAGGTGAGCAGTGCGGCCCTGGTTGTCAAATTCAGGATTAAGCTCATAAATTCCGAAAGAAGATACCTTGTCGCTAATGCCCGCATACCGGCTTAAGGCACAAGCTTCTTCTCCGCTAAAACCATTAGGCGAGTGATTCAGGTTACCCGGAGCATCTGCTTGTCTTACGGCTGAAAGATCAAAGCTTACGATATCGGCATCCCTCAGTACGGGTTCTGCTTCCCGGATATTATTCCGGAATACACCCAGGCGATGTATGTCAAAGTACATACGTTCCATCAGATCTATCTCATCCTGGTTTACAAAATAGGTTTGATAACCGATATTACTGTAGTTATAAAGGATATAGGGTTTTTCCAATACCACAAAACTCAGAAAGTTTTCAGCACCAATTTGCGCATCATGCCTTCCCAGGTCAAATTTTGAATCTACTGAAACCAGATTGACCGTCTGCTCCATCCCATCATAAGCACGGTAATTTGCGTAGGTAAGATCCTGGCCGCCACCAATAATTACCGGTGTAATACCTTTTTTAAGCAGGTGATTAATCACTTCTTTAACGGCTACATACGAATCACGCAAGGTTTCTCCACTGTAAATATTTCCAAGATCAACTATCGGACTACTCCATTTTCCTTTAAAAAGCTGATAGATGTAGTTACGCACGGAATCCGGAGCCTTCGCGGTACCCCGGTTATTACCGGTACCCCGGTCTTCCATAACTCCTAACAAGGCTATGCTAAAGCCGGAAAGATCCGGAATGCCTTCCATCTCGGTGTGCTTGTGTATGTGATGAACCAGCGCCTGCGGATGAAGATTTTCATGATCTTCTATTAAACTCTGACGAACCGGTGAGAGAAAGTCTTCAAGCGTCATTTTTTGCGGGGCTTACGCTTTTTAGGTTCCGGAGCTGCATTTATAATTTCTAAACAATCTTCCCGGCTTAATGAAGCTGGTTCTTTGTCCTTGGGGATCTTAAAGTTTTTTCTGCCTGATTTAATGTAAGGTCCATATCGACCATTCAGGACTTCAATTACCGGCTTTTCTTCATCAAAACGGGCTATGAACTTGTTCTTATCCGCTTCTTGTTTAGCCTTTATCAATTCAATGGCACGTTCCAAAGTAATACTCATCGGATCGTCACCTTCCTTAGGTTTCATGGAAACAAAATTGTTACCGTAGCGCACATAAGGCCCAAAGCGCCCCACGTTTGCCGAAACCGTGAACTCCTCAAATTCACCAAGGGAACGTGGGAGTTTAAAAAGTTCAAGGGCTTCCTCCAATGAAATGTCATTGATGTGCTGGCCTTTCATCAGGCTGGCAAATTTGGGTTTTTCTTCATCATCGGCTTCCCCTATCTGTATCATCGGGCCGTAACGTCCAATACGGGCATACACAGGTTTTTCGCTTTTAGGATCTTCACCTAACAGGCGTTCACCTTTAGCACGCTCTGAATTTTCTTCCACGTCCTTCAGGTGGGGATGAAAGTCTTTGTAGAATGAATCGATCATATGATCCCATTGCTCCTTCCCACGGGCAATTTCATCAAATTGCTCTTCTACGCTAGCCGTAAAGTGATAATCCAGAATATTCTTAAAATGCTCAACCAGAAAATCATTCACTACCATGCCAATGTCTGTAGGCATTAACTTGCCTTTATCAGCTCCAGTTGTTTCTGATAGCTTTTGCTCCACAAGATTACTGTTGGCAAGTGTATACTGCATATATTCTCTTTTTTCACCTTCCAGATCTGACTTTTCAACGTAATTACGCTTTTGAATAGTGGAAATAGTGGGAGCGTACGTAGACGGTCTGCCAATACCGAGTTCCTCCAGCTTTTTAACCAGGCTGGCCTCTGTAAACCGCGGAGGGTGCTTGGTGAAGCGCTGTGTAGCTGTTAGCTCATCAGCATTTAATTGCTCCCCTTTTTTAGATGCCGGAAGCATTCCTTCCTGCTCCTCACCGTCTTCATCATCGGTGCCTTCCAGGTATACCTTAAGAAAACCATCAAACTTGATCACCTCTCCACGAGCCACAAACTCAAGATTATTTTTGGGTGTGGAGATACGCAATACGGTGCGTTCCAGTTGTGCGTCACTCATTTGAGAGGCTATGGTACGCTTCCATATCAGGTCGTACAATTTCTTTTGGTTGGCATCAGAACCAGCCGCATGTTTATCAATGAAAGTAGGTCGTATAGCTTCATGTGCTTCCTGAGCTCCCTTACTTTTGGTTGAATATTTTCTTGTTTTGGTGTATTGATCACCGTATTGTTCCGTAATTTCTTTGCGAGCCGTATTCAAAGCCAGGTCAGAAAGGTTTACCGAATCTGTACGCATATAGGTTATGTGTCCGGCTTCGTAAAGCTTTTGTGCTACTGACATGGTTTGTCCCACCGAAAAGTATAGCTTTCGGGAAGCTTCCTGTTGAAGCGTAGAAGTGGTAAAGGGTGCCGCTGGTGACTTTTTAGCTGGCTTGGTCTCAATGCTATTTATGGTAAAGTTGCTTCCTTTACATTTTTCCAGGAATTCACGGGCTTCTTTTTCAGTATCAAAGCGGCTGCTCAGCTCAGCCTTAAACGATTTACCTTCAGAATTGGAAAACTCTCCTACTACCCTGAAATAAGTAACTGATTTAAAATTACGGATATCTTTTTCCCGCTCTACGATCAGGCGTACTGCAACAGATTGTACACGGCCCGCGGATAAACCACGCTGCACTTTCTTCCAGAGCACCGGTGATAACTCAAAGCCTACCAAGCGGTCCAGAATTCTACGTGCCTGTTGTGCATTTACCAGATTTTGATCTATGCGCCTGGGGTTTTGTATGGCCTTTTCAATAGCGGTTTTAGTAATCTCGTGAAAAACAATCCGGTTAGTAGTACTGGGATTCAGGTCCAAAGCTTCAGCCAGATGCCAGGCAATGGCCTCTCCTTCACGATCCTCATCCGATGCAAGCCAAACGGTTTCAGCGTCTTTAGTAAGTTTCTTAAGTTTTTTAACAACTTCCTTTTTCTCCTTAGGAACAGCATAATTAGGATTGTAATTGTTTTCAATATCAATTCCCATGTCCTTTGATACAAGATCGCGTATATGGCCATAGCTGGACTCTACCTGAAAATCTTTCCCGAGGTATTTTCCAATAGTCTTAGCCTTAGCGGGTGACTCTACAATTACAAGGTTCTTTGGCATTTCCGAAGATGTGTTAGTGTGTTTTTCAAACCGCCAAAATAAATCATTTGTTTTCGATTAGTCCAAATCAATGATCATGAGAACGTTAAAGTTGATCTGTCAAACTGGCATAAGCGGAATGCTATTTGTAGCTTTGCCATTGCAAATTTTAGATGAGTAAAGGTTAATGGCTGAATTGATTAAAGGGGAAAAAGAAATAAACGAGACCCGGCAGGGAGAAGCTTTGGTTTTGGAGAATGGAGAGCGTGAAAAAAAACTCTACATCGAAAGTTATGGTTGTCAGATGAATTTCTCGGATAGTGAGATCGTAGCTTCCATACTCTCCAGGGAAGGGTACGGCACCACTCGTAATATGGAGGAAGCAGACCTGGTATTGTTAAACACCTGTAGTATTCGCGATAAAGCCGAGCAAACAGTGCGTAAGCGCCTTACCAGTTTCAATAAGATAAAAGGGGCTAAGCCCGAAATGAAGATAGGGGTATTGGGTTGTATGGCAGAAAGGCTTAAAAGTAAGCTGCTGGATGAAGAAAAACTGGTGGACCTGGTGGTCGGTCCTGATGCTTACCGTGACTTGCCCAACCTTGTAAAGGAAATAGATGCAGGACGCAAGGCTGTAAACGTGATACTCTCCAAAGAAGAAACATATGCGGATGTAAATCCGGTTCGTTTGGGAAGTAATGGTATTACGGCATTTGTATCTATTACGAGGGGGTGTGATAATATGTGCACTTTCTGTGTAGTACCTTTTACACGAGGCAGAGAGAGAAGCAGAAACCCTCAAACCATAGTAGAGGAATGTGAGCAACTGTGGGCCAATGGTTACAAGGAGGTAACTCTCTTAGGGCAGAATGTGGATTCGTATTTGTGGTATGGTGGTGGTCTCAAAAAAGACCTTGATAAGGCAAGTGATGCCGCAAAGGCCTCTGCGGTAGATTTTGCCGGATTACTGGAAAAAGTGGCTTTAGCCGTTCCCGGTATGCGCATCCGTTTTTCTACTTCCAACCCCCAGGATATGCTGGATGATGTGCTTCATGTAATTGCTAAATACCATAATATTTGCAACTACATTCACTTACCGGTACAGTCAGGTTCAAGCCGCATTCTCAAGTTGATGAATCGTGGACATAACCGTGAAGAGTATTTTGGACTTATTGACAGAGTACGAAAAATTATTCCGGACTGCGGCATTTCACATGATATAATTACCGGCTTTCCTACTGAAACAGAAGAGGATCATTCGGAAACACTGAGCCTGATGGAATATGTGCGTTATGACTTCGGTTATATGTTTTACTATTCTGAACGCCCTAATACTTATGCGGCACGAAAAATGGAAGATGATATTCCGCTGGAAGTAAAAAAACGCAGGTTAACAGAAATCATTGATCTGCAACAAAAACATTCGTTGGAACGTAACCAGGCCCGTATCGGAAAAACAGAAGAGGTACTGGTTGAGGGTACTTCTAAAAAATCGGATGACGATTGGTACGGTCGCACCACTCAAAATACAGTAGTGGTATTTCCAAAGCAAGACGAAAAGCCCGGAGACTTTGTTCATGTAAAGATCAAAGATTGCACAGCTGCTACCTTATTAGGAGAAAAAGTTGATGAATAAATTGAAAACAATAACCTTAATAACAGGCCTGAGCCTGGTTTCATTATGCGGCTTTGCTCAGGAAAAAATTGGCGACCGCTGGATAGACAATAACCTGAGTATAACTGTTACGAATGATCAAATTAAGGGGAAAGGGGTTTTTACTTTCTGTGTGATAGATACCAGCCAGGGATATTGTGTGGAAAACCTCACCACCGGTGTAGAAGTGAAAGCCTTTGACCGGGAAGGAAATGAGATTTGGAAAGGGATAGGCAGCGGCCGGGTAAAAAAATTAAAACTCAGTAAACCCTTGCCGGAAGCCTATTATCTTAAGATCAGGGCTTTTAAGCCGTATGTGGTAAACCGATCAACGGGAACCCTGATTTATCAGGAGCAACCTATTGAAACAAAGTATTATATAAAGTGAGTTCAATTCAGGAAATAAAACAGCGTTACGGAATTATTGGTGCTTCAGCACTTCTTGACCGTGCTCTTAATAAAGCCATGCAGGTTGCTTCTACCGATATATCTGTATTAATTACAGGTGAAAGCGGTGTAGGTAAAGAGGCTATTCCGAGGATCATACATGGCCAGTCACACCGCAAGCATAATCCATACATAGCCGTTAACTGCGGAGCTATTCCCGAAGGAACTATAGATAGTGAGCTGTTTGGTCATGAAAAAGGAGCCTTTACCGGGGCCACCGGAGCCCGTAAGGGGTATTTTGAAGAAGCAGACGGAGGAACCATATTTTTAGATGAGGTAGGGGAGCTTCCTCTTTCCACTCAGGTGCGTCTTTTACGGGTTTTGGAAACGGGTGAATTCATAAAAGTAGGTTCGTCCAAATCACAAAAAACCAACGTGAGAATTACTGCCGCCACTAATGTAGATCTGATTGATGCCATCCGCAAAGGTAAATTTCGTGAAGACCTCTATTATCGCTTAAATACGGTAGAGATCAAGATCCCGCCTTTGCGGGAACGCAAGGATGATGTGCATCTGATCTTCCGGAAATTTGTGGCAGATTTTGCCGATAAATACCATTTACCCCCTATCCGGTTAAATTCAGATGCCGTTGAATTATTGAAGAACTATCGTTGGCCCGGAAATATCAGGCAGTTGCGAAATCTGGCCGAACAACTGTCAGTAGTAGAACAGAATCGTGAAATAGGGCCTGATATTTTGATGAGTTACTTACCGGGTATGGGTAAAAGTGAACTTCCTGCTTTATATGAAGATAAAAAGCAGCAGAGCGATTTCAGTAATGAACGGGAAATCTTATATAAGGTGCTCTTTGATATGAAGAATGATCTTCATGATCTGAAGAAGTTAACCTTGGAGCTGATGAAAAACGGAGTTTCTGAGGGCTTTGAAGAAGACAACAGTCAGCTGATCCATAAAATATATGGAGATGAAGACGAGGATCAGGATACAGGTGATGATAAACAAAAATACCTGCCTATTTACAAGGAGGGGAATACGGAATTACACCCTGAGACTTTTGATACAGATCATGAAACGGTAGAAGAAGAGAACCTCTCTCTGCAAGATAAAGAGTTGGAACTGATCCGGAAAGCCCTGGAACGCAATGCGGGCAGGCGAAAAGACGCAGCTACAGAGTTGGGTATTTCGGAACGGACTTTGTACCGCAAAATCAAGCAATATAACCTGTAGTGAAAAAGATCCTTAGCCTTTTTAGCATCATTCTTTTGGTGGCCTGTAACGGAGGTTATTCTTTTACCGGGGGTGATGTAGGTGATGCGAAAACCGTTTCCATTGACTTCTTTCAGAATAATGCCAATTTGGTTCAGCCGCAATTAAGCCAAACTTTTACAGAAACATTGCGGGATATTTTTGTTCAGCAAACGTCTCTTGAACTTCAGGAAAGAGGCGGAGATCTTCATTTTGAAGGATCCATAGTTGATTATAAAATAGAACCCATAAATGCCCAAGCCGATGATTTTGGAGCGGTGGCGCAAAACCGCCTGACTGTAACTGTAAATGTTATATTTACGAACAAATTAGAGCCGAAAAAGGGTTTTGATCAGCGATTCTCCCGTTTTGCGGATTTTGATGCAACAGAAGATCTTTCAGCGGTGGAAAGCACTTTGATAGAACAAATTACCCAGGAGCTTTCGGAGAATATTTTAAACCAGTCAATAGGCAATTGGTAAATCGTGGATGCACAGGAATTTACAACCTTACTTGAACGGCCCGGTAAAATACACCGCAAGGAAGTAGCTGAGTTAAAAAAACTGGCCCTGAAATACCCATACAGCCAGGCGGTTCAATTACTGTATGCCATTCGTCTTAAAAATTCAAGTGAACACCTTTTCAATCAACAATTAGGTAAAACCTCTATACTTACCAATAACAGAACCGTGCTTTACGAATTGTTTGAGGGAGTAGAAACAGTGCCCAGGGAAGAGCTGGAAACTATAGAGTCTGATGAGGTATTTCCTTCTCCCACAAAAGAAGATTCAGAAGAAGAAATTGTAAAGCGTGTAGAGGGAGAGAATCAGGAACCACAGAAAGAAAAAGTGCCTGTTGAACCCATAGCTGAAAAAGAAAAAAAGGAAGATCCTGAGCCGGCAGAAAGTGAAGAGCCGCATACAGAGGAGGTTACAGGTGAAGCCGGGGCAGAAGATGAACCGGTGGATGATAGCTCGCTAACCGCCAATGAGCGTATAAGAGCTATTTTAGAGCATAGCCGTAAAATGCGTGAGCAATACGGAGCTAAACCAAAGGAGGAAAGTGCCTCTCCAATGGATGAGCGCATCAAAGGTATCCGCGAAAAACTGGAAAGTCTTAAAAAAGACAAACCCGAGCCTCTGCCCCAGGATGAAAAACCTGAAAAAGAAGTAGAACCTATAACCCAATCCTCAAAGGAGGAAGAAATAGGTGCAGAAGAAATGCCTGTGGCCGCAGAGCCACAGCCAGAATATGATCATCAACCGGATAAGGCTGATGGAGAAGGTGTAGCATCGGGTGATGAACCAATTGAGAAAGAAGAGACGGCTTCCGAACCTTTATTTATAATTGATGAGGAAGCAGCCGGTGGTATAGATGCACAAGGCAATCAGCAAACCTCCGGTTTACAAACTTTGGACCCTGCGGAAGAACATAGCTTTTCAGAATGGCTGAAGCGACTTTCAAAAAATGATCCGGCAGATCAGGACACTACACCACCTAAAGCTAAACCTGGCGATGTTGGAATGGGTTTTGAAGAAAAGGTGGAGCTTTTTGACACTTTTGTGGAAAAACTTCCTAAGCTCAAGCAAAAAGGAAAAACGGCAGAACCTCCTGTAGCGCGTATTAATATGAACCAATTGCAAGGCTCGGATGACGGGGCTTTGATCACCGAAACGCTTGCAAAGGTGTACATTAAGCAAGGTCATTTTGATAAGGCAATTAAAGCTTATCAGATCTTAAAATTGAAATATCCCGAAAAAAGTGGTTTCTTTGCCGACCAAATTTTGGAAATAAAAAAACTGAAAAAGAGTAAATAAGCCGGAATATTATGATGTTATTATTCTCTGTTCTGATCATCATCACATGTATACTACTTGTTTTGATCATATTGATCCAAAACCCTAAAGGAGGAGGTTTAAGCTCATCATTTGGTGGTGGCGGTACCCAGCTTTTTGGTGGTGTTAAAAAAACTACTGACTTTTTAGACCGTGGGACCTGGGCTTTAGCTATAGCTTTAGCTGTTTTGGTTTTAGCGGCTAACGTTACCCTGAATCCTAATTTTGGTAATGCACCACAAGAACAAGAGTCTTTGATAGAAGGCGAGCTTAATAATATTCCCCAGGCCGCTCCGGTAGCTCCTCCTGCAGGAGAAGCGCAACAACTGCAACAAGATTTTCCCGAGCCGGTTGAAGATGAAGGAGGAGAGCAATAAAACGCTGATAACTTTAACAAGAACCCCGCAATCTCAATTGCGGGGTTTTTTATTTTAAGCCGTTCAATGTGTACAGCTTTTAATATCCGGTGGTTTGGGTTTGCGCTATGCTTTGCCGCATTTGCTGTTCTGCAATTTCAATTTGTGGAGGCCGACCCTTCCATTGATATTTCACATAGCCGAGGCCCGTTTACTGACGAAGGTTTAAATACCAGCCAAGCCCGGAATTATATCAATCATGGTAGTTGGGGTTTAGCGGAATGTGATAACCTGGTTAAATCCCCTGCCTTCAATCTTTATATGGCAGGCGTATTTCATCTTTTTGACACCTCGCGCCAGAGCGCCAGATTAGCGGTGTTAATTGCTTCCTTACTCCTGTTTCTCATCTTTAGCTTTCTGTTGAATAAACCGCTTATCAGTGTCAGTCTGATACTTATTGGCGGAATGCACTATCAGTTTTTTCAGTTTTTTCATTTTGCCATGGTTGAGGTTATGGCCGTTCAATTGATTTTGGCAAGCCTTGCGGCTGGCTTTATTTTCCTGAAGAGGTCCGACTCCGTAAAAAACAGTTGGTTTTGGCTGGTTCTGCATTTTGTCGGGCTTTTCACTGTGGTTTGTCTGAAAGTACAGTTTGCCTATACGATGGTTTTTCCACTGTTATTGATCTTTCTATGTAAGTTGCATACTAATAATAGTCGCTTTAAACCTTATATAATCACCTTGTTTGGGTTATATGCAGCAGCTATCTTATTTTATGGTTTTGGGTGGTATGTGCACGTTCAACCGGTTTTTGATAAGGTAATAGCCGGGCAGGTTACTCATCGTTATTCTGGTGACTGGAACGGACTGAAAGCCTTAGCCGGAAACATACGTACCTTTTTTCTACGCCCTGAGAACCTTTGCTTAAACCTGTTTTTTGCACTGAGCCTGATTTCGGTTATCCGTAACAGAAATACGTTGAAGCTTGAAGAAAAGTACCTGTTTAGCCTGGCCGGAATATGGTTGCTGCTGGAATATCACAAGGTTTTCATACAGTGGGTGCCAGCCCGTTATACGCTAAGCCTGGTGTTTGCACTAGCATTGTGGAACGCGGTGTTTATATACAGTGCGTTTAAGTCGGCCCATTTATCCGGAAAACTACTGGCTCTGGTAATACTTGTCCTCACGGTGATCTTACATAGCTCCGGATTAACGAGGTTAATGACAGAGCGAACCTATAGATCAGCGGAAATAATAAACCACTTTGAGAAATACGATTTTAAAGGCCGGGCAGTAGCGGGTACCTGGGCTACGGGCTTAATATGGACTAAAACCGCTTATGTGCTTCCGGTTTGGGATGATTTTACACCTATGGAAGAATTTATGGAAACCTATAAACCGGTTTTGGTGGTAACCGAAAAACATGAGAAAGATTCGGACCGGGCTTTCGATAGGCAAGGCATCGACCTTCAGCATTATTATTCCCAAAAGGAAGAGCGTTCATATGGAGGATATACACTCTTTTTCTATTCAGACTCTATGGCCTCGCTTCCATAAGCCCAGTCAAAAATGTCATGCTGTCAGTTATAGCCCTTGGCATACTTTCTGACATTAGGGAAATCGTTCATAAATTTTAAAGTATAACCAAAAATAAATAACACAATGGCAGATATTAACCTTCGTCCATTGGCAGACCGGGTTCTGGTAGAACCAAGTGCTGCTGAAACGAAAACCGCTTCTGGTATCATCATTCCGGATACCGCTCAGGAAAAGCCCCAGCAAGGTATTATTGTAGCAGTAGGTAACGGAAAAAAAGATGAGCCTATGACTGTAAAAGCTGGTGATCGTGTGCTTTACGGTAAGTATGGTGGTACGGAGATCAAGCATGAGGGAAAAGATTATCTCATTATGCGTGAATCCGACATTTTTGCCATACTCGGTTAGTCCATTCAATTAGTCCAATCAAAAAATTTAAAATAATAATATAATCATGGCTAAAGAAATAAAATTCAACCTGGAAGCCAGGGATGCCTTGAAAAGAGGGGTAGATCAACTGGCAGATGCAGTGAAAGTAACACTCGGTCCTAAGGGGCGTAACGTAGTTATCGAAAAGTCTTTTGGTTCTCCTATGGTAACCAAAGATGGTGTGTCGGTAGCTAAAGAAATTGAGCTGGAAGACAGGATCGAGAACCTGGGTGCTCAGATGGTAAAAGAAGTAGCCTCTAAGACCGCTGACATCGCTGGTGATGGAACTACTACAGCTACTGTTTTGGCTCAGGCTATCTACAGCCAGGGAATGAAAAACGTAGCGGCTGGTGCCTCACCAATGGACCTTAAGCGTGGTATGGATAAAGCTGTGGAAATGATCGTAGAGAATCTCCGCGGACAGTCTAAAGAAGTGGGCGACAGTTCTGATAAAATTGAACAAGTAGCTTCAATTTCTGCCAATAATGATAATACCATTGGTAAGCTGATTGCTGAGGCGATGGCCAAAGTGAAGAAAGAAGGTGTAATTACCGTTGAGGAAGCTAAAGGAACTGAAACGTACGTAGATGTAGTGGAAGGTATGCAGTTTGACCGGGGTTATCTCTCGGCCTACTTTGTAACCGATACTGATAAAATGATCGCTGAACTGGAAAATCCTTATATCCTGATTTATGATAAAAAGATCAGTAATATGAAGGAACTTCTGCCTGTTCTTGAGCCAGTGGCGCAAAGCGGAAAACCTCTGTTGATCATTTCAGAAGATCTGGATGGTGAAGCTCTTTCTACCCTGGTGGTAAATAAGATCCGCGGAAGCCTGAAAGTAGCGGCAGTGAAAGCCCCTGGTTTTGGAGACCGCAGAAAAGCTATGTTGGAAGATATCGCTATCCTTACCGGTGGTACAGTAATCTCTGAAGAAAGAGGTTATAAGCTGGAAAACGCTACAGTTGACATGCTGGGTACAGCTGAAAAAGTGACCATTGATAAAGACAATACTACATTGGTAAATGGTGCCGGTTCAGCTGATGATATCAAAGCGCGTGTAAACCAGATCAAAGCACAAATAGAAACGACCACTTCTGACTATGACAAAGAAAAACTACAGGAGCGTCTGGCCAAATTAGCCGGTGGTGTAGCTGTACTTTATGTAGGTGCTGCCTCTGAAGTTGAAATGAAGGAGAAGAAGGACCGTGTGGATGATGCTCTGGCGGCTACCCGTGCTGCCATTGAAGAAGGCATTGTTCCTGGTGGAGGTGTGGCGCTGGTACGTGCTGCCCTGGCTTTGGTAGGTGCTAAAGGAGATAACGATGACGAAACTACTGGTATGGCTATCATTTCCCGTGCTATTGAAGAACCCTTGCGTCAGATTGTGGAGAATGCCGGACAGGAAGGATCCGTAATTGTTTCTAAGGTAAAAGAAGGTAAAGATGATTTTGGATACAATGCAAAAACCGAGAAATTCGAGAATATGCTGGATTCCGGAATTATTGACCCTACCAAAGTAACACGTGTGGCCCTTGAGAATGCTTCTTCCGTAGCCGGAATGTTGCTTACTACCGAGGCTACCATTACTGAGATACCTAAAGAAGAGAACGGAGCAGGTGGAATGCCTCCCGGTATGGGCGGAGGTATGCCCGGAATGATGTAAAAACCATAACATCAATATAATAGAACCCGGTAGCTCCTGCTGCCGGGTTTTTTTGTGCATATCAGTGTTCAGCCTATATTTGTGAAAACCTAAAACTCCATGATGAAATATCTGGCCTTTGTGCTTTTAATGGGCTTTACCCTTCAGGTAGATGCTCAGCGTTATAGCAACCCCAAATCATACTTCCGTAAATTTCAGAATGAGAACCGTAAACTGCGGATCAAGAATTTACGCTACCAAAAAGCCGCTCTTCGTTCAGCAGATGAAAGGCGGATCGTAAAATATCGGGAGATGGTGCTTAACCAGGCCAAAGAAAGTCAGCAATCGGTAAAGCGTTTAGGCCCTTACCAGGATTATGATATTCTTCAAAAAGAATACATCAATTCTCTTCAAATGTACATTGATGCCTTTGAAAATAATTTTGGCGTAGCGGAAGAGCTCAGTAAGAACCGTTACAACTCGTATGAAGATCTCAAGAAATACTACGAAGCAGTAAACAGGGCAGAAGAGGAAATGCTGGAGGCGGCTTATCGTATTCAGGAAGCAGAAGAGCACTTCGCAAAAAATCATTACCTCACTATTACCCGTGATGAAGAGATGGAGGAAGAATACCGTATGCTGGATGAGGTTACACTCTACAGCCGTGATATGACACTTTCTTTTTTCAGGGTAGATGCGCAGGTGCGTAAATACTTACAGACCATTGAAGCAGGGGGTATGGATAGTTTGAGCACTATTGTGGATGATCTGCGGGCCGCCTATAACGAATCAAAAAAAGAGGTTGAAGAGTATGCTGATTTTGACGGCCGTAAGATGATGTACAATGAAATGCAGGACTATCTGGAAGAAATACAACAGGAGCTGGATGAAAACCTACCCGCTTTGACCGACAATCTGCAGAATAAATTCCTGGATGAGGATGAATATGAAGATACACAGCGTGACCTGAAGCGCTTTGTGAAAAGACATACCTACCGTGAGGAAAGTTTTTTTGAAACCAAAAATGATCTGATAGAGGATTACCTACCCGAGGATTAAACCAATATGCACAGGCTCTTTACTTTGATGTTGCTGACTGTAGCAACATTCATGATGGTATGCTGGGGCTCTTATAGTTATACCTCACACTTTTCAAAAGCTTTTTTAAGTGATGATCTTCGTGATCTTCCTGATCAGAAGGTGGCCCTTATGCTGGGTACTTCTTTCAGAGGCTCCAACGGTACCATAAACCGGTATTTTAAATACCGTTTGGATGCTGCACTGGAACTTTACAAGGCAGGCAAAGTACAGTACATACTGGTAAGTGGTGATAATAGTGAGGAAAATTACAATGAACCACGAGCCATGAGGGATGCCTTGGTGAAGAATGGTGTGCCCGTAGATAAAGTTATTCTGGATTATGCCGGATTCCGCACACTGGACTCTATGGTGCGCGCCAAAGAAGTATTTGGCGTAACAAACGTAATTGTGGTTTCCCAAAAGTTTCACAACGAAAGAGCCATTTACCTCGGCCGTAAAAATGACATTAATGCTTTTGGCTACAACGCCCGGGATGTGGATGGGGCAGAGGGTTCACGGTCAAAGTTCCGGGAAATAGGGGCCCGGGTTAAAATGATGCTGGATATTTATGTGCTTCATACTCAGCCTAAATTTCTGGGAGAACCGGTAATTATTCCTTAATAAGCAACGCCTGCCGGTCTTTTGGCATCTAGTTTTAAAAGACCGATTATGAAAATATCAATTCTCAGTTTACTCGTAGTGATAATGGCAGGCCTGTCCTCTTGTCGCAAGGATAATTCAGATTTATGTATTGATCAGGGCCTGTTAAGCAAAAGCTCTGATGTGTATTGTACGCAAGATTACGATCCGGTATGTGGCTGTGACGGAAAAACCTATTCCAACGATTGTGTGGCTAAATTTCAGAATGGAATAAAGTTTTTTACCGAAGGAGCATGTGGGTGCAAATATCCCTATACCGGAGTAGTAAGAGATTTAACTGGTTTAGATGGCTGTGGCAAGGTAATAGAACTTTCCGGGGGCAAGCGGCTGGAAGTGGCATCCCTGCCGGGAAACTTTAACCTGGTAACCGGTCAGCAGGTGGAATTTGACTATACGGAAAGAACCGATCTGGGTTCTATTTGCATGGTGGGTAAAATAGTTGAGATAAACTGCATCAAAACAGTAGGTTGTAAGCCAGTACACCCTTATCATGTTATGGACACCACTAACACTTTTCAGGATCCCATAACCATCAACTCAGCTACCATATCCAATGATTGTTTATATATCAGCTACAGCCATTCCGGAGGTTGTGTAAATGACCATTCGATCAGGCTGAATAAAGTGGTTCCCTGGTGCGGAACTCCACCCTTACCCCCTACACAGCTTATGTTGCAACATGAATCTTATGGCGATCTATGTCAGGCGTACATCACCCGAACAGAAAGCTACGACCTGACCAGTATACAGGAAGCAGGTAAGAATTCAGTAGAGTTTTTCCTTACCAACCAACAAGGAAGTTTTAATCAGAAGTTCCAGTACAATTATTAAATAAAAGGAATAAATAAAAAGGGAGTATGGTGTTGGTCACAAACACCATACTCCCTTTTTAAGAATTGAACCCAGTTTAAGCAGTAAGGATGCCTTTAACCTGGGTCGAAATGGCTTTGCCATCCGCTTTACCGGCCAGCTCCTTAGAAGCGGTGCCCATAACTTTACCCATGTCCTGAGGTCCCTTGGCGTCTAAACGTATAATCAGTTCCTGTAAATAGACTTTGAGCTCTGCTTCGTCCATTTGCTTGGGCAGAAAAGTTTCGATTACAGTCAGTTGCTCACGCTCTTCTTTGGCCAGGTCTTCACGACCCTGTTGTTCATATATCTCCAAAGAGTCTTTACGCTGCTTTTGCAGGCGTTGTAATAGCTTCAGTTCATCCGCCTCCGAAAGATCAGTACCTCCGCCTTTTTCGGTGTTAGCCATAAGAATGGCAGACTTAATGCTGCGCAGGGCTTCAAGACGTACTTTGTCTTTAGCCTTCATGGCGGCTTTCATTTCTTCGGCTATATTTTGGGATAAACTCATGCTTTTTGGTATTTGAAATCAAAGGTAAGAATAGACGGCTATACCGTACAAACCATCCAGATATAAAAAACCGCCTCTCTGACCAGAACAGAAAGGCGGTTTTTGAAGAAACTATATTTAGATCTTAATCTACGTTATCATGTAAAAAGCTGTTGTTGGTCTTGATCTGGCTGCCGTCCTCACTATCATCAATACTAAACCGGCTTATGCGTCCTTCTTTACTGTATTTTTCATTTTCAATATTTACGCCCTGCCTCTTGTAGGCGGGTTCATTGTCGGTGTCGTCAACAGAAAAAGGATGATTCTTAAACCGATAGTTGAAAGCTTTTAGCTTAGCTCTTCGCTCGTCTGCTTTAAGGCGCATGCCTTCCTCAATCGGGCTGTCTACAGGCGAGACATTGCCGGATGGCCTTGGGTTGTGATCTTGTTTTGATGAGGCTGAAACTTGTTTTATTTCAAAACGCAGGTCCTCATCCTCAACCTCTTCCGGTTTGGGTTTATCGGCTTTTGGCTTTTCCTCTTCACGTTTGCTTCCCGCAGATTTCAGATGTTGCTCCAGGTGGAGGTAGTCTTCCAATGAATAGCGAATGGTTTCTTCAGGCTGTTGCTGCGGTTGCTTTTTAGAAACGGGCTCTTCTGTTTTGGTTTCAGCCTCGGGCTGCTGAGGTATGATTTCCTCTTCCGGTTCTTCCATTTCAAACTCTGCTTCAGGAGCCTTTTCTTCCTCTGTATCACCAATAGAGAAAACCGGTTCCATCTCTTCTGCAGTTTCCTCTTGCGGGGTTTCTGCTTCAGGGGCAGCTGACTCTGCTTCAGTGGGAATATCTTCCTCCAACTCAAAACGGGTGGTTTCTTCCAGCATTATCTCTTCTTCAACATCTGAGGCATGAAGGTCTTCCTGGGGCTTATCGGGATAAATCTCAGCTTCAAAGGGGTCTTCAGTTTCAAAATCAAAGAGATTTACCTGTTCCTTTTTTTTATTTTCTTCTTTTGCACTTTTTGCCAGTTCAGAGCTGATGATATCATCTTCATCATCTGTATCATGCTGAATGGGCTTGTTGTATACAGAGGTGCTTACGGCCTGTTCATCCTCCAGGGTATGCACTACCTTTTGAGGCTCACCACCAATGACCTGCACTTGCTGATCTGCGGCAAATCCCGTGGCCACAATGGTTACGGCTATGTCTTTTCCTAAAGATTCATCTTCACCAATACCCATAATAATATTGGCACTGCCTCCGGCTTCTATCTGAATATGGTCATTGATTTCACCGATTTCATCAATCGTGATCTCTTCCTGCCCGGAAACAATCAGTAAGAGAACATTTTTAGCACCTTTAATATGATTGTCATTAAGCAGGGGGGAATCAAGGGCTGAGGAAATAGCATCACTGGCCCGGGTTTCTCCGGAAGCAGTGGATGACCCCATAATGGCGGTACCACTGTCGGCCAGTACCGTGCGTGCATCACGCAAGTCAATATTGGTCGTATAGTGGTGGGTAATTACTTCAGCAATACCACGGGCAGCTGTGGCTAACACTTCATCAGCTTTGGCAAAGCCAGCTTTAAAGCCCAGGTTCCCATATACCTCCCTTAATTTATTGTTGTTAATAACAATCAAAGAATCAACATTGCTGCGCAGGGCTTCCACACCCCTTTCCGCTTGTTGCTTACGGTTATTCCCTTCAAACAGGAAAGGCATGGTTACAATACCTACGGTAAGCACGCCTAACTCTTTTGCTGTTTTAGCAATTATAGGAGCGGCTCCCGTACCGGTACCACCACCCATCCCAGCGGTGATAAATACCATTTTGGTATTGGTTTCCAATAAGCTTTTAATTTCCTGTATACTTTCCTGTGCAGATTGTTCACCCACCTGTGGGTTGGCTCCGGCTCCCAAACCTTCAGTAAGGGTTACACCAAGCTGTATCTTATTGGGTACAGGGCTGTTGCTAAGAGCCTGAGCATCAGTATTGCATACCGCGAAATCTACACCACGGATACCCATACTAAACATATGATTTACTGCATTACTTCCTCCTCCGCCTACGCCTATCACTTTGATGACAGATGACTGATTTTTAGGTAAGTCAAATGAAATAGTGTCATTTTGATTCTGGTCGCTCATATTCAGCTACGTTTATTATAGATCATCATTTAAAAAGTTACGAAACTTATCTGCCCAGTTTTCCAGAAAACCCTTGCGTTGCTGAGTGGGTTTTTTAGTCTGAGCCGGTTCGTTGTCTTCAGAGTTGTCACTAGTCTGTTCGGTAATATCATCCTCCGGTTTCTGTACCTCGTTTTCAGGAGGCTGCGGTTCGGGGTTCTTTTCCTGTTTGTAGGTTTGAGGGTTGGCGTTGTTAGGGTCAATCACAGCTATTTCATCGGTATGATTCTTATTGACCCCTTTCAGTACCAGCCCCACTGCGGTAGCGTAAACCGGTGAACTGAATTCATCATCGCTCTCACTGGCCAAATGCTCGTTGGGAAATCCAATTCGAGTATCCATACCGGTTACAAACTCTACCAACTGCTTAATATGCTTCAGCTGAC
This sequence comes from Owenweeksia sp., assembly GCA_965212245.1. Taxonomy (GTDB): domain Bacteria; phylum Bacteroidota; class Bacteroidia; order Flavobacteriales; family Schleiferiaceae; genus CAKZNE01. The sequence continues at coordinate 583,532 of OZ243107.1, read as the reverse complement.
TGCCGCCACCGGTAAGCACAATCCCGGCAATTAATTTCTTCTTATTTTCATCGTAGCCATAATTCTTAATTTCCAGGTATACCTGTTCAATAATCTCAACTACACGGGCGTGAATGATCTTGGAGAGATTTTTTAAGGAGATTTCCTTAGGCTCACGTCCCCGTAAACCGGGAATGCTTACAATCTCGTTCTCTTTATTTTCTCCGGGCCAGGCGGATCCGAATTTGATCTTCAGGAGTTCAGCTTGCTTCTCAATAATGGAACAGCCTTCCTTAATGTCTTCAGTAATTACATTGCCTCCAAATGGAATTACTGCGGTGTGACGGATAATACCATCCTTAAAGATGGCTACATCCGTGGTTCCGCCACCAATATCCACCAATACCACACCGGCTTCTTTTTCTTCCTGAGACAGAACAGCTTCGGCTGAAGCCAAAGGTTCAAGAGTGATGTCAGCTACATTCAGGTTGCTGCTTTTTACACAACGACCAATATTTTTTATGGAACTGATCTGGCCTACTACAATGTGGAAGTTAGCTTCCAGGCGACTGCCATACATGCCACGGGGTTCGCGTATTTCGGATTGACCGTCTACTTTATATTCCTGTGGGAGCACATGGATGATCTCCTCACCAGGCAGCATCACCAGGTTGTGTACGTTCTGGATGAGGTTGTCAATGTCTTTATCCTCAATCACATCGTCCGAATTCTGACGGATGATATAATCACTATGTTGTAAGCTTCGGATATGCTGACCGGCAATACCCACCACCACGCTCTTAATGGAGAGGCCTGACTCATTTTCGGCTTCTTCAATAGCCAGCTTAATACTCTCTATGGTTTGAGTAATGTTGGTGACCACGCCCCGGTGTACACCCAGTGATTTAGCTTTTCCCATACCCTGGATCTCCAATTTGCCGTACTCATTCTTACGGCCAATCATGGCAACGATCTTGGTGGTTCCTATGTCAAGCCCTACGGCTATTTTGTCGGGATTCATTCGCTAATATTTTCTACAAATTACCTGATCACTATACTTCAGGTTTATCGTTTTAAAACGGTCAATGTTTTCTGCAGTGCCTATATTTTGGTAAAAACTTTTAAGCTTTTTCAGCTTGCTTTCCAGGTCTTCGGGAGTGCCGGCTAATACCGTATGACGACCGGGCCTGGGGTATAAAATCCACTCTCCGTTGGTTTCTATCTTCAGACCGCTGAAGAAATCTCTATAAAATTCATCGGTCTGTAAGTCTTTAAAAAAGTGATACACTTTTTCCCTGGTTTCTGCATTCATTCTACCGGTAACCAGTGGAACCTTTACTGAGAAGCGTGGTGAAAGGGCCATACTGTCACCCTGTTCATCAATGTAAAAAGCTGCTCCTGAGTTTTGTACACGTACAACCGGTTGTTTCTGATATACATCAATCCTCAAACTACCATCCAGCTTCGAATATACCTCTGCTTTACGGATAGAAGGGTGATTATCAAGGCTTTCTTCTAACAGCGGAATGTTAATTTCTTGAAGGAACAAACTGTCAAAAAAGGGGTATTCATCCAGTATCCAGGCCTCTACCTCTTCCTGATTTACAAAGTGATAGCCGCCTGCCTGATCAACATGTATATGAATACCCTTGGTTCTGAGGGTTTTATGTTGGTTGCCGGAAAAAGCAAAAATGACCAGCATTACTATAATCCCACTGCTCCAAAACAATATGTTCTTGAATTTAGCCATTGAGTAAAACCATTTTAAGAGGGTTCACCAATTGGTCTATATCACCGGCACCTATAGTAAGTATGACGTTTTTGCTTAGTTTTTTCTGGCGGAAATGAGTGAGGATGTCCGCTGTGGAAAGGTGTAATTTTTCAATATCACTTATCCGTTCTAATAACATAGTGGAGTTAATACCGGGGATGGGTTTTTCCCGTGCCGGGTAAATATCCATCAGGATCAGCTCATCCAGTTTATTCAGGCTTTCCGCAAAACCATCGGCAAAATCACGGGTGCGTGAATACAAGTGTGGTTGAAAAATACCACTTATGTTATGCTGCGGGTACAACTCCCGTACTGAATTGATCAGGGCATTGATCTCCGTAGGATGATGCGCATAATCATCGATGTATACAAGGTTTTGGGTCTTGATGTGGTATTCAAACCTGCGCTTTACCCCTTTGAAGGTTTCAATACCTTCTTTTACTTCTTCAGGGCTCAGGCCGTATTCAAGAGCGAGGGCTGCCGCTCCGGCAGCATTTTCTACATTATGTCGTCCGGGAAGCCCGCTTTTAATGTTTTCAATGGTTCCCCCTGGTGTTTTTAGGTCAAAGCGGTAGGTGTGTTCTTCAATGCGAATGTTAGTGGCTCTGAAATCAGCGGATTCGGAAAAACCGTATTTCTTGCCAGGCAAGTCCAGCCGTTCTTCAATGAGCGGTGTGTTTTGAATACTGGCAGCAAAATCACGGAAGGTCCGTTCCAGTTCGGCACCGTCTCCGTAAATGTCCAGATGGTCAGCATCCATAGAGGTTACTAAAGCGCCTTCTGGTTTAAGCTGTAAAAAACTACGGTCAAATTCATCGGCTTCGGCAATAAGCAAGCCGGTTTCGTCATTACCACCCCAGAAATTGGTTTGATAGTTAACGGAGATGCCACCCAGAAAAGCAGTTATACTTTTCCCGGCCTGGCGGAATAAATGTGCCAGCAGGGTAGAAGTGGTGGTTTTTCCGTGGGTACCGGCCACCGCCAGGCAGGTATGGGTTTGAGCTATCATACCCAATATTTGCGCCCGTTTGATCAGGGCAAAGTCCTTTTTACGGAAAAATTGCAGCTCGGTATGTTCTTCGGGAATTGCAGGGGTGTAAATAACGGTGGTTTTGGCCTTCTTCCGGAAAATCTGTGGGATTTGTTCCGTATCATCTTCGTAATGAATGGCCATACCTTCTTCTTCCAGCTGCTTGCATAAGGGTGTGCGTACACGGTCATAACCAGCTACTTGCTTGCCCCGGTTTCGGAAATAGCGCGCCAGGGCACTCATGCCAATGCCTCCGATCCCGATCAGGTATATATTATCCTTATCCAGCATTTGGTAGAAGTTTTACTATTTCATCGGCAATATGCTCAGCAGCATCGGGTTTTGCCAATGCCAGTATATTTTTTTCAAGTTTACTTCTGCTACTGTCATCCATGAGTTGCTTCAACTTCTTCCGAAATTCTTTTTCGGGATCCGTTTCGCGAAATATTAGCGCGGCCTCTTTTTCTACCAGCGCCATGGCGTTTTTAGTTTGATGATCTTCTGCCACATTGGGTGAAGGGATCAGTAATGTCGCTTTCTGAAGGACTGCCAGTTCTGAGAGTGTGCCGGCTCCGGCCCGGCTGATCACAGCGTCTGCTATGGCATAGGTTTCCTGCATATTCTGAAGGAAAGCTTTAATCTGCAATTGATCATTTTGTTTTGATCTGTGCTTTTGGATCAGGTTATCGTAATACAGCTTACCGGTTTGCCAGAGCAGGTTCACATTCATTTTCAGAATGTATTCCAGGTTATTTTCAATGAGCTGATTGATTTTACGGGCACCCAGACTTCCACCTAAAACCAGCATGGTTTTCCGGTTGGGGTTTAGCCCTAACTCTTCATAGCAAGCCTGCTTTGACTCTACCTTGCTGTGTACGCTGCTCCGGATGGGGTTTCCTGTGAAAACAATTTTTTCCTTAGGAAAAAAGCGCTCCATCTTGTCATAGGCTACGCAAATCCTTCTTACCCTTGGAGCCAGTAATTTATTGGTGATGCCGGGGTAAGAGTTTTGTTCTTGTATGAGGCAGGGTTTATTTTTTCGAGAGGCCACATACAATAGTGGTCCGCTGGCAAAGCCTCCGGTGCCGATCACTACATCCGGTTTGAATTTTCGGATCAAACCTTGGGAGCGTGCCAGGCTGGAAAATAATTTAAAAGGAAACAGCAGGTTGGAAGCGGTCAACTTACGCTGGATACCACTGATCCATAAACCTTCTATATGGTAGCCGGCCTGAGGTACTCTCTCCATTTCCATGCGGTCGTTTGCGCCTACAAAAAGGAACTTTGCTTTCGGGTAACGTCTTTTGAGTTCGTCTGCAATGGCTACGGCCGGAAAAATATGTCCTCCCGTACCGCCTCCGCTTATCATGAATCTATATTCAGGCATGGGCAAAGCTATTAGCAGATTGAACATTCACTTCCTCATCGCTTTCTTCAGGAATGCCACGGCTCACGCTGAGTATAATCCCAATGGCTACACAAGTCATCCAGATGGAAGATCCACCTGCGCTGATCAATGGCAGGGTCTGCCCGGTAACGGGGAAGAGGTTTACAGCTACCCCCAGGTTTACAAAGGCCTGAACGATAATTCCCAACCCTGTTCCCAAGGCTACAAGGGTGCCAAATTTAGTGGGTGCTTTTGTGGCGATAATGAGGATGCGTATCATAAAAAGGACGTAAAAGAAAACGACCAGTACGCCTCCGATCAATCCAAACTCTTCCACAATTACAGCGTAAATGAAATCGGAATTGGATTGGGGTAAAAAGTTTTTCTGTACACTTTTGCCGGGTCCTTTACCAATAAGCTGTCCTTCTGCAATGGCCATTTTGGCTTTGTGCACCTGGTAATTTTCGTTTTTATCGCCACTGCTGTAATTCTCGATCCGTTTTTGCCAGGTAGCTACCCGGTTATCCATACCGGGGAAGGCCAGGGTAAGCAGTATGAAAAGTCCGAGGGCAGCAATTCCGCCACCAACAATGTAAAGGAGGTTTTTAATGGGATACCCACCGATAAAAAGAACCACCATGCTGATGCCAAAGACCAGGGCAGCGGTACTAAAGTTGGACGGAAGTATGAGCGCGCAAACCGCAAAAATGGGTAGAAGCAAAGGCACAAAAGATTGCTTGAAACTTTTGATCTTTTCCGAAGCGGTTTTGGCGAGGTAGCGCGAGATGTAGATCATCAGTACTACGCTGGCAAAGGCCGAAGTTTGAAAGGTCCAGCCCAGGAAAGGGATACGGATCCACCGGGTAGCGTTTGATACCGTATGACCCTGGAATAAAGTATAAACCAGAAGCAAAAGGGCCACGGGCATCAGTATCACCGAAATAGCTCCGAAGTGGCGGTAGTTCATGGTATGTGCGGCATACATCAGAATCAATCCCAATGTAAGGTGCACGGCATGCTTGGCCAGCATGCTAAACGTATTACCACTACCATACATAAAGGCAATATTGCTGCTTGCACTATATACCGGCATCATGGAAAATAACGCCAGTATTATTGCAATCACCCAGAGGGTTTTATCTCCTTTTATGTAGGTAAGGACCTTTGACATTACAACCTTCTTACGGCAGCTTTAAACTGACGACCACGATCTTCATAATTTTCAAAAAGATCAAAGCTTGCACAGGCTGGGCTCAGTAGTACAGCATCATTCTTAGTGCCCAGTTTATAGCTGATGCGTACTGCTTCGTCCATGTCGGCTGCATCAATCATAAAAGGAACCATCTCTTCAAATTCAGCATGCAGTTTAGTATTATCTGCACCCAGGCATACAATAGCTTTCACTTTTTCCTTAACCAGCTTATGCAGCTGACTGTAGTCGTTACCCTTATCCACACCTCCTACTATCCAGATGGTTGGTTTTTGCATACTCTCCATAGCGTACCAGGTAGAGTTTACATTAGTGGCCTTGCTGTCATTGATAAACTCAATGCCGTATACCTGTAATACAGGCTCCAGGCGATGTTCAATGCTTTCAAATCCGGCCAGGCTTTCACGGATCACTTCCTTGCGAATGCCCAGTAGTTTTCCGGCCAGACCGGCAGCCATACTGTTGTAGGCGTTGTGTTTGCCCTGCAGGGCCAATTCATTAATACTCATTGCTTCCTGGTTTTTAAGGTTTATATGAATGTGTTTTTGTTCGTTAGTAAAGGCACCTTCTTCCAGCTGTTTTTCAAGACTGATGGGTAAAAGATGACTTTGGGGTTTGTACTGATCCAGATAATTGAGGGTTTCAGCATCATCGGTATTGTATATGAAGTAATCGTCCTTCCCCTGGTAGCGGCCAATGGCAAACTTGCTTTGGGCGTAGTTTTCCATTTTGTACTCATAGCGATCCAGATGATCAGGCGTGATGTTGGTCAATATGGCAATGTGCGGTTTAAAGGAGGTGATGTCATCCAGCTGGAAGCTACTCACTTCAAGTACGTAGTAATCGTGATCTTTTTCCGCAACGGAAGCGGCAAAACTGTCGCCAATATTACCTACCATGGCTACATCCAGCTTAGCCTTTTTCAGGATATGATTGGTAAGCATGGTGGTGGTGGTTTTTCCATTACTGCCGGTAATGGCTACCACTTTACCCTTACAAAAGCGGTAAGCCCATTCCACTTCTGATATAATAGGAATATTCTTGCTGCGCAGGCTTTTTACTATGGTCGCCTTTTCCGGAATACCAGGGCTTTTGATCACCAGGCCGGCTTTGAAGATGTGATCGTCAGTATGACCGCCTTCCTCAAAATCAATGGCTTCCTCTTGCAGGCGGTGTTTGTATTTGTCTTTTAAAGCACCACCATCCGACAGGAAAACAGAGTATCCATTTCGCTTAGCCAGCAAAGCAGCACCATAGCCGCTTTCGCCACCACCTAAAACTACTATGTGATCTTTAGTGCTCACGTTTAGCGTAGTTTAAGGGTTACAAAAGTTAATACTGCCAGGAATATCCCAATGATCCAAAAGCGGGTCACAATCTTACTCTCGTTAAAACCCAGCTTCTGGTAGTGGTGGTGCAGGGGTGACATTTTGAAAATGCGCCTGCCTTGCCCGAATTTCTTTTTGGTGTACTTGAAATAACTCACCTGCATGATCACAGAAAGATTCTCCACTACAAATACACCACATACAATGGGGATGAGCAGTTCTTTGCGAATGGCAATGGCAAACACCGCTATTATACCTCCAAGGCTGAGACTCCCGGTGTCGCCCATAAAAACCTGGGCGGGGTAGGCGTTGTACCACAGGAAACCCACACAAGCCCCCACAAAAGCGGCAATAAACACCACCAGTTCACCGGTGTTGGGGATGTACATAATGTTGAGGTAGTCTGCGAAAATGATACTACCGGATACGTAAGCAAATATGCCCAGTGTAATGCCGATAATAGCTGAAGTGCCAGTGGCTAAACCATCGATGCCATCCGTGAGATTGGCTCCGTTGGATACTGCGGTTATAATAAAGATAACAAAGGGGATAAAGATGACCCACGCCCAGTCCCGGTAATCAGGGCCTATCCATTTCAATAACATGGAGTAATCAAACTCATTGTTCTTGAAGAAGGGTATGGTGGTAGTGGTAGACTTTTCAGCTTCACCGTATATGGGTAAACGAGCGTTGCGTTCCACCTGCATCTCTTCCAGTTGTGCTTCATTGGTAATGCGTTCTTTTATGGTTACATCAGGGTGGAAATACAGGATGGTGCCTACGATAACCCCTAAACCCACTTGCCCGGCTATTTTGAATTTTCCGGCCAGACCTTCCTTATTCTTTTTAAACACTTTGATGTAATCGTCTACAAAACCGATCATTCCTGTCCAGATGGTGGTGATGATCAGAAGGATGATGTAAATATTTTCCAGCTTGGCGAAAAGCAATACCGGTATCAATATCCCGGAAAGGATCATCAAACCTCCCATGGTGGGGGTTCCGGCTTTCTGCGCCTGACCTTCTAATCCAAGGTCACGAATGGTCTCACCTACCTGTTTGGCGTGCAAATAGCGAATGATGGATTTACCAAATACCATACAGATGATGAGGGAGAATATAATGGACATGGCCGCCCGGAAGGTGATGAACTGGAATACTCCGGCACCAGGCAGGTCATAAGTTTGATCGAGATATGTAAAGAGGTAGTACAGCATCAGTTGGCAGTTGGCGTTAAAAATTCACGGGCTATTTGCATATCATCAAAGGGATGGCGTTCCCCGTTGATCTCCTGGTATTTTTCATGGCCTTTGCCGGCAATGAGAATAATATCGCCCTTACGTGCCATACGGCTGGCGGTTTTAATGGCCTCTTTGCGGTTGGTTATGCTGAGGTATTTGCGTTGCTGGTGTACTTCCACACCGGCTTCCATATCTTTTATAATAGTCTCGGGATCTTCAGAGCGAGGATTGTCAGAAGTGAAGATCACCTGGTTGCTGTACTCGGTGGCAATCTTAGCCATTTCCGGTCTTTTGCCTTTATCGCGATCACCTCCGCAACCGATCACCGTAAACAGGGTTTCATTCCCTCCCCTGATCTTCTGGATGGTTTCCAGTACGTTTTGGAGTGCATCAGGCGTATGAGCATAGTCCACAATGGTGGTAATACCTTCTGGCGACTGGAAATACTGGAAACGTCCTTCCACCGGGTTCAGGCTGCTGATAGCCGTTACTGCCTGTAGTTCATCTTGTTTCAGGAGCACACTTACCCCATATACTGCTGCAAGATTGTAGGCGTTGAAAGTGCCGATAAGCTTAGTCCATAGTTCATGCTTGCCCAGGTTCAGGAGCATGCCGTTGAACTGGTGTTCCAGGATCTTCGCTTTAAAATCGGCATCGGTACGCAGGCCAAAGGTGTACACCTTGCCTTTGGTGTGGTGCAGCATAGTCTTACCATGTCGATCATCAGCATTGATCAAAGCAAAAGCAGATGAAGGCAGTTCGTCAAAAAGGCGTTTTTTGGCGAGGATGTAATCGTCAAAAGTCTTGTGATAATCCAGGTGATCACGGGAAATATTAGTGAATACTGCCCCTTCAAAATGAAGGCCGGCCGTTCTGCGTTGTTCAATACCGTGGCTGCTGGCTTCCATGAAGCAATAGCGGCAACCGGCATCCACCATTTTTCGCAGATGGGCATTCAGACTTACGGGGTCAGGAGTAGTGTGTGTGGCGGGTAATACCTCGCGACCAATCTTTATGGATACAGTAGAAAGTAAACCTGTTTTAAGTCCCAGATTGGTAAAAAGCTGATGCAGGAGAGTGGCAGTAGTCGTTTTCCCGTTGGTTCCGGTTATAGCTACCAGTTTTAGTTGCTCAGAAGGATTGTCGTAAAAGTTGGAAGCAATCACGCCCATTGCAAGATGACTATCCTTTACCTTGATGTAGGTCACCTTTTCCTTCAGATTTTCAGGTAGTTGTTCGCAAACTATAGAGCGGGCACCTTTCTCAATGGCCTGATCAATGAATTGATGCCCATCAGCCACGGTACCGGTAATAGCTACAAAGAGGCTTTCCTTACTTACTTTACGTGAATCCAGGCTTACTGCAGATACCGCCAGGTTAGTGTTGCCAATAGTGTCAACAATAGGTGTTTTATAGAGTATGTCTTTTAGAAGTTTCATCGCTGCCACTAGCCCATTTTTAATTCAATTACACGCTCGGTGGATACTTTGCTTCCGGCCGGGGGGTATTGCCATTGTATTTTTCCCACGCCTTCCATTTTCACCTTATAACCCAGGTTTTCCAGGGCCGGAATAACTTCGGAACCATCCATGCCGGTGAGATCCGGAAGTGATTTAATACTATTCAAATCAGTCAATTGTGTTTTACGGTAGGCGGGTGTAGCCGGGCTCTCGTCTTGTTTTTCAGGGCTCCAATTCTGAGGGGTGTCCAGGTAAATGTTTTCCGCAATGGCTTTAAACACAGGGGCGGCCACGGTAGAACCGTAGTACCCGCGGTGGTAATTCGGTTTGTTGATCACCACAATACAGGAATACTTAGGATTGTCGGCCGGGAAATAACCTGCAAAGCTGGCCTGGTAATCGTAGGTATATTGTTTCCAGTAATTCAGTTGGCAGGTGCCGGTTTTACCGGCCATACTTACCAGGTCGCTCTGAATATTAGTAGCGGTTCCGTTCTTTACCACACCCTCCAGCATATCCTGCAGTTTTACTAAAGTTTCTTTAGAGCAAATAGCTGGATTGATCACAGTAACAGGGTTGTCTTCTACGGTACGCCCGTGTTGACGAATTTCTTCTACAAAGCGGGGTTTTACCATTTTACCATCGTTTGCAATGGCATTGTAGAAACTCAATACCTGTAGAGGTGTAAAACTTACCTGGTATCCAAAGGCAATCCAGGGCAGGCTGATCCCGCTCCAGTTAGGGTCACCCGGCTTGGGTATTTCCGGGGTGCCTTCTCCCTTAATAGGTAGATCCAGCTTTTTATGAATACCAATGTTGTACAGGCGGTCAATAAACTTGTTGGGGTTGTGTTGATAGTTGTTGTAAATGAGTTTTACAATGCCCACGTTGCTGGATACTTCAAAAGCACGTTTTACGCTAACCTTTCCGTAGCCACCTTTTCCGTTGCGGTAGTTGCTGTCCTTTATCTTTTTTTCATAAATGGAGAAAATACCGTTCTCGGTATCCACCAAGGTGTTGGTGTCGGCCACTCCGTCTTCAAGGGCTATCATTACAGAAGCCAGCTTAAAAGTAGAACCGGGCTCCGTGTCTTCCCACACCGCATAATTCCGTTTTTCAAAGTAGGTGCCTTTCTCGGTGCGTCCCAGGTTGGCAATAGCGCGAATGGCGCCCGTCTCCACTTCCATAACCACCGCACAACCATGATCGGCTTCAAAGCGCTCCAGGGCTTTCAGTAATTCATGGTGCACCACATCCTGCATACGGGTGTTGATAGTGGTTACCACATCCAGTCCGTCCTGTGGCTCAATTTCGTATTGATCGCTTACCGGTTTCCAGTTGCCATTGCTTACTTTTTGTTTTAGCCTGCGGCCATCGGTTCCGGAAAGAAAAGAACTGAAAGCCCCCTCAATTCCGGTTTGAGCATTGAGGCGATCATACCCGATGGTGCGCTCTGCGATCTTGCCAAGCGGCATTTTGCGGTAATTCTTCTGCTCCTCAATAAGTCCGCCTTTAAAGCGGCCCAGATTAAAAACAGGGAAGTGACGAACGTTTTGCAATTCGGTATAACTGATGTCCTGCGCCAGTTTCACGTAGCGGCTTCCGGTCTTGCGCCTGGAGAGGAGGTAATTCCCCCACTGAGTGGCTGAACGTTCCGGGAATTTTTGAGCCAGAGCCCTGGATAAGGCAGGTAGCTCTTCAAAAAACACTTCTTCATCTACCGTAACCGGGTCCATATAAATATCATACACGGGCATAGATGTGGCCAGCAGTTTTCCGTCAGAGCTGTAAATATTGCCACGGTCCGCCTTAATGTTGATCTCCCGAATTACCTCGCTTTGTGCTTCGCTCCTCAATTCGGGCCCTTCCACATACTGTATCATAAACAGTTTGAACAGCACCAGAATAGCTACAAGGAAGAAGGGCAAAGTAGCCAGGTAGGAACGATTTAATATGGATTTGTTATCGTTCATTCTTCACTTTCTGCTTTTATTTTCATAGGCGGGTGTTCGGACCGCTCCAGACCCATTTCTGAAGCACGTTGCACCACTTTGCTTTCCATGCTTTCCAGCATAAGGCGTGAGCGGGTATCAATAAATTCAGAGTTGAGCTCTTTCATTTCAGAGCGCAGGCGTGCAATCTGGTGTACCTTCTGGTCTGCACTATGGCTGCTGGCTATCATAATAAGAGCCAACAGGCTCAGGTAAAGGATAAAGGGCCAGTTTTTTTCCCAGCCTTTGCTCACCAGAAAGCGCCCTGTGAATACAGAGTTTAAGGGGTTTTTAAAAGCGAATTTTGCTTTTTTACTACTTGCCATCATCTATCTTTTCAGCAGCCCTCAGTTTTGCGCTTCGGGCTCGGGGGTTTTCATTCGTTTCTTCTATATCGGGTACAATTGGTTTGCGGGTAACGGGCTCCAGCGGACGGATCAAGTTTCCATAGAAGTCTTTCTCTGGCGTTCCTTCAAAATTCCCGGTACGGAAGAAATTTTTTACAGGCCGGTCTTCCAGAGAGTGATACGCCATAATGACCAATCGCCCGCCTGGTTTTACTATTTCTGCTGCCTGGCTCAGGAATTCATGAAGAGCTCCCATTTCATCATTCACCTCAATTCGAATAGCCTGAAATACTTTGGCCCAAAACTGCCCGTGTTTATTGCGGGGGGCGTAGCGCTCCAATACCCGCTTCAAATCTTCGGTTGTTTCTATGGGTGATTCGCTTCGTGCATTGGTTATGGCCCGTGCTAAAAAATGCGGTTTTAATAGTTCACCGTAATCCCTGAAAATACGGGTTAGTTCACTTTCAGCATAGGTGTTAATGACCTGTTTGGCGTCCAGCGGACGTGAACGATTCATGCGCATATCCAGTGGGCCTTCAAAGCGCAAACTAAAACCGCGACTGGCCTCGTCAATCTGGTGAGAAGAAATGCCCAGGTCGGCTAAAACACCATCCACCTGGTGTACGCCTTTAAATCGTAAGCTGTTTTTGAGGTGCCGGAAATTGGAGGTGATTAAAGTGAAACGATCATCATTCAGCGCGTTTTTGTGCGCATCCTCGTCCTGATCAAAGCCATATAAATGACCGGAGGTGAGGTTTTTTACAATCTCGCGGCTATGTCCTCCTCCTCCAAACGTGGCATCCACATAGATACCATTGGGTTTGAGTTGCAGCAGATCTATACATTGATGTAAAAGAACGGGTTTATGATATTCCATCGTCAGGGTCGTTAAGGCTACCCATTACATCCTCAGCCAAGGCACCAAAATCAACTTCCGGATCATTGATAGAGGCTTCATAAGCATCTTTATTCCACACCTCGATCATGCCTACGGAAGAGGAAAGCACCAATTCTGATTTAAGGCTGCCGAAGTTCATAAGGTCCTTGGGGATGTTAAGGCGCCCGTTAGCGTCCATCTCCAGCATCTTTACACCGGCTGTAAACATCCGGATGAAGTCATTATTCTTTTTTACAAAGCGATTGAGCTTATTCACCTTGTCCATCATTTTCTCCCATTCGTCCATGGGGTATAGTTCAAGGCACTTTTGGAAGACGCTTCGTTTGATTACAAAACCTTTGTCGAGCACCGGCAATAGCTGCTTTTTTAGCGCAGAGGGTATCATCACCCTGCCCTTAGCATCCATTTTACATTCGTGTACTCCTATCAGGTTCAACATATTAGCTTTTAGCTAGTCTTGATCTCAAAAGTATAGAAAATGACCCACAATTTCCCACCTTGCTACACTTTGTTGATAACTTTCACCACTTTTAGAATAACCCTTAAACTTTAGGTTTCGTATAAAAGTTCATCAATTTCTTTGTGGAAGCGGGTTTTGGGAAAATGGTGGTAGGTAGTAAAAACGGTGGGGGAAAGTGGAGGGAGTTTGAAGCATCCACCGAATTTCTATTCGTTTAAAATGAAAATAGAGCATGTATTATGGTCGCGGAGTGGAGGTTTTATTGAAGTTAAGCTTGTGTTAAGGGGTAAGGAGGTCTTCTGCGGTTGAAATAATACCTTTGCCCTATGAAAATTCAGAAAGCGGAATTCCTGAAAAGTAGCGCAGAACTCAATCAATGTCCGGAAACCGAATGGCCGGAATATGCCTTTATTGGACGCAGTAATGTGGGTAAGAGCAGCCTCATCAATATGTTGATGGATCATAAAGGTTTGGCCAAGACTTCATCACGGCCGGGTAAAACACAATTGATTAATCACTTTACTGTAAACAACCAATGGTACCTGGTGGATTTACCGGGTTATGGTTGGGCCAAGGTGAGTAAAAAAGCTAAAGAAAAATTTCAGCTTTTGATAGTGGACTATATGGAGAAGCGTAAGAATCTGACTAACGTTTTTGTGCTCATTGATTCCCGGCATGAACCTCAGAAAATTGACTTGGAATTTATGGAGTGGTTGGGTGAATTGGGGGTGCCTTTCAGTATGGTGTTTACCAAGATTGATAAGCTGAACGGTAACAAACTGAATGGCAATCTCAAAGATTATCGAAAGAAGATGCTGGAACGTTGGGAAGAAGTGCCGGTAAGTTTTTCGACCTCAGCAGAAACTGGCGCGGGTAAGCTAGAGCTGCTGGGCTATATTGGTGAGATCAATCGTCAGTTGGGTTTAAATTAGAAGCTTCGGTAACCTGACGGATCACCTCCAGTAAATTTTCAGATTTAAAGGGTTTACTTAAATGTGCCTGCATACCGGATTGCAATGATTTTTCTATATCTTCCGGGTATACATTGGCGCTTATGGCAATAATAGGTGTCTTCAATTTCAACTGACTTCGGATAGCCCGGGTTGTGGCATAACCGTCCATATCCGGCATATTGATATCCATAAATATGAGATCAAAGATTTGGTTCTTAAGTATTTCAAGAGCCTTAATGCCGTCTTCGGCAATTTGTACCCTAAAGCCATTATTCTCCAGTACTTTTAAAAGTAGCACTTGGTTAATAGGATTGTCTTCCACCAATAATATACTCAACTTTCCAGTCTCTATTTTTGGTGTATTAACGGTTTCCGAATGGTGGTATGTATCTGCAATTTCTGCCTGTATACTGAAAGTGAAATCACTCCCCTTATTTTTAAACACCACACTCGGGCTAATGACTTTGATGTGGCCGCCCAGGGCTTTGGCAATTTCCATACTAATGCTCAACCCTAAGCCGGTGCCTCCGAATTTTTCTTTAATATCAGCGTTTTCCTGCTTAAAGGATTGAAATATGGTGGCCAGTTTTTCTTTGTGGATGCCCCGGCCGCTGTCCGAAATAGTTCCGTTTATCCTAAAGTCTCCATTTTCATTAAACTGATAATTAAAGCGAACCCGGATTTCCCCGTTATCAGTAAATTTTAAAGCATTTCCCAGTAAGTTTACAAGTACCTGGTTATAGCGATAATAGTCCAGTTTTATAAAACGTGGAAAAGCTTCTTCGAAATACAAGCTGAACTTGAGCCCTTTACTTTCAGCGATAGACTGATAGGGCGCAATGCTCTCGGTAATTTTTTCAGTGAATACTTCAGTGTCAGGATTAATCTGCAATTCGCCTTCCTCAATTTTACTCAGCTCCAGAATATCATTAAGCAGGCTCATAAGGTTGTTGCCTGAAGTTTGGATCATACTCAGGTATTTCTTTTGCTCCGATGTTGCTTCCTGTTGTAACATAAGATCTGTAAATCCTATTATAGCATTAAGCGGTGTCCGGATCTCGTGGCTCATATTGGCAAAAAAGCGACTCTTGTATAAACTGGTGTCTTCTGCCGTTTTGCGCGATTCAATAAGGGATGCCTCATAGGCCTTCCGTTCTGAAATGTTACGGATAAAGATGATAAACTGGATATTTCCTTCTTTTCGGTAATCACGGATATTAATTTCCACCGGAAAAATGTTTTTATCACGGTCCCAAACTTCAATTTCAAAAGTTTTATCCAGCACCCTGTCGCGCATACTACGTGCGTAATGTGGAAGATTATGCAGCATTTGATTTTCGAAAGAGACCGGCAGGATAATATTTTGCAGATTTTGTCCGATAACTTCATCCGAATCATACCTGAATAGTTCTTCTGCAGCATGGTTCCAGAAGTTAATGCGGTTACCTTCATTCACTACAATGATGCAATCCAGTGGATTAGACAGGAGTTTCTCAAAAGCATGAGACTGTTCCTGAAGGTTATGTGAAAGGTTTTTATTTTGATCAGCCTCAGCTCGTAATTGCCGGTTTAATTTTTCCAGCTGACTTATGTTTTCCAGTAAAATTTGTTCCATCTGAGTTTTGCCCAGAATGCGGAGGTAGTCCGGTTTCAGAAATTGAGCGGGTAGCAAGTGGATAATAAAAGGAGATGTTTCAAAATCACGATACAGATAAATGCAATTTTCATAAGCCTTATGATAGAGTCGTTCAAGATTCAGAATACTGAATTGCAAGCTCAGGCTCTTAAAGATGGTTTGACTGAGTTTCTTGATCTGCACTTTATGCGGAAGTCCTTCTTTCCAGTTAAAATCAGGAAGGGCAAGCGGGGTGTCAAATTTTTCTTTCCACACATGGTTACACCAATCCAGTAATATTTGCTGAGAGCTGCCTTTTCGCAAACCAATAATCTGCGACAGTGGGTTGAGGATAAGTTTATAAAAATGAACTGTGAGTAAGAGGCGTGCCTGCCCGGGCTCTAAGAAGGGGAGGCGTGCAAATTCATTGTCTCTCAGGTGTGGGAATTTATTTATGGTTTGCTTGCGGAAGGCTTCACGGGAAGGTTTGAGGATATCATCCAGTGTACAACAATACTGTTCAAAAGAGAGGTATATGCGAACCACGTCTTTATGCTGTCTTTCCGGGCTCTGCCGGGTGAAATCATTGGCCTCCTGAATGAGTGAAGTAGCTTTTGCCGGTGAAGAGACCTCAGATATCAGAAAGCGAATCAGCTCACTATAAGGAGATGGGGGCTGCTTTTTATTTTTTTTAAAAATTGGCCAAAACCGCAACTTCATAATTTATAAACGGCTGGCTTTGTAGGGGTAATAAAACCCAGTCCTGAATAAGGCCCGGGTGGTGAGTAGTGCAGCAAACCAGGCCGTAGTTCCACCTGCATGTGTATATGACGGATGGCCATTATGAGAAAACCCCGGGCCATGAGGCTTATGCCTTTACCAAGCTCACCCCCTCTAAGGGCTGAAACTACTATGAAAGACAGCCCTGCTATTGCAATAAGAAAAGGAATTTCCAACAAGCTGAACCAGGGGTTAAAATCATGGTTTGTACCGGAATGAGTGGTGGTGTGGGCATTTAAACCTACTGTTCCTGCTGCAAAAAGTAAAAGAGTGAGAGTGGAGTAATCTGGTTTCACAAAGCTGTTTTATCAGCAAAAGGTACTACTTTTTGTCAAAGAGATCCAGTTTAATGCCCAGCTCTTTGCCAAAGTTTCGCATATCCTCAGCAGCCTGGGTTTCATTGGTGGCTCTTTCTAAAGTATCAGCCATAGACAGCAGGGTTTGATGCACAAACCGTTTCATTTCATCCGCCAACAAGTCCTTGGTCCACAAGTCAATTTTTAGCGTGTCCCCGTTTTTTTTATCCCATACAGATAATAAAAGAGCCTTAGCCGGAGCGTGTTTCATGCCGCCATCCTCAGCGCTCCATTCAATGGTTTCCGGTACTTTGTTTTCGTCCAGCCCAATGCTGAAGTTTATATTGGAGTGATGTTTAACCATAATCTGTTCGTAATTTCAGTTGCCAGTCGGCAAAAATAAGGGTTTAAGAAGAGGTCTCTTCCAATTTTTAAGGGATATGTTTTTTAGGATTGCCGGAATCGATAAAGGTCTATTCCGGTTTATACTGGCTGAGTTTTAAAAATTTTCGGCTATCCGTTTCAGCCAGCATTTCCTGTAAACTCACATCAGAGTTATTGCGGCAATAATTCCGCACAATTTGCCAGCCCACCCATTGGCCTATACGTCCTGGTGTCTGATTGTCAAACTTCATTCTGAATTTGGAGAAAGGAGCCGGAGCTATAAAGCGCCTGATGTCATTATCCTTTTTGGAGAACAGCAGGTTATTCTCTATAAAGTAAGACCAAACATTACGTTCATTCTCCTGGCAAAAAGCAAGGTGCTCATGGATGTACTGTATAATTACCTCTTCAGACTCTTGTGGCATCATTGCCTCAATAAAATATAAGATCTTACCGTGGTAGATCATGGCATCCAGTAATGAATAGGCATCTTGGTCATTGAGAGGGGGTACGTTATGAAGAGCAAGGGCTTCTATACAATCCCGTATCAAAAAAACGGGGTTATGCTCAAAAGCCAGGTAAGCAGGCAGGTGTGAATAGTAGGATTCATTTTGTCCTAAATACATATCCAGGGCGGCAAAGCACACTTCGTTTTCGGGAGCATACAATAGGGGGTAGTCAAAATCCAGGTTGGATATATAAGTGTAAAATTCAATAGAAGGCCGTTGCTTGTAATAATAGTAAAAATGTTTCATGGCCTCATTCAGTTTATGGTTTGCACTCTCCATATCTCCCCACACATCCTGAGCCTTTTGATATAGATCAAGCTGACGCTGATCTGAGCGTTGAAAACGCCAGAATCTGTCGGTAGCCCCGGATTGGAAAAACAGTGGATATTTTTCCTTAAGGCTGTCAAGCTCTGACTCAAACCGCGTAGTGTCTGTAGAGAAAAAAGCCTGGTCAAAGCGTTGAAAACGGGTTTGAACCTCAATGTTGCTTATATCCACTTCAAGGTGATCCTGTTCACAAGCTATTAACAGAAACAGTGAACTTATAGTCCAAAAAATTCTTTTTATCATAAACCGTGTTACTTGTTAATCAAGTACTTTAATTTTACGCCCAAAATTTTAAGTTTTGAAGAAAATCAAGCTATTCCTTTTTTTATGCCTTTTAGCAGGCTCAAAGATAAACGCTCAGAATTTGAGGCTTGGTGTGCACGCCACTCCCTCTATAAATTATATCTCAACCAGTGAGCCAGACGTGGAAACCAACCTGGCGGTAAAATTTGGCTTTGGCCTTATGGCAGATTATTATTTTGCTGAGCATTATGCCCTTTCCACCGGGGTTGATATTTTAAGCAGCGGAGGCACTATGGAGTTTAATGACACCAGCCGTAGCTATCATGCCGGATATGTGCAAATTCCGATTGCCCTCAAAATGAGTACGCGTGAGTTTGGCTACTTCACCTATTTTGCCAGATTTGGTGGCGGATTATTGATTAAAACCAATGAAACTATTGATTTTGAGCCGGATATTCCGGCCGGGCAAGAGCTTGACTCGTATATAAACCCACTGGGGCTTACGTTTAAATTTGGTGGCGGAGCCGAATATAGCTTTGGTGGTTCCACCTCTTTGGTTGCTGAAATAGCTTATCACCGTAACCTGGTTGACAACCTGAATGATGATGATCCTGCCTTACGCTCCAGCCGGTCTTACCGTTTTGATTATGTGGCTATATCCTTAGGGATCTTATTTTAAACTTTACCGTTATCGTATGAAAACCAGTCAGGTTATAGATCATATTGTAAACTGGTTAAAGAATTATCTCCAAGACTCTGGTCAAAAGGGTTTCGTAATAGGCGTAAGCGGAGGTATAGACTCAGCCGTAACCTCAAAGCTATTGGCTCTTACCGGATTACCGGTTTTATGTGTGGAAATGCCCATTCATCAGAATCAGGATCAGGTTAGCCGGGCGCTCAAACATATTAAGGGCTTACAGAAGGAACATACTAATGTAAGCATGACTTCAGTAGACCTTAGCCGTGTATTTGACCTTTTTATTGATGAGTTGCCCCAGGTGACTGACTCGGATGAAAGAGCCATGTCACTAGTGAATAGCCGGGCACGCCTGCGCATGACCACACTGTATTACTTTGCTGCGCTTAACCGGTATATTGTGGCCGGAACCGGCAACAAGGTAGAAGATTTCGGGGTAGGCTTTTACACCAAATACGGAGATGGAGGTGTGGATATAAGCCCGATTGCCGACTTGTTAAAAACAGAGGTATATGCCGTAGGTAAAGAGCTGGGAATTATTTCTGAAATTATGCAAGCCCCGCCCACCGATGGACTTTGGGGTGATGACCGCTCAGATGAAGATCAGATTGGTGCTTCTTACCCTGAATTGGAATGGGCCATGAAGCAAAAGAAAATGCATAAAAAACCCGGGGATTTTGAGGGTAGGGAAAGGGAGGTTTATGAAATATATTTACACCAGAATCGAATAAATCAGCATAAAATGCTTCCTATTCCGGTTTGTGAAATACCCTCAAAGTTAAAGGATTAGATCGTTGAAATGGACAAAATTTAGGGAGAAGTGTCATTATTATCTGACAATTAATATATACATTTGTTAAAATTAACTTACCTAAGCTTAAAGTTTCAAATAACACTGAGATGATAAAAATTTTACTTGCTGATGATCATGCAGTTGTCCGAAAGGGACTTCAGCTTTTTATTGGCTATGAAGACAATATGCAATTGGTTGCAGAGGCTTCAGATGGAGATGAACTCATTGAAATGATACAGAATCATGAGGCCGATATCCTCCTTTTGGACCTGGATATGCCTAAGATGAATGGTATCACCGCCATTCGTAAGATAAAGGAGATGGCCCCCGACCTCAAGATCATTGTCTTAACCATGCATCCTGAAGATATTTACGGAAAAACAGCCATGCAAATGGGCGCCAGTGGTTATGTGATTAAAGATGATGAACCTAAAAAACTCATCCGTTCCATAAACCGGGTTATTGAAGGCGAGCAAATATTCAGTGATGATATCCTGAATAATAAGCGTAAGAATAAACCTATTAAATTAAGCCAACGCGAAATAGAAGTGTTAAAGCTTCTTTCTACTGGAAAATCAAACAAAGAGATTTCAGAAGAACTTGAGATCAGTGACAAAACTGTGAGTACTTATAAGCTGCGTTTACTGAATAAGATAGGGGCAAAATCAGTGGTGGATCTTATCAATTTTTCAACCAATTACCCGGAGATACTCAACCGCAAGAAATAAATATTCTTTGAATATAAACACATTCCGCAGATGCTAGTGGAATGTTTAAATGTCTTTCCGTGCGAAACAGGGAAAGACATTTTTATTTTGCTTCAATAGTATCCACAACCCATATTATCCTCTCGTTTTTCTTCGGAGTGCGATGCTCTCCTTTGCATTGTCTATTTTTGCCGACTAAAGCAGATTTTGTGTCAAATATTGTAGCCATTGTAGGTCGTCCCAATGTGGGTAAGTCTACTCTTTTTAATCGCCTTACCGAAAGACGGGAAGCTATTGTGGATTCCGTTTCAGGAGTTACACGTGACCGTATTTACGGACGTTCCGAATGGATAGGTCGTGAGTTTTCTGTAATTGATACCGGGGGCTACATAAGAGGTTCTGATGATATTTTTGAAGGAGAGATTCGTAAACAGGTTGAAATTGCTATTGAAGAAGCACAAGCTATACTTTTTGTGGTGGATGCCGAGCAAGGTGTAACCGGCATGGATAAAGAAGTGGCTTCCTTACTGCGCAGAACTAAAAAGAAGGTGTTGCTGGTAGCTAATAAGGTAGATAATGCCATGCGTCAGACGATGAGTGCTGAGTTTTACAGCCTTGGGTTGGGAGATATGTACAATATCTCAGCCATGAATGGTTCAGGAACCGGTGAGCTATTAGATGACCTGGTAGCTGCATTGCCTGAAGAACAAGATGAAGAGGAACCGGATCTTCCGCGTATTGCCGTGGTAGGCCGCCCTAACGTTGGTAAGTCTTCTTTTATAAATGCACTTACCGGTGAAAACCGCAACATCGTAACGGATATTGCCGGTACTACCCGTGATGCAATAAACACCCGCTATAAATTATTTGGCAAGGATTTTCTGTTGGTGGATACGGCCGGTTTACGGAAAAAGTCGAAGGTGCATGAAAACCTGGAGTTTTACTCAGTAATGCGCTCCGTAAGAGCTATTGAAAGTGCCGATGTGTGTTTACTGCTTATTGACGCAGACCGTGGCTTTGAGGGACAAGACCTTTCCATTTTCAGCCTGATTGAAAAAAACAAGAAGGGAGCTGTAATACTGGTGAATAAGTGGGATCTTGTTGAGAAGGATACTCAAACAGCAGATCAGTTCCGGAAAGTTATTCTTAAAAAGTTAGAGCCTTTTACAGACCTGCCGGTGCTTTTCATTTCTGCACTTAATAAGCAGCGCATTTTTCAGGCCGTTGAAGAAGCGATGAAGGTATACGAAAGACGTAATTCACGTGTGAGTACCAGCAAGCTTAATGACGTGATGCTTCCCATCATCGAAAGCAATCCGCCCCCATCTATTAAGGGAAAATATATTAAGATCAAGTTTTGTACTCAGTTACCTACGGTAACCCCTTCCTTTGCCTTTTTTGCCAATTTACCACAGTATGTAAAAGAGCCTTATAAGAGGTTTTTGGAGAATAAACTCAGAGATCAGTTTGATTTTAACGGGGTACCTATCCAAATTTACCTGCGTAAAAAATGAAAACGTTAAGTGCCGTTCTCCTTATCATTTGTTGCTCACTCAAGCTTGTTGCTCAAGAGGTAAGTCTGACGGATCTGAATTTTTCAAATGCATTTGAAAAGCAGGCTTTTGAGGATGTGGCGAAAGGTTCGCCTGACGTTTTCCTGCTTTTTGTAGCCAGTTCCGGTAACGCCACCCAAGAAGATTTTCAGAATTTCAAACTGCGGCTGAAACAGTTTGTCAGCGATTTGAATCCTGAAAAAATGCAACGCTACTCCGGCAAAAAAAAGGTGCGTAAAATCTTTGAAGCGGTTCAGGATGACTGGCTGATGAAATATGATTTTGAAAACCGTTTTACTGATATTTTTCAGGGAGGCTACTTTAACTGTGTGTCCTCCACCGCTCTGCACGCGTTGGTGTTGAATGAGTTTGATATACCCTATACCATTTCTGAAGAACCACAACATGTGTACCTGGTAGCTCAACCTGATGATGAAAATATTATAATGGAGGGAACGGACCCCTTTGATGGCTACCAGCGTCTTACGGATCGTTTGGTTCAAGCACAACTGCAATCTTTGGTAAGCCGGAAGATCATTACTGAGGAAGAACTGCATTCACCAGATTTGAGGTCTGTTCTGAATGATCTCTACCCACAACGGGATATAAGCCTTATGGAGCTGGTAAGTATTCAATATTACAATCAGGCTATTTATGATTTTGAAAAGTCCAAGTATCTGGAAGCTTATCAGAATGCGCTGAAGGCCTATTTCATTACACCCAATGAAAAGTTTCGCTCCATTTTATATTCTACTTCTGTCAATTGGTTGGCTCAACGTAATCTTCAGTCAGAGTATTATACCGGTATTATGGCAATGTTTGCGATCACTGATACCACAAAAGATCATTACGACCTGGTGGCTGAAGAGTTTGGGGCAGTAGGCTATAGTCTGTTAATTGAAGAGCGTAAGCCTTCAGAGCTGGACTCGCTTTACAAACGGTTACATATAAAACTGAAAGAGCCATACCTGTTAAAGAGAATGGCCTTTACATATCATTCGCTTAAAGCAGATTATGCTGCAAAATTGGGTTTGTTTTACGATGGTTATAGTCACGCCTCCCAGGCTATGAGTATAGATCCTGAAAACCTGGACGTCATAAATCTTTTGCTGACCAGTACTGCGCAGTTGATATATGCGCAAAAACTTCCTGATGCTTCTGATTCACTAAAGAGTTTGTCTGTACGCTTTCCGGGATTAATTGAAAATAATATCTGGCGCAGCCTTTATGCCGAACAGTTGTTAAGGGATGTGTGGAAAGAATTAGGGGATAGCTACAGTAATAAGGTAGACGACAAAATAGAAGAGTTTGAGAGCTTTATGGATGATCCAAACCTTATTATAAACCATGAGCTTATAGGGTCTGCTTACTCCCGTCTGGCGCTCAAGCGTTTTACTAAAAGTAAGGCTAAGGCAAAAGAAACCTTATATAAAGCACTGCTTTGGGCACCCGGCAATTCTAATTTGTTGCGTGTAAAGCAGATGCTGGGCGTTTAGCTATTCTCTATAGCCAGGTTCATCCGGGTATGGGTTACCATATCATCGCCCCATTTGCTCTTATAAGTAGCATAAATAAATATTTCACGGGCTATAAAAAAACCCGGCTCCAGTTCAAAGGTCAGCTTGCCATTCTTCGGTAAGGAGTATAGCTCTTTACTCGTTTCCGGCTGCCATAGGTTTTCTTTATCAAAAGCATAGAAGCTAACACCCTTGGCGCGCGGCTCCAAAGAAAATTGCAGGCTATAGGTATTATTCAACGCTAAATTGTCCGTGTGTGTAATGATGATTTTGGGAGCTGGTACTTCTTCACCTGTATAATCTTTTTGCATTCCTCCCGGCATAGGTAAACCCTGGTTAAAAGTGATCTTCAGCTTAGGATTACCGCTTTTAAAATAACGAATAAAGTCTCCGTGCTTTTTCCCCTCCTGGTAATGCACCACACGTTCCGGCTTACCTTCGCGGCTGTATACCCTGGCCACTCCGTGTAGCAAATTATCTTTGTAGTCAGACTCTTTCCACAGGGTGCCATCTGAATAATACTCCCGGCTGGTGCCATTTTTTTTACCGTCCTTATACTCAATTTCCACGGTAGTATTGGAGCGTTTATTCTCTTTGGTCACTATGCCATTCTTAGGTGGGGCCTTTTCTGCCGTTTTGGCTTCCCGTTCCTTTTGTTCGGTGAGTTCACTTTGTTTTTCGGCCAGTTCGCCCATACGGGCCACTTCCTGGCAACTGCTTAAAAAACAGATGGTAATTAAGGTCAGGGTAATTTTAAATTTCATTCTTTTGGGTAAGTTTTTGAAATACTTGCTCAAGTTTCTGATCTTTTTGGCTCATTTCCAGTACTACCATTTCATGGGCTACGGCATATTGAAAGATCACACTGCGGATTTCGTGATCTTTAAGGGCGGTAATTTGCCATTTCAGGCCCTGGCCCATGTCTTCTGCCAGTTTAATGCCCTCCAGTTTTTTAAGTTGAGATGCGGTGGTGGGTTTGTCAAACTCTACTCTGAAAATACGGTCGCCCATCAGTTCTGTTAACAGCTTTGTAGAGCTATCCGTAACTATTTTGCCCTGGTTGATAATGATCACACGGTTACACAGTACTTCCACCTCCTGCATAATGTGGGTGGAAAGCATTACCGTTTTAGCCTGACCGATTTCCTTAATCAGGTGACGTATTTCCACCAACTGATTCGGGTCTAAGCCCGTTGTAGGTTCATCCAGTATCAGTACTTCAGGATCATGTAAAAGAGCAGCAGCAAGGCCAGCTCTCTGGCGATAACCCTTAGAGAGTTGCCCCAGTTTTTTGTGCTGCTCCGGTTCAAGCCCCGTTTTACGTATCATTTCCGGTATACGATCTTTAGATACCTTATGCACACCGGCCATAAAAGCCAGGTATTCCTTCACATACATCTCCAGGTAAAGCGGGTTATGCTCCGGCAGATACCCCACTTTTTTACGAATGGCAATACTCTCCTCTTGGGTGTCCATACCGCATACTTTAGCTATACCTGCACTTTGCGGTATATAACAGGTCAGTATTTTCATCATGGTAGATTTTCCGGCTCCGTTAGGCCCCAGAAAACCTACAATTTCCCCGGTTCCTATCGAAAAGCTCACGTCATCCAGAGCTTTTTGTTTACCGTAAAGTTTACTGATGTTTTTTACTTCAATTGACATATTCTGTATGCTGTTTCAGAAGTGCTAAAGTAAAGGAAATGTAAGGAGCATACCAGCGAATAGCTATACCGTATCAACTGTTAAATAAAAGGTGCATGATACTGGTGCTTTTTAAGAATTGGATAATTTCGCTGTTGAATGAAAGAAGGAAAGGTTATAAAGTCTACCGGAAGCTGGTATATGGTGAGGTCTGAAAATAAGATATGGGACTGTCGAATAAAAGGGCGTATCCGGCTGGACGGTATTAAAAGCACCAACCCTGTGGCGGTGGGTGATGTGGTGGACTTTCACCCTGAAGAGGGCCAGGAGTCCCGGGGCGTAATTGCAGGTATCCACGATCGTAAGAATTACATTGTACGGAAGTCCGTGAATCTCTCCAAACGCACTCACGTTATTGCCGCTAACCTGGATCAGGCCATTCTTATTGCCACCCTGGAGTTCCCGAAGACCTACCCCCGCTTTATAGATCGTTTTATGGTTACAGCAGAAGCCTATGACATTCCGGGTGTGCTGATCTTTAATAAACATGATCTCTATACGGAAGAAATGTTGGCAGAGCTGGATTTTCTGAGCATGGTGTACCGCGATGCCGGGTATACCGTAGTGCATACTTCACTGGTATCAGGTACAGGTTTGGATGAATTCCGGAATCTGCTCAAAGATCACACAAGTCTTTTAAGCGGGCATTCAGGAGTTGGTAAATCCAGTCTTATTAACCATGTAGAACCGGGCCTGGATCTTAAGACCAAGAAAATATCCGAAAGTCATTTACAAGGCCAGCATACCACCACTTTCGCAGAAATGCACGCCCTGAGTTTTGGCGGAGATATTATAGACACCCCTGGTATTCGTGGTTTTGGATTGGTGGATATGGATAAAGAGGAGATCGGAGATTACTTTCCCGAGATATTCCGTCTGAAGGGCGGCTGCAGATTTCACAATTGCCTGCATGTGGAAGAACCGGGTTGTGCGGTAAAAGAAGCCGTTGAAAACGCCCGTCTGCCCCTGAGTCGTTACGAGAGTTATGTAGCACTGGTGCAGGGTTTGGATGAAGATGATACGTACAGAGCAGATATATATGAATAGTTTTTCTAAAATGTTGATCCTGTGAGAGCTTTATTGCAAAGAGTCAGTTCCGCATCAGTTACCATTGAAGGTAAAGAAGTGTCAGCCATTGGGCGGGGTTTGCTGTTGTTGCTGGGCGTTGAGGAAGAGGATGGCCGGGAAGATATTGAATGGCTGGCCCGTAAGGTGAGCAGTATGCGCATTTTTGGTGATGAGAACGGACTTATGAATGTATCGCTTTGTGATATAAAAGGCGAGCTTCTGATTGTGAGCCAGTTTACACTACATGCGTCCGTGAAAAAAGGAAACCGGCCCAGTTTCATTAAAGCGGCTAAACCGGAAAGAGCTATACCACTGTACGAAGATTTTATTACAGAATGTGAGAAGTATTTGCCGGGCGTGGTGTATTCTGGTGAATTTGGCGCGGATATGCAAATAGGTTTGGTGAACGATGGCCCTGTAAGCATTTGGATAGATACTAAAAACAAAGAATAATGAGCAAGGGAATTTCAGAAGTGCAACAAATTGTAGATCAGTGGATCAAAGATCATGGCGTGCGCTATTTTAATGAGCTTACTAATATGGCTCAGCTTAGTGAGGAAGTAGGAGAGGTGGCACGCATTATTGCCCGCAGGTATGGTGAGCAAAGTGAGAAAGAATCGGATAAGTCAAAAGACCTTGGCGAAGAACTGGCCGATGTATTGTTTGTAACAGTATGCCTGGCCAATCAAACCGGGGTAGACCTGCAGGCCGCTTTTGATAAACGAATGGAAAAGAAAACCAAACGCGACCATGACCGGCATCATAAAAATGAAAAACTGAAGTAAATTTTACAAGCTTACTTCCATTCCCGTCCAAAACCAGGCCCCTGGTAGTTGCACATTACCGCGATCGTAATAGGTTTTATTCAGCAGATTTTGACCGGATACGGAGAAGCCAAAGTTTTTCCACTGGTACATCAGGCGGGTGTCTATCAATACTATTAAAGGGTAATCCAGCAGTTCTCCGCTGGAGGCATCGGTATAAGCACCATTGCGTTGCTGGTAACTGAGTGTATAACTCAGCTTTAGCCCCTTTAACAAGCTATGTTGGCTGCGCAATACAGCCTTATGGGTAAGGTAGTCAAATACATAAAGTGATTCGTAAGCCGGATTCTCATTATCCGTAGTGATAAAGCTGTAACCTACTTCCAGAAAATCCATTTTCACCCGCTTTTGAAGTTCCAGTCCTGTTAGGCGATAGGTCATATCTGCGCCACTAAAGTTTACCTGTGCGGTATTACTGGCCACCAGATTGCAGGTGTCACAACGCCTTATCCAATCGATAATATCCGTGCCCTGCCTGCGGTATATGCTAAGGTTGAAAAAGTAATTGTCGCTAAGAAATTTATAACCCAGCTCGTAATTCAGAGAATTTTCAGGTTGCAGGTCTTTACTGCCCACAGCTCCACCCAGGCGGTAATACAGATCTGTATAGGAAGGCAGGCGGAAAGAGCGGTTAAAGGAACTGTATAGTTTGTGGTGGCGGTTAAAGTTATAACCTGCGGTAAGGGCCGGGTAAACTCCCGGCTGAAAAGCGGTGGTATAATTGACCAGAAGAGCGGCTGAAAGATCAAACTTACCCACCTTTTTATAGTGCTGACCGGAAAATGAAGCATTGTGTCTGCTGGCTCCCAGGCTGTAAACCCCACGTTTTTGAGCAATACTGATGGGAGCTTCTAAAGCTTCACCCAGGTTGTTGCTCACCACTTCTTCAAAGCGGTATTCAGCACCCAGTGAAGTTTTACCCCAGCTTGTACGGAATTGCACTTCGGTCTTTCCGCCCAATACGTCTGAGCGGTGGTAATTATGTCCAGTATAAAAAGAGGCAGCCGTATCGGTGCCTTTAATAAACAGGCCGTTATTGTATTCGTAAAAGCCTGGTCCCTCGCGGTACAGTTGAAACTCATCCCAGTTCCTGCGCCAGTATACCTGTCGGTCTATAGTAATATTATCCCCGGATTTAAGACCGGCATTTACAAACAGGGTGCGTGTTCTTTCGTATTGTTCCGGGAAGTTATTTGAATAAAAGTTTTGAGCTCCAAAGTCCTGCCAGGTATATCCACCGGAGAGGTTCAGCTGATTTTTACCCAGTTGAATGTAGCTTTGCCCGTATAGATTGGTATTGTTAAAGTCTGTGTTGGGCTTAAACCCCTCTGAACCGGCAGTATTTATCGAAAGGCGGGTTTGATGATGTGTGCCCACCAGTTGCTGTGAAAAAGAAGCCTGGTACGATCCAAAAGAGCCGGCCATAGCTTTAGCCGTAGCCTTATCTTCTGCACCATCTTTGGTAATAATATTTATAGCTCCGCTAAAAGCATTGCCTCCAAAAATATAGGAACCTCCGCCCAGCAATACTTCAATACGTTCGATATCTGTTTTTTGTACCGGTAAATTCATCAGGTGATGCCCGGTTTGAGGGTCACTTACACGCACCCCGTTTACCAGTACCAACACTTGCTCAAACGTACCACCCCTTATGCTGAGGTCAGTTTGTGTGCCGAAAATACCCCGCTGGCGAGCATCAATCCCGGTTACAAAATCCAGCAGTTCGGCTACACTATTAGCGGGGGCGTTGGCAATTTCATCACCTTCAATCACTTGTACATTGCGGTTGGAACTTTGCAGGCTGGTGTTAAGCCTGGAAGCTGAAACCAGAGCAGTGTCCAGGATGCGGCTTTGAGCATGAAGAAAGACGGAGCCCAGCAGACACAGGGCCAGAATTGATTTTTTCATTTGTGGTTGAATTGAAAAAGCCCGGGAACTAATGTTCCTGGGCGGGGCTAAATTATTAATTCTGTTGAGTCCTTCTCTTATTTTAACAGTTTTTAGCCATTTGGGAGAATCTGCAAAAGATTTCTTTGCTAAAACCAAAGGGCTTCATACCTTCGCCACTTCTCACGGGGTGCTGTGCGTGTAACGTGCGGCTGAGATTACACCCGGGTCTTTTCGCAAAGACCAAACCTGATCCAGGTAATGCTGGCGTAGGGATTAAGGGGAGCTCTGGCTTTGAGCTCAAACTAATGGTATAGTAATTTATAAAGGAGGTATACCCCGGTTTCCTTTCATATTAAAAACAAACTGATATGAAAAGGTATCCACTGGCTATTGCAGCAGGTATAGCCGGCTTTCAACTGCTGGTATCACCACTACAGGCCCAAACCAATGACACGCTTAAGGCCGGTGAATTGGAAGAAGTAACCATCCGGGCCGTTCGGGCCGGAGAAAATGCTCCTGTATCGCAAGTTACCATCTCCAGGGAAAAAATTGAAAAAGTGTATACCGGGCAGGACGGGGCCTTTCTGTTGGAAGAACTATCACCTTCCATCGTAAGCTATTCTGAATCGGGTACCGGCCTCAGTAATTATGGGCAAATGCGCCTGCGCGGAATAGACCAGAGCCGTATCAACATTACACTGAACGGAGTTCCTCTTAACGATATGCTGGATCAGGGAGTATTTTTCTCCAACTTTACTGATTTTGGTAACAGTATTGAATCTGTGCAGATCCAAAGGGGAGTGGGTACCAGTACCAATGGGGTGGCTTCTTATGCCGGTTCCATCAACTTTGAATCTTTATCGCTCACCGGAAGTCAGCCGGCTACCGAATTGCAATTGACCGGTGGTTCTTTCGGAACAGCCCGTGCCAGTGCGGAGGTACATACTGGCCTGATGAAGAACCGTACTTCCTTTTACAGCCGGGTTAGTCATATCCAGTCGGATGGTTACCGCTATAATACAGGTACTAATTCTAATTCACTCTTTTTCTCAGGTGGTTATTTCGGGGATAAGCACGCCCTGAAGCTTACCGGTTTTGCCGGACGCTCCCAAAATGGTTTGGCATATAGTCCCGTAGCGCTGTCGGATATTAAAAATGATCCGCGTACCAATTACATTTCTCCTAATGATATAGATAATTTCGGGCAGTGGTTGTTCCAGCTGCAGCATACCTGGCGCCTGGCGCTGCGTACTTCATTGGTAACCACGGCTTACTATGGTGGTGCCGGTGGCGATTTCCCCTTTGGCTATGTAAACGATAGTGGCAACTTTGAGCAGATCAACTATCCACTGTATAATGATCATTATGGCCTGATGAGTTTTGTAAATCATGATCTGGCTAATGAAAAAACCAAACTGAGTGCTGGTATACACGGGTATACCTTTAAGCGGAATAATGTAGAATATGTAATTCCCAACCGCAACTCTCCGTATTATGATGACCGTACTCAAAAAGATGAGGTTTCGGTATTTGGTAAAGTGCAACAGAAATGGGGAAAGTTTGAACTGTTTGGTGACGTACAAGTGCGGGCGGTGCAGATCAGTTTTTCACCAGACCCGGTCTTTCTGGGGGAGAACCCCTCCATTCCCAATCGCAACTATTTATTCATAAACCCTAAAGTAGGTGTTACCTATGAGGCTAATGACAATTGGCAACTCTATGCTTCCTATGGCAAGAGCGGCCGTGAACCTACCCGTTTTGATATCCTTGGCTCTACGCAGATCAATGCATCCAACCTGCCCATACTGCAGGATGAGAAAAGCGTAGACCCCGAATATGTGAATGACATTGAAGCCGGAGTGCGCTGGCGCACCGAAAAAATAAACCTCCAGGCGAACGGTTTTTATATGCTGTTTGAGAATGAGATTGCGCCCATTGGCCGCTACATTCCGGAAGGTTTTGTGCAAGTGTACCGAAACCAGGAGAGTAGTTACCGTGCTGGTATGGAGCTGAGCGGAGCGTGGAAGTTTCTACCTGATTTTCAGTTGCGTGCCCAGGCCACTTACCTGAATGCCAGAATCAGTAGCTATCAGCCTGATGGTTCTGAAGAAGTGTATAAAGATGTAACCCCCATTCTGAGTCCTGAGCTTAACCTCTTGGGTACCCTGGCGTACCAGCCGGTAAAAAGCCTGGAGTTTTCGGTTTCAGGCCGTTACCTGAGCGAATCGTTTATGGAGCTTACCAATGATCCTGCGTTAACGGTACCTGCTTCTATGGTATTTGATATGGCCGCGCGCTGGAATTTCTGGCGCCAACATAGCCTGAGCGTGCAGTTTAATAATATTACGGATGAGCTGTACTATACATATGGAGCACCAGACGCCAGCGGAACCGGACCGGCTTATTTTGTGCAGCCACCACGTCATGTATACGCCACTTTAACGCTTAAATTTTAAGCACCTAAACACTTTGGATACTATGTTGCGAAAAAAACTCTTAAGCCTTGCCCTGCCGTTGAGCTTTCTTACGGTAGCTTGTCACAATTCAACTCCTGCTAGAGAAGAAGCAAAGCAGGACACCACGGTACAGGAAAAACAGCCTATGGATACTTTACGTCTGGCGTTGGACTGGACTCCTAATGTGCTGCACTCCGGAATTTTTCTGGCGCAGGCACGGGGCTGGTATAAGGATGAGAATTTATACGTGGATTGGTTTACTCCGGAAGTAGACAATTATACTAAAAAGCCCTTGAAGCGCGTCCTGGATGGAGAGGCGGATCTGAGTATCGGGCCTTCCGAACACCTGTTTTTTTACGCGCTGGATTCTTCAGGGCACACCAAAGCCGCAGCGGTAGCCAGTCTTTTACAAAAAGATATGAGTGCTTTTGTGAGCCGCAAGGGGAGTGGTATTATCAATCCCGGATACCTGGAGGGTAAGACTTACCTGGGATACCATACGCCAATGGAAGAAGAAGTGCTTTCCGGCATGATTGAGCACTATGGTGGAAAAGGTGAATTTGAGATCCGGCACCCGGCCCGTCTGGATGTGTGGGATGCCTTTATGCAGGGAGAGGGCGATGTGGCATGGGTCTTTGTTCACTGGGAATCCATGCTGGCGCAACAAGAAGGTGTGGAGCTGAATGAGTTTATCCCTAATGCGCACGGAGTGCCTTATGGCTACTCTTCTGTAGTAATGGCACCGGTGGATATGAGTGCTAAGCAAAAGCGTATGCTGAAGAAATTTTTAAAGGCCAGCCGCAAAGGTTATGCGGCTATAACCGAAAACCCCGCTGAGGTGGTGTCGGAACTTATGAGCTTTATTGATCATCCCAATTTTAAGAATGCGGATTTTATCACCGCTGCCCAGCAACGTATTGCTCCGGCTTACTTTAACGATGATGGCCGCTGGGGAGGTATGGAAGCCAGCCGCTGGGAAGCCTTTTGGCAATGGGTAAATGTACACGGCTTAGTGAAAACCAAAGAAGAGGTGAAAGTGGAGCAGTTTTTTACAGATGAGTTTATAGAGGAGCTTGCACAATAACAGAATGATAGAGAAACATAGCGGGCGCTACATTTAAAGGGGGAGGGCTTATTTTAGTTAATGTATTTAGTATTTACAAATTGCTTCCATTCTTCTTCAAACTCTTTTTCTGAAACAGAGAGGACGTTATTCAGATGGCCTGACTCCTGGATTAATTGCAGATACTTTGCTCTTCCCCATTTTTCAATTATAAATTCAGATAACAAATAACCCACCTGGTATATTTTATTTGCTCCTTCCGGAGTCAGCATCCCGTTTAATTCTGATAAGGAAGGAAAATCACCATTTCTTAAATATTCTATTTGCTGTGGATGAGTGAACTCTCCTGACTCATAAATAGCCACTGCTTCCCATAACCACCTTGGGTTATTGCCAAATTCGCTGTTTAAGTGTAGTGAGGCGGCATGAATAAACTCATGTTCGATATTTTCGACCATATCATCATTGTAATAAACAGCCAGATCATTTTTACTGAAAACATAGCCTGCCGATCCTTCATAACTAGCACCGATGTTGACTTTCTGTGCGGAGAGGTAATTATTATAGTCTTGCCAGATGTGAACATTAAACACCTCTTTTTCAGATAGATTGAACTCATCCGATAATTTGGTGAAAGCCTGTCCTATTTTTTCTTTCACCTCCGTAGCTTTTTCAATAGAAATAGGGCTATGAAGCACCAACTTAACAGGAAAGTCAGACGGCTTTTCTGATGTCTGAGGTGAGTGATAGGAACAAGCAGAGAAAATAATGGAGAAGCTATACAGGGCCAGTTTATGCATATTCGGTCATTGTATGTGGTGGGCGCTACCGTATTCAGGGTTGTTCTTTTATGGCTTTAATAAGCATAGTCATACCTACGGCATCATTGCGGAGATTGAGCTTTAGCTGATCAAAACAAAAGCTTTCCGATTGATTTTCCTTTTTGCGATAAATGTGTATAAACCCTTCGGGTACAACCAACTCTCGCTCGTGCATATTGTACGTAAAACAGGGGGAGTAAATCACTATTTCACGGTCATCCCTTCTGAAACTTATTTTCCCCTTGGTATAAGCTACGCGATTATCGTGCAGGTCTTCCCTTTGTGCGGCCCGTATATCAAAGTGGTGCATCATATCGCGTACACTCAGAGAGTCAGGTGAAAAAGCATAAGGATTCTTTTGGCCTTTGGGAAAGTTATACAGCTTCAGAGAGTAGTCAATTAACTCCCGGCCTCCATGTGCACCGTGGCCGGGTATTACTATTTCGGCTTCCCTGAAAATCAGTTTTACCCGGCCCAGGGTTTTAGGCCACTGGGTTAAATTGGCATCCGCAATATTACCCGGCCAGCCGTTCATATTGCGGATCTCGTTGCCGCCAAACAATACCTTTTCACTGGGTATCCACACCACAATACCATCATGGGTATGGGCTTCGCCCAAAAAATGGCAGACCACGGTTTTACGGCCTGCCTTCAGGTTTATTTTAGGATCAAAAGGAATTTCCGGTATAGGTAAATTCCTGGCGATAGCCGTTTGCTTGGTTTTGGTATAGGCATAGGAGGTAATGCCTTTTTGATGCACCATATCCAGTCCTTCCATAGCATCCGGGTGCCAGCGATCAATTACATAAGCCACTATTTTGGCTTGCAAACTGTCCGTAACCCAATTGATGAGTTGTACGGTAGCCGAATCAGAGGGAGGGGTAGATACTACAATGGCTTCTCCGTCATCAATAAAAACAATACCATTGCTGGCCCGGCAGGTGTGAATATAGATGGAGGGGGTAATTTGTGTAACCTCAAGCTCTTCTGATATTTGAAGGCTTTGTGCCCGGGCTCCCGCCATACCGAAGATAAGTATGATGGTCCAAAAAATACTAAGGGAAATATTTTTCATTAAGAAGTATATAACACCTGTTGCAGGCCAGGTATTGCGCATTCATTACCGCATGAGAGCATAAATGCCCGTAACCCCTAAAATTATAAGCCCGATTATCAAAAGTGCTTTAGCCCGGTACTCACGTTTGCGTTTGGCCTTTAGTTTTTCTACAAAAGCCTCCATTTCAGCGGGGCTGGCCTTTTTGTATTTATAGATCTTTTTTTCACCCAGGGGGTAGGATTTAGCCAGTTCAGCGGCACTTTTACGGTGTTTTTTGAGTTGCTCACGATTCATCTTGTACGACTCCTGCATGGCTCGGATGGCTCCAAAGGCTCCCATAGGTTTTGTTTTAATCAGGTGTAAAGGATTCTATTTCATATAAAAATACATAAGAGTTTGAAAACTTAAAAACCAGGTTGTTGTGAATTTCCCCCGGCTATTTCAGCCGGAGCTTTTTTTAGCCGGTGTACCATCCTTGGGTGCTGGTCTATTTTATAGGTAAGGGAAATCAGATCATCCTCTTCCAGGTGTTGCGTATTCCGGATTATCCAGGGTGTTGTAAGGCCACTGTTATTCAGTGTGATCCACTGATTGCCAAATACCTGTATGTCGGTAAAAATTACCAGGTGGGCATACTTTTTCACCGTTTCATACGGCAGCTTTACGGTAACTTCCGGAAAATCCAAAAATCCCGTTTGGCGGTAATTGCCATCGTCCAGCGACTCTATTCGTTCTTTACTCAATTCAAATACCGGAGCCAGTTTCTTAGATTCCATCCGGTGCTCATCATCCTTTAAACCTACCTGATACGTATACAGGCCCAGCTCCAGGATTATTTTTTCGGGAATAAGCAATACATCCTTATCAAGCTGTCGGTATAAATTCAATATAATTGGCACTTGCTGTTCCTGGTGTAAAGCATACTGCATGGTTTCGCTCAAGAGGATATCTATCTTTTCACCTTCGGGAATACGGTAGGTGGTGGCATCCGCCTGTATAGTACTCTGAATAAATCCCGTAAAGTTCAGTTGCCGGAATACCCGTTGTACACTCTCATAGCTTTCTGTATTTATTTCCATCAGGCTTACGCGGATATGCTCCGGAGAGCTAACGGCTAAAAGGGGAAGTATGAGGGTGGCAAAAGGCCCCGTGCCCGCATAAAAAATGTGGAGGGCCCCGTCCCGTTCTTTTTTCAGGTGGCGTACCGCTTCAAATAGGCCTTGTACAAATTTTTTGGTGCGCATTATATCATCTACACATAAAGCTGCCCAGGTAGTGCCCAGAGCCATACCATTTGAAAAATCCAGGTTAGAGCGGGATTCCTGATGTTCCAGGTCAATTCCGGAAAGTTCCAGTAATAATTGTTTGTAGTCTTTTAAACATTCTGATAACTGGGCAAAATCAGTTTTCTCGGTGGTGAGTACCTCTGCTATTTGGCGCAGGCGGAAGGTGTACTTGTTAAAATCGGTCATTGAATTTCTGATAAATGCCCCAAGATAAGCTTACGCCAGAAAGTTATTCCCGTTTTAAGGTGTGAATATCCACAATGAGTTGTTGAATAGAAGCTTTGTTGAGCCCGTTGTATATACCTCTGATGTGTAGCTGCCTATCCACTAACACAAAATTCTCAGTGTGCAGAAATTCATCAGCTTCTTTTTCAAGCCCCAGGTCTTCTTCCACAAAATAAGCTTTCCGGCCCAGTGTATAAATCAATTCCTGATCTCCGGTTAACAGATGCCACTTATCGCTATCAATGCCTTTAGTTCGGGCATAGTCCTTTAATACTGCTATGGAATCATACTCAGGTGTAACGGAGTGAGAAACCAGCCATACTTCCGGGTCATGTCTGAAAGAGTCCTGCAGGCTTAGCATATTATTTGTCATTTTAGGACATATACCCGGGCAGCTGGTGAAAAAGAAGTCGGCTACATATACTTTTCCTTTTAGTGAATCTTCGGTAATAGTGTCTCCATTCTGGTTAAACAGAAGAAAGGGAGGGATGCGGTGAAAATTTTCCAAAGCCTGCGCACCGGGTTTAAGCCAGTGTGGGGTAAAAGTGGCTTCATTGTAATAAGGTAAATGCTTTAGCTGCCTGATATTTTCACCATTGGGCTGGCAGCTTATGTTCATCCATAAAAAGAGAATGTAGAATTTAATTTTCTGCATATTGCACTATTTCATCATCCAGTTGATAGCACAGGTTAGCCCGCTTTAACCCGAATATACGGCCATTCCGTGCTTCGTAATTGCTATAGAGTTTTCCGTTTTCGCGCCAGGCCTGCTGCAAGCCTTCTTCCATACCTTTATGAAGTTGCAGCTTTTTAAAAGGAGCTCCGCTTTTATACCATTGCCACTGGGTGCCGTGGGGCATCCCTTTAACAAAGTTTGAGGCAGATCTTAGCTTACCTCCGGGCCACCAGCTTGAACTTTCTCCGTGCTTTTTACCGTATTCATAATTACATTCATAACTCAACACCCCATCCGGATACCATTTTTGGGTAAGGCCGTGCTTCTTGCCATTTTTATAGGTAATAATCTCAGCTTTGGTACTATCAGAATAGTAAGCCACGGAGATTCCTGAAAAGGCTTGGTTTTTAAAAAACACCAGGCCTTTTTCGGGTAGTAAGTGCAAGGATGTTGCCCCGATTATTGTGGGTGTATTTGACATAAGCACTCCCTTTTCACGTTCTTTCTGATACGAACAGGAGAGAAGGAAGACCAGGCTGATGAGGCTGCCTGTTTTTTTAACGGATAGCATTGGGAGTACCCTGATAATTGTCGGAGAAAAGGATATAATACTGATTGATGTAAAGCTCGTTCTGAATGTGGTAATGGTATTCACCATCTGCATTGTGCTGTGTGGTAGATGTATGCCCTCCGGATTCATCCAGGTCATTTGGATAGGTGCCGGTGGAGCTACATTTACGTCCGTACAGGAAAAAGCCATCTGAGATAATGCCAATCAGTTTATCATCGTCATCTGACCATGCTTTAGGCTCGAGGTGGTAATGATAGCTCTGCGGACCGGTATGGGCTCCGGTATAATCAAGAGATACGGCAGCATTATCCAAAGGCACATTGGGGCCTTCTTCGTCATTGTAGATCATAGCGCCACTAATTGCCATTCCTATGGGCCCCAGACCGGTAGTGCTGGAGGTGGAGGCTTTAGCGGGATCTGCAGAAACCCTTAAGGTATACGTACCGTTAAAGTCATCAATGAAACCGGGAGCCATATCCTGCTTTGTGGTAACAGTTGGGGCTGCGTAAAGGGCATGTCCCTCGCTCCAGTAGGGGGATGTATGATTGGGCATGCCGTTGGATTCCAGAACTACTTCATCACCATCCCGGTAAATGGTAAAATTGTCGCTGTCAAATTCGGCAAAAGCAGCGTGTAAGGAAGTGCCCTGATCAGTATTGTCGTCAGAGTCTTCATCTTTATTACAGGATGCAAGAACCGCTAGCGCTGCGAATAATGCCAAGGGAAAGGAAAAGAATTTCATTGCTGTACGTTTATGGTTTAAGCTTAGACGATACTTCTTTTCTTTTCCTGCGGAAGAGGAGCGTTATTTTTTGGGAGATGTGTGTTTCCGGCTTGTAAACCGGCTCTTTTTTATTCTTATATCCCGGCTGTAAAGGCTAAAGTACGGCACAGGGTCGGGTTTAACCTTTGGTGATAAGAAGTTGATTTAAGGCCTCAAGTGCATGATCGAAACGATCTTCGCCTTGTCCTTTAATTATCCGATAAGGCCGTTTGGATTGCGCAACTTCTTCCAGGTGGCAGTTAAAAAGGTATTGCCTCTGGCCGGGGTGCTCACGAAGAGAGTCATTCTCCCAGGGCAGGTCCGGAAAAAGAATTAAGTAACGGTGATCTGCTTCCTGACGACTTTGCTCATTTATCCAGGGATCTTCTTTCTGAAAAACCACCCGGCTCCATATTTTAAAGTTGATGAGGTCTGTATCCAGAAACACCAGATCCCTGGCCTGCTCTATTATTTGTTGCTGATGCTCTTTGTGACCTCTCGCAATTTTACGCAGGGTGGAAAAATCGTATTCAGGCCCGTGTTTTTCAAGGTAAGTACGGGCGTATTCCGCAGCCCAGGGGGTATTGTGTTTTTGGGCCAGGCGCTGGCTGAGCCATGATTTACCGCTGCTTTCGGGACCGGTTATTACTATCTTGACTACGCCATCCATGCCAGTGCGCCTCTTACCGCCAGGAAGGTATAAAGAACAAATAATCCGGCTGTTAGGTATAAACCCCGTTTCACATAAAGGTAAATGGAGACCGCATCAATTACAATCCAGTAAAGCCAGTTCTCAGGTATCAGGTTTATCATTAGTAAGGTGCCAAAAACACTGAAAACGGTTGTAAAGGAATCGATGTAAGGGGTAGCGGCATCCGTTAAGCGGTTCAATAAATAGCCGGTAATAATCAGCATCCCGCTTCCGCTTAAAATAATCATAAGATGCCATTGCCACGGCAATGAAACCCCTAATGCTCCCCCGGTTTCATTCCAGTGCATCCAGCCATATACCGCGGTAAAAATGTAAAATACCTGCAAAAGCGATTCGGCATAGATGCGCTTTTGAAAACACAGGTACAGGTAAATCCCGGCACTGGCAAGTCCACAAGCCCAGGAAGCTTCTATGCCTTCCTGTAGCAGGTAAGTATAAAGCAAACCGGTAATTACGCCCAGTGCCTCAAGTATTCTTAAGGAGTTTTTCAATAGTCTTTGATTTCCATACCTGATACATCTTTCTTCAGCACCTTGATCACAAAAGGACATTGATCCAGCTCTTCATATACTGTTTCAATTTCTTTTTGAATAGTGTTGAAGACCAGGGTAGAGTTCCCAAAAACCTGGGTGCTCATGGGGTTGGTTTTAACCCTTAAGCCATCGGTATTGTGCAGCTGGGCTAAAAAACGATCAATAATGGGCAGGTATTCCCTTGTTAAGGGATACATGGATATTTCTAGGGAAATATTCAAAACGTTGATTTTTACAGGTTATGGATAGCCGAAGCTATTTCTTTTAAGATAGCCGGATTGCTTTCTGTGGCATTGCCCACTACAATTACATCTGCTCCGGCATGGCATATATTCTTAGCTGTTTCCACATCTCTGATGCCTCCTCCAATTATAATGGGTGCTTCTATACTCTTACGAACTTCCTTTATCATGGAAGGGCTTACCGGTTTGTCTGCACCGCTGCCACCATCCATATACATGAGTTTAAGCCCCAGCATTTCGCCTGCCATAGCGGTACAAGCCGCAATTTCGTCTTTATGATGAGGTATGGGCAGGCTATTGCTCATATAACTGGCTGTAGTAGGGCGTCCGCTGTCTATCAGCATATACCCGGTGGGTAAAACTTCCAGTTTACTCTGGCGAATGTAAGGGGCTGCTATAACCTGGTTGCCAATCAGTAATTCAGGATTGCGGCCTGATATCAGTGAAAGAAAAAGTATAGCATCAGCTTTGGGAGATATCTGCATTACGCTGCCCGGAAATAGAATGGCAGGTACTTCTGAATGCGCTTTGATAATGCTGAGGCACTGATCCAATGAGTCGTGAGCCAAGAGACTACCGCCTACAAATATCAGGTCGGCATGAGACGTATTAATGTGCCTGATAATATCTTTCAGCTGCTGATCATCCGGAGTATCCGGATCTATTAAAACAGCCAACAGCTTGCGGTTCTGACTCCGGGCCTCAGAAATAATATGTAAAATCTGGCCATTCATTATCACTCCGCAAACCTACTAAACCTCGCTGTAAATTTTTTAATTAATATGCCAATTTACTTTCCAACCATACGTCAGGTAGAGGTTTTCCAGTTTTTCAAAGTACAATTGATATTTACTCATACCTGAATCATTTATGTAAACAGCGGTGGTATTTGTAAAATCACGGTATAAAAAAGGGCTTATGCGCAGCTGCTTTTTAAAATGCAGCTTGCGATTGCCTTCTATTTTCACGAGAACCTCTTTAGCTCCCCAATAGTAGGTGATGTGAGCCGTAGGATTTTCAGCATCCAGAGTGGCATATTCATCTTCACGAATGAATTTAGGAGCAATCCGTTGAATACTCTCGCGGTGTACTTCCAGGTCAAGCCCTACATTCAAGCCATCGCCCAATACTATACCCGCAAAACCGGCTGTATGCGAAAAGGAAACCGGAAGACCATTTTTAAGATAGGGTTTGCCTTCCGGGGTATAAAAGACTTCCGGGTTTTCGCCAAAGAAATGTTTAAGGCAACATCTCAATGCCATAAACTCTCTGATCTTTTCCGGATGCTTTAGTTTTTCAAGCCTCAAGAGGTCTGAAGGATGTAGTATGATTTCCTTTCTGAATTCCTCTTCCGTTTCACTGATCTGCCACAGGATATAATGCAGATGACCCTTAAATGACTTGGCTTTAAATAAAGGCATTAATCGTTAAAAGTGTTTTGTGTGTAAGCAACTTACAGTAACTTTGCCAACCGCAAAAAATACATTCAAATTATAATTATGAACGAAACGGTTGAAAAATATATTCCCTACAAAGTTAAAGATATAAGTCTTGCTGAGTGGGGACGCAGGGAAATTGAATTGGCTGAGGCCGAAATGCCGGGATTAATGTCGTTAAGAGAAGAATTCGGTAAGGAGAAGCCTCTTAAAGATGCCCGCATTGCCGGTTGTCTTCACATGACCATTCAAACGGCCGTGCTCATTGAAACTTTGGTAGAGCTGGGTGCAGACGTAACCTGGTCGTCATGTAATATCTATTCTACACAAGATCACGCTGCTGCGGCCATTGCTGCGGCCGGTATTCCGGTATATGCCTGGAAAGGTTTGACTGAAGAGGAATTTGATTGGTGTATTGAGCAAACCCTTTTCTTTGGTGAGGATCGTAAGCCGTTGAATATGATCCTGGATGATGGTGGCGACCTTACCAATATGGTTTTGGATCGTTATACGGAACTGGCAGCAGGTGTAAAAGGCCTTTCAGAGGAAACCACCACCGGTGTACACCGTTTATATGAACGCATGAAGAAAGGAACGCTTTCTATGCCGGCTATAAATGTGAATGATTCCGTAACCAAGTCCAAGTTTGATAACAAATATGGTTGTCGTGAGTCAGCCGTAGATGCTATTCGCAGGGCAACTGACGTAATGATTGCGGGTAAAGTAGCCGTGGTGGCTGGTTATGGCGATGTAGGTAAAGGAACGGCTGCATCTCTTCGCGGAGCTGGTGCGCGTGTAATGGTTACTGAAATAGACCCTATCTGCGCCTTGCAGGCAGCTATGGATGGTTATGAGGTTAAGCGTATGGATAACGCTGTGCCTGAAGCGGACATTATTGTTACGGCTACCGGTAATAAAGATATTATTTGTGGTTCGCACTTTGAGAACATGAAGGATAAAGCCATTGTATGCAACATTGGCCATTTTGAT
This sequence comes from Owenweeksia sp., assembly GCA_965212245.1. Classification (GTDB taxonomy): domain Bacteria; phylum Bacteroidota; class Bacteroidia; order Flavobacteriales; family Schleiferiaceae; genus CAKZNE01. Next base: position 541,739 of record OZ243107.1, on the reverse strand, counting down.
AATGAAATTGATGTTGCCTGGTTAAAGGAAAACCATGGTAACAGCCATGTAGAGATCAAACCTCAGGTAGATAAGTATACCATAAATGGTAAAGACGTGATCCTGCTGGCACAGGGCCGGTTGGTAAACCTTGGATGTGCTACAGGTCATCCGAGCTTTGTAATGTCCAATTCCTTCACCAATCAGGTGCTGGCTCAAATTGAGCTATGGGTCCGTGGTGATCAGTATGAAAATAAGGTATATACCCTGCCTAAGCATTTAGATGAAAAAGTAGCTGAATTGCACCTTGCCAAGATCGGGGTAGAGCTGGAGAAGCTTTCTTCGGAGCAGGCCGAATACATCGGAGTTGAGCAGCAAGGTCCCTTTAAACCGGAGTATTACCGTTACTAATTTTTTTAGTTGTTTTTAAGATTATTAAACCGCCTCTTTTTGAGGCGGTTTTTGTTTAAGTAAATATTAAAAGTTAGAGTAGCTTCCGGAGATGAAGATATAATATGTCCGAATTGTGAATTTAGATAACTATTTTCGGCAGGGTAATCCTGAAAAAATGACTGCATTTGACAAGGTGTTTGAATTGATTGCGGAGCATACCACGGATTTGGTGTGTATCCATGATTCAGAGAATACCATTCGCTTTGCTACTCCTTCCAGTAAGGCAATCCTGGGGTATGAGCCCTCAGAGATTATCGGGAAGAAGCTGACCGATTACTTGTCAGCAGACTTTATTGATGAAATGGATTTTACCACACTCAAACGTTTTTTTGATCATCCCGAAGCCAGGATACGCTACCAGGTAGAACATGGGGAGGGCCGGTTGCGCTGGCTGGAAACTACCTTTACCTATTTTGGGCGTGATCCCCAAAAAGACTATGCACTGCTTACCAGTACCCGTGATATTACTGAAAGCGTGCACCTTACTGATGACCTGATGGAAGCGCTTTCCAAAGAGCAGGAGATATCCCGTTTTAAGTCAAATCTGTATTCCATAGCCAGCCATGAGTTTAAAACCCCGCTGGCGGTAATACAGGCTAATATTGAGATGCTGCGTATCAAGCGTGGTGAAAGAATCCTGGAGAACGCATTGGGTTCTATTGAAGAGGAAGTGGACCGTCTGAACTCCATGATCGCAGATATGCTGGAACTTAAAAAACTAACTACGGGCCAGACTACCTTTCGCCCGGAGTGGGTGGATCTTTTGGAGTTAACAGAGGAAGTGCTGGAGCAGAATATCCGAAAAGCCTTTCCCGATATGAAGATCATGCTTAAAAGTAAGGGCAGGCGGGAAAAGGTGAAGGCAGATTATACCCTGCTAAGGTTTGTAATAGGGAACCTGCTGGGCAATGCCTGTAAGTTTTCAAACCAGAAAGGAAAGGTGCATGTAAATATCATTTACGACAAAAAAATGGTGGATGTAGTGGTGCAGGATTATGGTATTGGAATACCCGAAGAAGAGCATTCATCCATCTTCAAATCATTTTACCGGGCCAAGAATGTGGGAAACGTTCAGGGCACCGGAGTAGGGCTGGCCATTGTTAAGGAATTTGTAGATTTACATAAAGGAAAGGTAGGTTTAGTAAGCAATCCCGGTAAGGGAAGTACGTTTACGGTAAGCCTGCCGAAGTAACCAAACTCAAAGTCATGAAAAAGAAACTTTTAATTGTAGAGGATAATGAGAAGCTGCTTTCTACAATGACCACGCTTCTCGAAGATCATTTTGATATTTCAACCGCCACTAATGGTCGAGATGGTATAGACCGGGCCAAGCTGGATGTGCCCAGTATTATCATTAGTGATATTATGATGCCGGAGGCCTCCGGTTATGAATTGGTGGATGAGGTTAAACAAAATAAAAGTACCCGCCATATTCCTATTATTTTATTAACTGCTTTAGGTGAAGATGAGCGTAAAATTGAAGGATTCAATTTTGGCGCAGATGATTATATTGTGAAACCTTTCAAATTTGATATACTTCTTTCACGTATAAATAACCTGCTACAGTCTCGTGAAGCACTGCGTGATATTTATGATAAATCGGCACCGATCCATCATGAGTTTGGTGTAAAAGATCCAATGTTGTCACACATGGAAGCTCTGTTGGTGAATCATTTTAAGTTCCGGAATTTTTCCATTCCCGAGATTGCCGAAATGATGAATATGACCCCTTCCAAACTGGAGCGGGAGATCAAAAGACTAACGGGTATGACGCCTATTAAATATCTCAACGACTTCAGGCTTACCAAGGCCAAGCATATGCTGGAGAAAGGAGATAGGTCTATATTTGAAGTGTCTTATGCGCTGGGCTTTAAAAGTATGAGTTACTTTGGCAAAGCGTATAAGGAGAAATACGGTATAGCACCGTCCAAAACTGCTGAGATATAAAAGTATGTCACTATTTCTGATGATTGTTGATAATGATCACGTAAACAGCTTTGTGCTGAAGAATATCATTCTGCGCAATTATTCAGAAGCAGATGTGAAGTTATTTCCTGATGGTGAAGACGCCATTGCTCACCTGGAAGATTTGGAAAAGAAAGGAGTGGATTTTCCTGACGTGATATTGCTGGATATCTATATGCCGTTGTTAAATGGTTTTGATTTTCTGGATCGATACGTGGAGCAGTTCAGCCATAAAAACTCTTTGATCTTTACCATGAGCAGTTCTCTGAATAAGGAAGATCAGCAAAGGGCTAATAATTACGATGTGGTAAAGGGTTTTATTACCAAACCTCTTATTTACAACAACATCCAATTTATTATTGAAACATACCTTAAAAGGACCTAGATAGCTATATTAAGGAAGGCTCCGATGAGCACGAACCATAGCGTCAGGTAAATAAGCAGCTCTCCAAAGGCTTTAAGATTTCTATTCATCACAATTGTCATTTGGTTATGGGTAGTAACCGGCTTTTGGAAGGGAAGTTCGTTAAGGTTCCTAAATATGAAAGTTAAGAAAGCTCCCTGCAAGTATGAGGCATAGCAGCAGGTACAACATTACTTCTCCAATCATTCTCAATCTTCTCATTCTTAGTAATAAGGGTTAGTATTAATGCAAACGGATAAATACTGGTTTTAGTTGGGTTTCATGACCGGGTATTTTAAAAGAGCAGAAAGGGGTGATTAGGTAAGAATAGATTTTGCCAGTTCTTAAAAAGCCTTTATATTTGCCGTCCGAATAACGCGGGGTGGAGCAGTTGGTAGCTCGTTGGGCTCATAACCCAAAGGTCGTCAGTTCGAGTCTGGCCCCCGCTACTAGATCACCTTAAGAGCCGTACTGTGTACGGCTTTTTTTGTTTTTTAAGGTGTCAGCCGGCACAGAAACGGCACATTTTGGAAATCAAATTTTAGCAACATGGCACATAAATCTGGTTTTGTAAATATTATAGGTAACCCCAACGTAGGTAAATCTACCCTGATGAATGCCTTGCTGGGAGAGAGCTTATCCATTGCCACACCTAAAGCTCAAACTACCCGGCACCGTATACTGGGTATTCTTAATGAAGAAGAATATCAGATCATTTTTTCGGATACCCCGGGAGTGATCCAGCCGGCTTATGCATTGCAGGAAAGCATGATGGATTTTGTGCAAACCATTTTTGAGGATGCAGATGTATTTCTCTACATGACTGAGCCGGGAGAAAAAGTGTTAAAAGATGACAAGCTCTTTCAGCGCCTTAAAAAAGTACCGCAGCCGTTGTTGGTGTTGATCAATAAAGTAGACCTTATTCAGCAGGATCAGCTAGCGGAAGTAGTGCAGTACTGGAAAGGGCAATTCCCGGATGCAGAGGTATACCCGGTAGCGGCTTTGCATAAGTTTAATGTAGAAGAATTGAAACAGCGACTGCTGGAACTTTTGCCGGAGGCGCCTCCTTATTTTGACAAAGAATCATTGAGCGACCGCAACGAGCGTTTCTTTGTTTCGGAAATGATCCGTGAGCAGATACTCCTTAATTATAAGAAAGAGATACCTTATTCTGTAGAGGTGGAGGCCGAAGAATTTAAAGAGGCCGAGGATATCATTCACATACGTGCGGTTATTTATGTGGAACGGGATACCCAAAAAGGAATTATAATTGGGCACCAGGGTAAAATGATAAAGAAAACCGGTACCAATGCCCGTAAAAGAATGGAAGACTTCTTTAAAAAGAAAGTGTTCTTAGACCTGCATGTGAAAGTACGTAAGAACTGGCGGCAGGATGAAACCCAGCTTAAAAGATTCGGTTATAAAAGTTAATCGCAATTGCAGCCGTAAGTGCTTTTAACTTCAAGATCTTCGCGAGCCTTTTCAAGCCATTCCAGATCCTTGCTCTTGATGTAAGTTGCCCTTATGTCAAGTTCTTTGAGTGTTTTTAATTGAATGATACTGGGGCTGATATCTTCCAGCTCGCTGTCCCAAAGATCCAGATATTCCAGTTTTTTAAATTCATCTATATAATCAGGTATTTGCTTTACCGGATTGCGGGCCATTTTTAGATTCGTGAGTTGACCCATTTTAGTGAGTACCTTGGGTATGGAAGTAAATTTATTCCGGCTGAGATCTATTTCTTGAAGCTTTTCAAGCTCAGCCAGAAAATCAGGGATGCTGTCAATCTGATTATGGCTTAGATCAAGGCTTTCCAGCTTTTTAAAAAGTCTTATCCGGTCAGGAACTTTTGAAAGGTGCTCCCGGTGTAAATCCAGGTGGATTACCTCTGATGGATGCTCCAGTGCTTTTTCAAGGCTCTTGAATTCCTGGGCATAGAGAGCAGGGTGTAGCCATAAGCTACTGAGTAAAACTATCCAGTATTTCACGTGCTTTTGTAGCATCCTTAGCCAGCTGTTCTTTTAGTTTGTTTTGGTTGGCAAACTTTACTTCCCCTCTCAGGTACTCTTTGAAGCGCAGGGTGATTTGCTCACCATAAATATTGGAATCAAAATCAAAAATATGAGTTTCAATAGTTTTAAAACGTCCTCCGAAAGTAGGGCGTATGCCTATGTTGCACATACCCTTATACACATCCTTTTCGTGTGAGGGAAAAACCACCTCTACTGCGTATACGCCATTCCCTGGTATCAGTTTATACGCCTCTTCTACTAATATATTGGCTGTGGGGAATCCCATTTTTGATCCGATCTTTTCCCCTTCGGAAACTCTTCCGGTAAGCGGAAAACTGTAACCCAGGTATTCATTCGCGGCATTCAGGTCGCCCTTTGAAAGCGCGTTCCTGATTTTGGTACTGCTAATGGTTACATCCTCTATATCTTCAGCTGGTATCTCTTCCACATCAAAGCCATACACCGGTCCAAACTCCTTCAAATGCTCAAAACTGCCCTCGCGGTTGCGGCCAAAATGATGATCATAGCCAATTACCAGTTTTTTAGCCCCAATAGTATTAACCAGTATGTTCCTCACAAAATCAAGCGAAGTGGTTCGGCTGAATTCCTGGGTAAAAGGATGAATGATGAGATGGTCTAAACCAGTGTGTTTAAGAAGTTCAATCTTTTCATTCTGAGAGTTCAGTAGTTTTATTTCCATATCCGGCTGAAGTACCATGCGGGGATGTGGAAAAAAGGTCAGCAATACCGACTCTCCTCCGTGTTGTTGGGCTACCGCATTTAGCCGGTCCAGTATTTTTCGATGTCCGAGGTGAACACCATCAAAGGTTCCGGTGGTAACTACTGCTGAAGGTAGTTTGACAAAATCTTCCAGGGAATAATAAACCTTCAAAGAAATGAAGTTTTAAACATTTAAAAATCAGTAAGATGAAGAAGTAAGCATTCTGTTAATAGAATGTTCAAAATTAGAAAAAATAAAATGCTCCGGTGCGTTCTCTGCTTTTAATAAAAACAACTATTTTTGCACCCGAATTTAAAAAACAGTCGTTCTGTTAACATTAAATAGTTAAGTATGTCTCAAGCAGTTGGTAAAATTTCTCAGGTTATCGGACCTGTGGTAGATGTTCACTTTGATACCACAAACAATGCCCTTCCTAAAATATACGATTCGCTAGAAGTGACCCGTCCGGATGGAGCTGTGGTGGTGCTCGAAACACAACAACACATCGGTGAAGATACTGTGCGTACCGTTGCGATGGATTCTACTGATGGTTTGAGCCGTGGACAAAATGTAACAGCTACCGGTAGCCCGATTAAAATGCCGGTTGGAGAAGAAATTAAAGGACGTCTGTTTAATGTGATTGGAGAGACTATTGATGGTATCGGTAAGATCGATAATTCCAATGGAATGCCTATTCACCGTGAAGCTCCCAAATTTGAGGATCTTTCAACTTCTACCGAGGTGCTTTATACAGGTATTAAAGTAATTGATCTTATAGAGCCTTATTCAAAAGGTGGTAAGATTGGTTTGTTTGGTGGTGCCGGTGTAGGTAAAACCGTATTGATCCAGGAGCTTATCAATAACATTGCAAAAGGACACGGTGGACTTTCTGTATTTGCTGGTGTAGGAGAGCGTACCCGTGAAGGAAATGACCTGCTTCGTGAGATGATTGAAGCCGGAATTATAAAATATGGTGACGAGTTTCTTCATTCTATGGAAGAAGGTGGTTGGGATCTTTCCAAGGTGAACCTTGAGGAAATGAAAGAATCCAAAGCTTCTTTCGTATTTGGTCAGATGAATGAGCCTCCCGGTGCACGTGCCCGTGTAGCCCTTTCAGGACTTACTCTGGCTGAATACTACCGTGATGGTGAAGGTGAGAGCGGAGGTGCCGGTAAGGACATTCTTTTCTTTATTGATAACATTTTCCGTTTTACTCAGGCTGGTTCAGAAGTGTCTGCACTTCTTGGTCGTATGCCTTCAGCGGTGGGTTATCAACCTACCCTGGCTACTGAGATGGGGGCTATGCAAGAGCGTATTACTTCTACCCGCAGTGGTTCTATTACATCAGTGCAGGCGGTATACGTACCTGCGGATGACTTGACGGATCCTGCACCTGCTACTACTTTTGCTCACCTGGATGCCACTACCGTACTGAGCCGTAAGATTTCCGAGCTTGGAATATACCCGGCTGTAGATCCTCTGGATTCTACTTCCCGTATTCTGGCGCCCGAGATTGTTGGTGATGAACACTATAAATGTGCACAACGTGTGAAGGAGATCCTTCAGCGTTATAAAGAACTTCAGGATATTATTGCCATCCTGGGTATGGACGAACTTTCGGAAGATGATAAATTAGCTGTACACCGCGCACGCAGGGTTCAGCGTTTTCTTTCTCAGCCTTTCCACGTAGCTGAACAGTTTACCGGTATTCCCGGAGTTTTGGTGGACATTCAGGATACGATCAAAGCCTTTAATATGATTATAGACGGTGAAATGGATAAATATCCTGAGGCTGCCTTTAACCTGAAGGGTGGTATTGAGGATGTGATTGAGGCCGGTGACAAAATGTTGGCCGAGGCAGAAGCTTAATTTTTAAGGTAGAGGAGTTACCCTTAACCTTAAGCGTTAAAACTAAAGTATGCAACTAGAAATTATAACCCCTGAAACGGTGATCTTTAATGGAGCTGCTGATGCCGTTCAGCTTCCGGGGAAGGAAGGCTTGTTTCAGATTCTGGATAATCACGCCCCTCTCATCAGTACTTTAAAAGAAGGTGTGGTGAAGATAGATATCCCTGATTCATATAAGAAGTTTAATGAATTGAGCGGACATATTGAGCCGGATAAGAGTAATGATCGCGTGCTTCGCCTGGCTATTAAAGGAGGCGTAGTGGAGGTTCAAAAGAATAAAGTTATCGTATTGGCTGATTAAAAGCTTCTACCTTAAAAGTAAAAGAAAGCCCCGCATTGCGGGGCTTTCTTTTTTAGTTATCCCGGTTTTTCCCCTGACAGAACTTTATCCCTTTTGGATAATACATATTTTTCCAGGGTTTGATCCAATTCCTCAAGAGACTTTGGGTCTGTGATCTGAGTATTTATATTCATTTTTCGATTCGATGTGATCAGAGTGTAATCACCCGCAAATTTTTTAATGGAAACAATTTCTGATAGTTTCAGCTTTGAACCGAAAAGGTGGTTTTTACGTATAAAACCATCTTTAATGGTAAGATACTGTTGCTTATGCTCATACCAGCTGATTAAAAGGGAAAAAATTCCGGCTCCGCAAATTCCGGCTCCTATAGAATCCAATTCAGAGGCACTGTTTAAAAGTAGGCTAGTGATAAAGATAATTGCTCCCCCACCGCTCATAAATAGTGCTGATCTCAATTGTGCTTTGAGCCTGGTCCGGGCGTAACGGATTTTCATATAATAGCTGATTTAGATCAAAAACTTTAATTATAAACATATACCACTCCGCTTCTATAGTCTGTCCGGTATTGTATTAAACTCTCCGAAGCTCCATCTGAAGGAGAACCATCAAACAAGACGTATTTTTCATTGTTGCATTTACACTGCGCATAAATATCATCATCGGTTATAACAAGTTCACTGCAATCTTCACTGTAGTGTACCGGGCAGGCGCGATCAAAAGCTACAAAATCATCCTGGGTATTATTAATAAAGCGCCTTACCACTATAATGCCCCGATAGCCTCCCTGGTGGTATACCCAGCCACCTGGAACTTCCAAATCGTAATTACTGGGGTTATTCAGATAGACATATTGCTCTACCTGGATGTTTGGAAAGTCTCTTTGGCGGTTTTTTTTACACCCCTGAGCAACCATCGCTGAAAGCAGAGTCAATAAAAGTAGAAATCGCATACAAATAATTTGATTGTAAAGATACTATTAACTGTTTTCAGCTCCTAAATCGTATTTAAAGCCGGTAGGTTTCACAAATCTTAAAGAAATGTTAAGATGAACCACTTCATTTTCAAGTTTTTATTGACATACCCTTTCATTTACTGCGATTTACACGTTGTTGAGAAGGATTTATTTATGTTATATTTACGCCCTTTTAGAAAAATAACCGAGGGGTTTTCAAACCTAAATCGTGATATATGGGAAAGAAGTTACTAGCGCTATTATTGACAATTTCGTCTTTTTATTCTTTTGCGCAGACCAGACCAGGTTCTTTGAGAGGAACTATTATTGATGCTCAAACAGGAGAGTCTCTTCCATTTGTGAATATTGCAATAAAGGATAATTCCGGTGCTGTTATAACAGGGGGAACTACAGACTTTGACGGGAAATACAACATTAATCCGGTGGCTCCCGGTACATTTCAGGTAGAAGTAACTTATACCGGATATGCCAAGATTACTCTTTCTGATATCATTATCTCCCCAAACTCTCCTACCGTTCAGGATTTTAAAATGAGGGAAGCTTCTTCAGAGCTGGATGCCGTAACTATTGTATATGAGGCTCCCCTTATTGATAAAACAAAGTCAAGTAAAGTTACTACAGCCGAAGACATACAAAATATGGCGGTTAGGGATATTACATCAGTAGCTGCTCAGGCAGCTGGTGTAACCCAGGATGCTAATGGTAATACCAACATCCGTGGTGCCCGTGGTGAAGGAACTGTATATTTCATTGATGGTGTTAAAGTTAGGGGTGCTACCAATATTCCTCAGGCTGCAATACAACAGACAGAGGTTATAACCGGAGGTCTTCCCGCTCAATATGGTGATGCAGTTGGAGGAGTTATCTCTACTACCACCAAAGGTCCCAGTGGGGAATACTTTGGAAATGTGGAAATTTTAACTTCCTCTCCATTTGAAGTGCTTTCCACTGATGCTTTTGGTGATTATGATTATAACCTGGCAGCTTTGACCATGGGTGGTCCCATTTATAAGAATAAAAAAGGCCAGCCGATAGTAGGTTTCCTTTTCTCCAGTGAATTTGAGTACCAAAAAGAAAGTCGCCCAACGGCTATTCCTTATGTAAAACTGGATGATAATGTTCTTGCTGATATTGAAAACACCCCTATTATTCTGGATCCTTCCGGAAACAGCGTGCAGTACCGGTCGGAATATGTAAATGAAGATCAGTTTTCAGACATCGATTATCAGCAAAACGGGTTTAATAATGAAATTCGTTTGAATGGTAATGTTCAGATCAAAACCAGCCGCTCCACCAACCTTACCTTAGGAGGCCGCTGGACATACAGTAATGATAAACGTAACAGTTACGGTAACCATATCTTCAATTATTCCAATAACCTGCGTTCTATAGATTCAGACTGGAGTAGTTACGTTCGTTTCCAGCAGCAGTTCGGAACATCGGCAGACGATAATTCCAGTCTTATTAAGAATGCATTCTATAACATTCAGGTAGATTATACCCGCACCAATACCCGCATCTTTGATGACCGCTATGAAGAAGATTATTTCCGCTATGGTCATGTAGGCAGGTTTGATGTAATTGAAACACCCGGTTATGTGTTCTCAGAAGTGGAAACTGACTCCGGAACCGTTTCTGGCTGGACCTATGTGGGTGATAATCCTGTTCGTGTGGATTTTGAGCAAGGTCCGGACAATCGTGTCAGAGGGAACTATACTTCAACGTATTTTGATTTGGCCGCTGAAAACGATGGGCTTTCGGTTCGTACACTGGATGATATCCGTGGTGTAGGGGTTCCGGTGAATGGTACTAACCCAAGATCTTTATATGATGGGTTGTGGGGAAGCCCGGGCTCCATTCAAAGTGTTAGCGCTATTGGTGTTACGTCTGCTAATTATTACAAAGATCGTAACAGCCAGTTCCGTGTAACGGCCTCCACCAACTTTGATATTAAGGATCACTCTCTTATTGTAGGGTTTGAATATGAGCAAAGAAGTGATAGGGCCTATGCGCTTAATGCCTCCAGTTTGTGGCAACGTATGGATCTTCTTCAAAACTCAGGTATTGAAGAGCTGGATGTGGATAACCCGGTTTTTGTTACTGTTGATGGAGAATATCAGGATACCATTAACTATAACCGACTTTACAACGCAGATTCACAAAGTGAATTGGATCGAAACGTACGATTAGCGCTGGGTATGGATCCGGCAAGCCTGGAAAAAATTAACATTCATGAATTAGATCCCTCCCTCTTTTCACTTGATATGTTCTCAGCGGACGAATTGGTAAACCCTAACGGGATCCGATCAGTAGGTTATTATGGTTTTGATTATACCGGTAACATCCTTGATCAGCAACCAACTATAAGTGATTTCTTTACCGATAGGGATGAAGATGGAAACCTTACTCGCCCGGTTGGAGCTTTTCAGCCTATTTATATTGCCGGTTATATTCAGGATCAGTTTACATTCAATGACCTTACCTTTAATATAGGGGTACGTGTAGATCGATTTGATCTGAACCAACAGGTACTAAAAGATCCTTTTGTGCTATACCCTGTGTATTCAGTTAAAGATATTCCTAATACTGACCTTAGCGGAGAAGATATTCCCGCTTCCGTTGGAGGAGATTATGTAGTGTATGTGAGTAGTTTTGATTACGGAACAGCACAAGTAGTGGGTTATCGTGATCCGAGCACTAATCAATGGTTTGACGCTTTAGGCGAGCCTTTGGCCAACCCACAGGATCTGGCCTCGGCAGGTGGAGGTAGTATTAAACCCTTCCTGGTAAACCCTCCTGTACAAGTTGAAAATGAAGAAGGTGAATTGGTGCTTCAGGATCAAACGCCTACCGCTGCATCCTTCAAGGATTACGATCCTCAAACCGTGGTGATGCCCCGTGTGGCTTTTAACTTCCCTATTACGGATGAGGCACTTTTCATTGCACATTATGATGTTTTGGCGCAAAGACCTTCTACCGGCTTGTCCCGCCTTGATCCTTTTGATTACCTCGATCTTTCCAATAAAAGAGCGAGCAGTATTCTGAACAACCCTGATCTCAGGCCTCAGAAGACCACAGAGTACGAATTAGGTTTTAAACAAACCCTAACCGACAGAAGTGCCTTGAAAATATCAGCCTTCTACCGCGAGTTAAGGGATCTTATTCAAACCGTATCTTTTACCCAGGCTTACCCGATTACCTACATTGCTTATGGTAACCTGGATTTTGGTACAGTAAAAGGTTTCTCACTTGAGTACGAGCTGAGAAGAACCAATAATATTAAACTGGATGCCAACTATACACTGCAATTTGCAGATGGAACGGGTTCAAGTGCAACATCGGGAGCAAACCTGGCCAATGCCGGTCAGCCTAACCTGAGGTATATTCTTCCGCTTACTTTTGATAACCGTCATCAAATACTGGTTCGTTTCGATTACCGTTATGGTTCCGGAGCCAGGTATGATGGTCCGGTTTGGGGGAACTCCAGAGTATTTGAAAATGCAGGTATCAACATTACTATGAACGCTATTTCCGGCCAGCCCTACACGAAAAGAGACGCTCCTTACCCGGTAACTCTTGGAAACCCTTCTTCTATTTCGCAGGTGTCCGGTCAGATTAACGGAGCACGCCTGCCCTGGCAAACTACTTTTGATGCGAGAATAAATAAAGTGTTTAGCTTATCCAAGGAAAAAAAGAATCGATCACTGGAAGTATATGTGCAGATCCTGAACCTGTTCAATACCAAGAATGTGGTTAACGTATACGCTTATACGGGTAGTGCGGAAGATGACGGTTATCTGGCATCTTCTTCAGCTCAAAGCCAAATCGAGCAGCAAACAAATTCAAGGGCTTTTGTGGATCAGTACAACAGGAGAGTACAAAGTCCTTTTAACTACTCCTTACCGAGAAGAGTACGTTTAGGAGTTTCATACAATTTTTAAAACGCAGTTTAGATTTATAGATATATGAAGGCAAAGAATTTAATACTCGCTATTTTAATGGTGTGTGGCGTATACAGTTTAAGTGCACGCGAGTACCCACCAAAAAATGGACAGCAGAAAAAGTCAGCGATGAAAGCCTTGGCAGAAAACTGTCAACCCTCTATCTCTGATCAGGATCTTAGTATCAACAACGTGCGTGCATTGATATTGGGTAGTGGTGATATGTGGTGGAACCTTGATAATGCCCGTTATGAGGTGCCAAAGGGAAGTGGTAAGCACTCTATGTTTGCCGGATCGCTTTGGTTGGGTGGTTTTGATGAAGCCCAGCAATTGAAGCTGGCAGCTATGACATACCGTACCCGTGGTGTGGATTTCTGGCCTGGCCCCCTGGATGCTCAGGCAACTGTAGATGCTGAAACTTGTAATGATTATGACCGTCATTGGTTGATATATAAAGACCAGGTAGATATTCACAGACAGTGGATTGATTGTAAAACCAGAAGTGATTGTGACGAAAGTGAGCGCTTCCCAGGCTATTCCGGAAATGTGCCTCAGGTTATCAGAGACTGGCCGGGAAATGGTATTAATGGCGGTTTGCGTAACAAGCTTGCTCCTTATTTTGAGCTTGACTCTACCGGAACGCCTGGTATATATGAGTGGGAATATGATTACCCGGGATACGATTTTGACCGTCAGTTTGACTGCCAGCAAAAAGAAGTAGATCTTCTTTACGGGGATGAGACCATCTGGTGGGTGTATAATGATAAAGGAAATGAGCATACTGAAACACAAGCCGGTTCATTGGGTTTTGAGATTCGTGCACAGGCCTTTGCTTTCGCTTCTAATGATGAAGTGAATAACATGACTTTTAACAACTACCGTATTCTTAACAAGTCTACTTTCCGTCTTTCACAAACGTATTTCGGAACCTGGTTTGATCCGGATCTCGGTAACTCAGATGATGATATTATCGGTTGTGATATTGCCCGTGGTTTAGGATACTGTTATAATGCTCAGGCTAATGATTCCGGGCCACTTGGTTACGGTCTGAACCCCCCAGCGGTTGGTTTTGACTTTTTTCAAGGTCCTTTTGCAGATTATTTTGACGGCATCGATAATGACCGTGATGGTTGTGTGGATGGTGTGAGAAGAGGGGATACCTGTGTGGATGAAAATCCGAATACCGGAGTTAATGAGCGTATCATTATGTCAGGTTTCATGTATTACAACCGTACCGGTAGTGGTGGCGTGGCTAATACTTCTGACCCTGCAGTAGCTACTGAATTCTATAATTATCTCACCATTAACTGGAAAAATGGTAACCCATTGGTAATTGAAAGTCCTTCCGGTAAAGGGATGACTGGTAATGGTGATGGTTTTACACCTGATGGTTCCGGTGAAAGAACTCTTTTTGCATATCCGGGATTATCATACGATACCACCGGAGCTTACGAACCTTCTCAGCCTATAGCCAACGGTGGATGGTGGGAATCTCCTGATAATGATGCTGACAAAAGAGGATTGCACACTGCTGGTCCTTTTAGCCTTGCTCCGGGAGCACTTAACTTTATTACCACCGGGGTGGTATGGGCCCGTAACTTTAATAGTTCAGACCTTTTTGCCTCTGTGAATGATGTAATTCTGGCAGACGATAAAGCACAGCAGCTTTTTGATAACTGCTTTCAGATATTGGATGGTCCTACTTCTCCTAACGTGGATATAGTAGAGCTCGATCGTGAATTGATTTTCAAATTAAAAGATGCCTTTACTCCGGCCACTATTGGGTATGAGCAAGTAGATCCGGCTATTGCCGTTCCTAAAGATTCTGAAGGTAATGACCTTTGGGATGCCGCCCAAAAGGATAGCGCCCTGCAAGCGGGCTACTTTAGTTATCGGTTTGAAGGTTTCCAGATCTTTCAGGTAGATGGACCTGATGTAAGTATTGAACAGATTTACAACACACAACAGTCTCGACTGGTGGCTCAAAGTGACCTCAAGAACGATATAGGTCAATTGGTGAACTTTTCCATTGATCAGGATCTTGAAAATGGCGCTCTGGTGCCTCAGGACATGACGGTGGAGGCCAACAACAATGGTCTTGTTCTTACTTATCGCTTTACGGAAGACGCTTTTGCTGAAGGAGACAGACGTTTAGTAAATAACAAGGAGTATTATTTCTATATAATTGCTTACTCCCAGAACCAATATATTGTGGCTGACCCTCGTAACCTTTCAGCTACATCACAAAAGGAACCCTATTTAGCTGGTCGTAAGATTGGTAATGGTCAAAAGCCCTATCTGGCTATACCGAGCAAATCGGAAGTAAAAGAAGGAGGTTCCAAACTTAATGCCGGTTACGGTGATGAGGTTGGTATTACCAGACTTGATGGTGCGGGAAATAGTGGTAACTTCCTGCGTATCTCTCAGGAGTCGGAAGATGCCATACTTTTTAACATGGCCTATAATGAGATTGAATATCTTGCTGGCTCCGGTCCTTTCCTTGTGAAAGTTGTAGATCCTCTGAAAGTTAACGGAGGGACCTATAAGCTTACCTTTAGTGATGGTGATTCAAACGCCACCTGGACACTGACCAATGAAGTTACCGGTAGTGTTATTGACTCTTCAGAATACGATATCTCTTTTCTGGGTGAACAGATTATTGATCAACTCGGTATCTCGCTAACTTTCATTAACCAACCGAGGCCCGGAAGCGGAGACGAGGAAGGAGCCTTCAACAATGGAGCGATAGGAGGTGAGATTGTATATGATAATCCGGAGATGGCTTGGTTAAGTGGTGTGCCGGATGATGATTCACAGACTCCTCTTAACTGGATTCTGGCCGGTACACAAGGTTTTAGTGCCAGTGACCGCTCACCTTATGACGACTTTAAGTTTCCCAATAGTAACCCTTCCCGCAGTGACCCTCAGGGAGCGTTTGAAAATTTTATAAATGGTACCTGGGCACCTGCAGCTTATGCCAGTAATGAACCCTACAACCCAAATGCTCCTGCTGCTGATCGTTCTTTCGGACATGGATTAAGAGTAGGTAACTTCGGAAGTATGTTCCCGGTATCTGATATCGGAAACGTGGATGTGGTTATTACAAGCGATCCGAGTAAATGGACCCGTTGTCCGGTAATTGAATTGGGTAATGTGGCGGAAAGTAATGATGGCGGTAAAGCTGCTTTCACCTTGCGCAGTGCGCCAACTATGGATAAAGATGGAAACGGAGGCCTGGTGGCTAACCCGAATAATCCCGGAGCGGCTACAGGCTGGAGTTATTTCCCAGGTTATGCCATTAATGTGGAAACGGGCCGAAGGTTGTATATGGCTTTTGGAGAGTCATCCTGGTTGAAGAGTGAAAATGGAGACGATATGCTATGGAATCCTTCTCCCAATATCTTCAGAAACCTGAATGGTTATGCTCTTGGGGGTATGCATGCGGTATATGTATTTGCAGATTCCATTAAACAAAATTCATTCTCACCGGCCATTGATATGACGTATAAAGGTGATGATATAGCAGATTTCCCTCTGTTAACGACCCTTAATGGTTTGGATGGAGGAAGGTTTATTGACCAGCAACGTATCTTCGGAAGTATATATTGGATTGGCTTTCCATTGGTTTCCGGACCGGAATATGTGTTCGAATCGTATAGCCAGATCCCTACTACTACCAAAGTATCGCTGAGAATGGGTAAACCTTATCAGAAAGTCGGCTTTGATGAGGAGGTTGAGATAGATCGTCCAAACAATGGTATCCCACAATATCTGTTCACTACAGATGGTTATGTCCCGGTTCTGAACAATATGGAAATAGCGAATGAGGCACTTGACCTTATCAAAGTTGTTCCGAATCCATACAATGGATCTTCGCAGTACGAAGACAGTCAGTTGGATAATATTGTGAAAATCACCAATCTGCCTGAGACCTGTAAGATCAGTATTTTTATGACCAATGGAACATTGATCAGAACCATTAATAAAGACAATAGCCTTACCTATACGGAATGGGATCTTAAAAATGATTTCAACGTGCCTATTGCCAGTGGTATTTACCTGATCCACATTGATGCAGGTCCAATTGGTGAAAAAGTGATTAAGTGGATGGGTACTATGAGGCCGGTTGACTTAAATGCATTCTAAAAAATCCAAGATTTGAAGATGAAAAAATCCGCTAGAAGAGTACTCGTTTTGTCTGCCGCTCTATTAATGGCAGGCCATATAGAGGCTGGAAACCCACAACGTTCAGGATCAGCCGGAGCATCCGAATTATTAATCAATCCCTGGGCCCGTAATACCGGGTGGGGAGGAGTTAATGTAGCTGGTGTAAGTGGTGTTGAGTCAAGTTACCTGAATATCGCAGGAACAGCTCAAACCCGTAGAACGGATGTGGCTTTTACAAGTACGCAATGGCTTGTAGGAGGAGGAATTACGGTTAGCGCAGCCGGCTTTAATCAAAAAGTAGGCTCCAGTGGCGTTTTAGGAGCCAGCTTTGTAGGTCTTGATTATGGTGAGTGGGAACGTACCACAGTTGAAAATCCCGATGGTGGTATTGGTACGATTAACCCAAGTGCCGTTACTATAGGACTCAGCTATGCTCAGAAATTTACCGAAAGCATTTATGGAGGTGTAAACATCAAAATGTTTTCACAAACTTCAGATAACCTCAGTGTAAATGCTTTGTGTTTTGATGCCGGAGTACAGTATATAACCGGAAAAGACAAGCAATTGAAATTTGGTATTACCCTTAAAAATGTAGGGCCGGCCGTAAACTATTCAGGAAACGGAAAAGGTATAAACCTTACTGTTCCCCAAGGTGGATACGTTCAGGCTTACGAAGAGCGAAGTGCTACTTTTGAATTGCCTACCAACCTGAGTTTAGGAGGTAGTTATGATTTCATATTTGATTCTCAGGTATTGACTTTTGCAGCAGCTTTCCAGTCCAATTCGTTTGAAAAAGACCAGTATATAATAGGTGCTCAGTATATGGTGAAAGAAATGGTTGGTGTCCGTGTGGGGTACACCATTCTTGATAACCGTGTATACGAGCAGCAAACCTCAGTATTTACGGGTTTAAGTGCCGGAGCAACTTTGGCAGTACCTCTGGGGGATTCAGGAACCAAATTTGGTCTGGATTACTCATATCGTGCTACCAATCCTTTTAGTGGCGTTCATTCACTGGGAATACAATTTATGCTGTAAAAATTATACGAGAACAGATTTTTTTATCTTTGTATAACAGAAAAAGACCATTTTGTGGTCTTTTTCTGTTTTTAAAACCGATACTTAAACATGGCAAACATTAATTACTTCACCAAGGAAGGCTTGCAAAAGCTAAAGGACGAATTGGAGCATATGAAAAGTGTGGAGCGTCCTGCCATTTCACAACAAATTGCAGAAGCTCGTGATAAAGGAGATCTCTCTGAAAACGCTGAATATGATGCAGCTAAAGAAGCACAAGGTTTACTGGAAATGAAGATCAGTAAAATGGAAGATACACTGTCTAGCGCCCGGGTACTGGATAGCTCACAAATAGATATCTCCAAAGTGATGGTGCTTTCTACGGTTACTATTAAAAACACGGCCAATAAGGCTAAAATGAAATATAAATTGGTTTCAGAATCTGAATCAGACCTGAAGACCGGTAAAATTTCAATAAATTCACCTATAGGTAAAGGCCTGATAGGGAAAAAGGTTGGTGATAAAGTAGAGATTCAGGTGCCAGCCGGAAAAATGACCTTTGAGATAGAAGAAATCAGCCTCGATTAATAAATATGAGTATTTTCTCCAAAATAATAGCCGGTGATATTCCCAGTCATAAAATAGCTGAGGATGAAAATCACCTGGCTTTTCTGGATATTAATCCGTTGCATGAAGGTCACACACTGGTTATTCCTAAAGGAGAAGTAGATTATATTTTTGATCTTCAGGAAGACGAGTACCGTAATCTTTGGAGTTTTGCTCAGAAAGTAGCTCATGCGGTGGGGAAAGCTATTTCCTGTACAAGAGTGGGAGTAGCCGTTATTGGTTTGGAAGTGCCCCATGCCCATATTCATCTTGTACCTATAGATAATGTATCCGACATAGATTTCAGCCGGCCAAAGCTGAAATTTTCAACGGAAGAACTGGCCGAAACGGCTGAGCGAATTCGTAAGGAGATCTAACTCACTTCCCGGAAATTCTTCCGGGATTTTTTTTGATAAACTGATCCCAGCTTTTAGCCTTACCGCCTCCGGCCAGTGGAGAGCTCTGCTGGTAATAATGACAAAGTGCCACCGCCAGTCCATCGGTAGCATCCATGTAACGATGCTCTATCCTGGTTTTAAGGATACTTTCCAGCATACCTGCCACCTGTTCTTTACTGGCGCCTCCTTTGCCGGTAATGGATTGTTTGATTTTTCGTGGTGAGTATTCCTCAATAGGGATGCCCCGGTTTAAACCGGCAGCCATAATAACACCTTGTGCCCGTCCGAGCTTTAACATACTTTGCACGTTTTTCCCGAAAAAAGGGGCTTCAACCGCCATTTCATCCGGGAGGTATTGTTCCACCAATCCGCTTACCTTTTCAAAAATGGACTTGAGCTTTACGGCATGATTGGGTAACTTATTGAGCATGATTACACCCAGATTGAGTACTTCAATGGATTTCCCGGAAATCTTAATGATTCCATACCCCAAGATATTGGTGCCAGGGTCTACTCCGAGTATCACTTTATCCTTTTCCATAGCCGCACTAAAATAAAGGATTAATTTTGACCAGCTCATGACAATATTCCTTTTCATTATCCTGCTGACTACACTTGGCTATGCTATTTTCATGGCTTGGTTATTTGCGGGTATGGGTAAAGGAGTTTTCTTTAAGGGTGAGTATTTACCAGAAGTATCTATTGTTATCCCTTTTCGGAATGAAGCGGCACATTTAGAAACGTTAATTTCAGCTTTGGCCCGCCAAAAATACCCCCATCATTGTATGGAGGTGTTATTGATAAATGACCATTCAGAAGATCATAGTGCTGTTCTGACAAAAGAGTTATCCGGACGTTTTCCCCAACTAAACTTTCAATTGCTCACACTTGAACAAAAGACAGGTAAAAAAAACGCTCTTTATATGGGGGTGAGGGAGGCCCGTCATGATATAATACTGCAATCTGATGCGGACTGTAAACCGGAAGATAATTGGGTGAAAAACAGTGTTCAACCCTTTAGGGACCCAAAAGTTGCTGCATCTCTTGGAATGGTGAGGATGACAGGGAAGAGAGTACAACGCATATTTGCTTTGGAGTTTCTGTCTCTGCAGGCCAGTGGTGCAGCATTGGTGCAACGTGGTATTCCGGTTATGGCTAATGGTGCTAATCTCGCTTATCGCAGAGATGTGTGGCTCAGGTACCACCCGGAAGTGAAGCGCTGGGCAAGTGGCGATGATGTTTTTTTTATTCAGCAGCTGGCCTTAAAGGACCAGCGGACTATCCATTATAATTTCAGGTCCTGTGTGGATACTGCTGCTCCTGACAATATGCGGTCTTTTTTCAATCAGCGGGTGCGCTGGGGTAGTAAAACGCCAGCTTATCCTCTCCGGTCAGCCCAGTATATTGCTTATCTGGTAGCAGGTGAAAATAGCTTATTGGTCATATGCTTCTTCTTGGGCTTGTTTCTCTCGGTAGACTATATGGCCATATTTATGGCTCTGATTGCGATAAAATCCATTCCGGATTACCTTATTACCCATTCTTTTGCCAAACAGTCCGGTCAACAAAAACTTATGCGGTTATTTCCGTTGGCTGCTTTATTATACCCTTTTTATATAGTGGTTTCCGGGACTATTATTGTTTTTGGGAGTCGTTCTCAGCGCTGGAAGGGGCGCCCGATTCAGTCTTCAGATTGAGTGATTTAAAATCAGACCCGGAAGGATTCTGGAATATTCTAAGGTCAAATTTATCCACTGCCGCTATCAGATGATCAAAAATATCCGACTGTATGTTTTCATAGTTTATCCAGGCAATATCACTGCTAAACGCATAAATTTCCAGAGGAATACCTTCTTCAGTAGGTTGTAACTGGCGGACCATCACTGTTTCCTTCTGATCAATTTTAGGGTGCTCCTCGAGGTAGCGCAAGGCATAACGCCTGAATACACCAACATTGGTCATGTGACGGCCATTGATAAGTTCTGATTTATCCACCTTGGCTTTGGAATTGTATTGATCTATCTCAGCCTGCCGCAGCTTTACATAATCGCGTACACGTTCATATTTTGAAAACCGACCACGCATTTCATCGGTAACAAAGCGAATGGAATTGATATCAATATTTATAGATCTCTTGATGCGCCTTACACCCATAGCCTGCATGCCTCGCCAGTTCTTAAAAGAGTCCGCAATAAAGGCGTAAGTAGGGACTGTGGTTATGGTTTTATCCCAGTTGCGGACTTTTACCGTGGTAAGATTGATTTCAATAACATCACCATCTGCTCCATATTTATCCATGCTCACCCAATCACCCAGCCTCACCATGTCATTGGCAGAGATCTGAATGCTGGCTACCAACCCTAATATGGTATCCCGAAAAATAAGCAGGATAACGGCAGTGGCTGCTCCAAAGGCGGTAAGTATGGTTAAAGGGCTGCGCCCTATGATCATGGAGATGATAAGGATACCTCCTATTATGTAGCTGGTAAGGATAAATACCTGGATGTAACTGCTGATGGGCTTACCTTCAAAGCGCTCAGTACGCAAACCTATATATTCCAGGGAGCGTAAGAAGCGTGCAATTACCATCAGAAAAATAATCATCATATAGATGCTTATCAGCTTTTGGAAAAAGCTCACCGAAATAACAATATCGTCCAGTAACCAGGGTAGGGAATAATATACAATCAGAGCGGGCGCCAGATGGGCAAGGCCTGTAAATACTTTCTTCTCCAGAAAGATATCATCATACTCGTTTTTGGAACGTTTTACATAAGAGCTCACGAAGCCAAGGATAACCCTGCGGGTAATAAAATCTGCCAGCAGGCTGATGATGATCAGCAATACAACATCCAGTGCCAGAGTTAGATAAGATGCTGATTGTTCACCAATACCCTGCTCCAGAAACCACTCTCTGGCCCAATGTTCCAGGTTAAATTCTTTCATATGGTTTATTGCCTTTGCCGCAAAAGTAACAAGCTTTTAGGGACTTATGGATTATACCGTACCCCACCGGTACTTATAGCTGAAGCTCCGAAGTATCCAAAGCCATATTCATCCGGGCTGGAAACATCGTAAATGTTGCCGATTATAGTTTCAGGCGGAGGGTCAAAGGTGCTGCCTACATTAAAAACCTGGCTGCCTACCAGCTCCAGGAAATCAAAATAATTACGGGTAAGGGACGCTACTTCAATACCTGCGCTATCGTTTTCACCTTCATCAAAAGGGCCAAAGAAATTGAAGGCCGGAATGCGCCCCTTTTCACCTACGTATAAACCATCAAAATTAGAATCATCAAAAATAAATATGGTTTGAGTAAACAGAGAATCATTCTTCCAGCGGGTAATGCGATAGGCATCACCCTGGCCCGGGGGTTCCTGGAAATACATCAGTGCGTAGGAGCCTTTCTCAAAAACCTGTGGAGCGGTGTTACGGTCTAACTGACGGATGCGGATGGAATCAATGGTAAATATGCGTTGCATAGTTTCTGCGGAAGATCGCCAGGTGCCAGCCTTAAAGGCCGGGTTGTTGTCCATAACCTGCACTTCAATCTCGTATTCTTTGCCAATGGAGCCGTTGAAAGAAGTGGTATACAGTCCGGGAACCGAGTCGGGCAGCATTTCGGTTACCATACTACCATCCTCAAAGAGAAAAACCTTGGCATTTTCCACCTTGGGTGTTTCGCCCTGGGTAAAGTAGTTAGCGGTAGTGCTTACCACTGCATAACCTCCCTGGCTATCTGTAATGCGGCCGGATATGCTAATAGAGGCTTGATTTTCCGGAACATCAATGTCTATCACATCCTGGCAGGAAGACAATAGGAAGACAATAATGAGAATTTTTGATATAAAGAAAACAGTTTTCACTTCGCTCAGAAATTAAAGTTCCAGGTTACAAAAGGGATGGGAATGGCAAAAATGGACAGACGCACAGCCTGCGTATTAAAAAAGTTAGAGGTTTGCGTGCCTTCGGCATTAATAGCATTAGCCTCTGGTTGAAAATAGATGGAATAGGCATTTCGCCTTCCGTATACATTGTAGATCCCAAAGTTCCAGCTGGAATAAAAACGTTTTCCTTCTACCCGGTCCGGAGTATAGGTAGCTGAAATGTCCAGGCGATGGTAGTTAGGCACACGGCCATTATTGCGATTGTTGTAAATAGGCGCCACAATATCTTCATATTGAAAACGACCTTCAGGTAAGGTGATGGGTCGCCCGGTTTGGAATACAAAACTGGAACCTACATCCCAATTGGGGTTGATCTGGTAATTTGCCACTATCGACAAATCATGACGCTTATCGTAATTAGCTGCATACCAATCTCCCCCACTAATAGTCCGGTTTTGCTCAGGACTATCTACCTTACGCTCCGATTTGGAGTAGGTATAACCAATCCATCCGGTAAGTTTACCGGTTTGCTTGCGCAGTAAAAATTCTGCACCGTAGGCTCGCCCAATACCAGTGAGCAGTTCCGTTTCAATAAATTCATTAAAAATGAGATTCGCTCCCGGGCGGTAGTCCACCAGGTTAATGAAATCCTTGTAGTATACTTCTATCGAAGCCTCGTACGTATTATCTGCAAAATTGCGGAAGTAGCCGAGGGCATACTGATGTACTGTGGCGGGATCAATATACCGGCCAGCTGAGCGGTAAAGATCTACCGGAGTGGGAGAAGTGGTGTTGGATATCAAATGAATATACTGCCTGGTGCGGTTGTAGCTGGCTTTAAGGCTGGTGCTTTCATCAAGCAGGTAGTTTACACTCAGGCGAGGCTCCAAACCTTCCAGTCCGTTAAAGGATTTAATCAGCTCAAAACTGTCGTAATAAGTAGTGTCAATTACAGAAGCAGTGGTAGGATAATCCGGATCGGTATAATTGATCGATTTTTGTTTGCCTATTTTGTAGAAAGAAGAATAACGCAAGCCGTATTGTACCGTAAACCGTTGTCCAAACCGTTTTTCATGACTGATGTAGGCATTGGGTTCAAGTGCATATTCCTGTTGCAGCTCAATATTTTGAAAACCACTGACTTTTCCGGGATTAAATTGGTAGCCGATCAGCTCAATACCATAGTCTAGCTGGCTGGTAGGGCTTATGTAAAAATTGTAGGCGCTTTTGAGGTGGTAGTCCTGTATACGGGAGGTAAGTGTAAAGGCCACCGCATCATCTTCAGGAGTGCCTAAATTATATGTATAATCACTGTACACAAAAGTGGTATTGGAAAAAAGACGTTCATTATACACATGGTTCCAGCGAAGGGTGCCCGTGGTATTTCCCCAATCAAAGCCAAACAAATCGGCTATACCAAAAACATCACGTCCAAAATACCCGGAAAGGAATAATCGATCCTTTTTTCCAAGGCGCCAGTTTATCTTGGTATTCAGGTCGTAAAAGTAAATGGTGTTCTGATTAATCTCAGAATTACTGCTAAGCTTGAGAAATATATCCAGATAAGACCTGCGGGCCGCCACCATAAAAGAAGCTTTGTCCTTTACAATCGGGCTTTCAATAAGAAGGCGGGACGATAGCAGGCCCAGACCTCCGTTAAAAGCAAAACGCTTACTGTTCCCCTCCTTTTGTCGTACGTCAATTACTGAACTCAGGCGCCCGCCATAATTGGCCGGTATTCCCCCTTTATACACTTTCACATCCTTTACTGCATCGGCATTAAATATGGAAAAGAAGCCAAAGAGGTGAGAAGAGTTATACACCGGGCCTTCATCCAATAGGATCAGGTTTTGATCTGCAGCACCCCCGCGTACATTGAAACCATTTGCGCCTTCACCTACGGTTGTAATACCAGGCAGTAAAGTGAGCGTACGTATAATATCGGTTTCACCCAATAGTTGTGGTACTTTTTGAATTTCCCTGGTATCCAGCTGGGTTACACTCATTTCCACACTGGTTACATTTTTATCAATTCTTTCATCGCTGATCTCTACTTCATCGAGCTTTGTGGACGCCTCCTTCAGTTCAATATTGAGTTCCACGTTTCTGGAAAGATCTATTTCGCGGATCACAGTTTGGTAACCAATATACTGGTATTGTACATTATACTTTCCTGCGGGCAGGCTTAGGGAGTAGTAGCCATATTCATTGGTAACTGTTCCCACCTGTTGAGAGGGAACCAGTATATTTACTCCAATAAGTTCTTCACCGGTGGAGGCCTCACGGATGTAACCGTTAAGGGTGAATTTTTCCTGACCTATCAGACTGAAGGGTAATAGGAGCAGAACAATAAATTTTCGCATGTGGCGATACTAAATGTTAAAATATTCCTAAAAAGGCAAACATCCTTAGCAGAGCAAGGTTAGATACCTGGATTTGGCTTGAAAATTGCCGCAAATATCTACAAATCTTACTAACCATATCTGGTAGTTTGTGTAATTTCGATGTTGTATAAATGTTAATGTCCGTATTGATGAAGATATATAAATGGAAGTACCTCTTATTGGGAGTAGTGGTAGCCCTTACGCTGGGTTTCTATCTCCCACGGGAAAGTGAAGACGGCAATCGCAAGGACAAGGTTATTCTTAACCTGGTTTATAACGTGCTAAACTCCTCACACTTTGCTCCACAGGAGATAAATGACGACTTTTCCGTAAAGGTATATGATCATTTTATTGAAAGCCTGGATTACAGCAAACGCTTCCTGCTTGAGGAAGATCTTGATAAACTTTCTCCTTACCGCCTCGAACTGGACGATGAGATCAAAAATTCCGAACTCGCTTTTTTTGAATCAGCTTATAATATGTACCGCACCCGTTTTGAAGAAGCGGATAACTACTATAAGGAGATATTGGCGGAACCTTTTGATTTTACCATTGAAGAAGATTTTGAAACCGATGAAGCTAAGTTCGGCTTTGCTAAAGATCAGCTTGAGCTAAGGGATCGTTGGAGAAAATACCTGAAGAACCGGGTGCTTGTTCGCATTGCAGACCGCATGGAAACCCAGGAAGAGGCTCAAAATAAAAAAGATACCAGTGTAACGATAAAACCTTTTTCGGAAATTGAGAAAGATGCCCGGGAAAAGGAATTGGAGATGCATGAAGAGTGGTTTAACACGCTCCGTGACTTTGATCGTATTGATTGGATAGGCACCTATATGAATTCCATTACCGTGGTATATGATCCGCATACTCAGTATTTTCCACCGGAGCGCCAGGAAGACTTTGAGATCAGTATGAGTGGTCAGTTTGATGGAATCGGAGCGCAATTGCAGCAAAAAGGAGATTACGTAACCATTTCTAAAATTATTACCGGCAGTGCCTGTTGGAAGCAGGGCGAATTGGAAGTAGGTGATAAAATACTAAAGGTAGCCCAGGAAGAAGACAAGGATGATAAGGCTATGGACGTAGTAGGTATGAGTGTGCGTAAAGTGGTGAAATACATCCGGGGAGAGAGAGGTACCGAGGTCCGTCTTACGGTTGAAAAACTGGATGGTTCACGTCAGGTAATACCCATTATCCGTGATGTAGTAGAGCTTGAAGCTACTTTTGCCAAATCAGCAGTGTTGGGTGAGGGAGATGATAAGGTAGGGTATATTAAACTGCCTAAGTTTTATGTAGACTTCTATAATGATAGCAACCGCGATTGTGCAGAGGATGTTAAGAAGGAAATTGCCAAGCTTAAAAAAGATAATGTAAACGGTATTATCCTTGACCTCCGAAATAATGGAGGAGGCTCTTTACAAGGGGTAATTGATATTGTCGGACTCTTTATTGAAGAGGGTCCGGTAGTACAGGTAAAAGCACCGGGCCGCGCGCCACAAGTGCTGGAAGATGATGATGACGAAGTGTATTATGATGGTCCGTTGGTGGTCATGGTGAATCAGTTCAGTGCTTCAGCTTCAGAAATATTTGCTGCGGCTATTCAGGATTATAAGCGCGGACTGATCATAGGCAGTAAGTCCACCTTTGGTAAGGGTACTGTGCAAAATATACTGGATATGGACAGAGCCGTGAATTTCACTTATAATGATGTAAAGCCTTTGGGAGCTCTTAAGCTTACTATTCAAAAATACTATCGTATCAATGGGGGTACTCCACAATTGCGCGGTGTAAATCCTGAAATTGTGCTGCCGGACAACTATACCTATATCGAGTTTGGAGAGAAAGAACAAGAGCACGCGTTGCCTTATGATGAGATAGGGTCAGCAGAATATCAAACATGGAAATCCGGGACAGATAAGTTTGCCAGTGCTATTAAGCGCAGTGAGCAGCGTGTTGCAGGTAATGATAAATTCAACCTTATTGATGAATATGCTCAATGGTTAAAAGATGAGCAGGATCAGTCGTTGGTTAGTCTTAATTACGAGAAATACCATAAGGACAGAGAAGAGTCGCTAAAGCGGTCTGAGAAGTACAAGGGTATGCGAAAAACGGAAGAAGAGATCACCGTGAGTGCAAATTCAGACGATGTGCCGGTATGGAATGCTTCAGAAGACAAAGAGAAAGAACGTGATCAGTGGTTCAAAACGCTAAAGAATGACCTGTACCTTTCCGAGGCTTTAGCGGTAACTCAGGATCTTGAATAAGCCCGCTCGTTGAAACAGGAAAACGTTTTAAAGAAAATAGGAAAAGACCCGTTAGGAGCAGGGGGGATGCTGATCATCCTCCTTGCTTTTTTTGTTTCGGTTTTCGCCTATTTCCTTATTCCTGATAATTCTCCTTTTGCCAATGAAATGCACCTTTCACTGGCTAACCGCAATCCTGGTTTTGAGGTAAAAATGCTCAAGATACCTTTAGGCAGGGTTGAGAAAACCGGGTTTATTGAG
Organism: Owenweeksia sp.; assembly: GCA_965212245.1. Taxonomy (GTDB): domain Bacteria; phylum Bacteroidota; class Bacteroidia; order Flavobacteriales; family Schleiferiaceae; genus CAKZNE01. The sequence continues at coordinate 514,120 of OZ243107.1, read as the reverse complement.
CAGCTGATCTACGGCAATCCACCTCAGTTTAGGGTTATCCCGGTTGAACATTACCAGCCAGGAGAAAATGAAATTATTTATTCTGAATACACCGGTGATAGTGAAGAAGGGGTGCAAAAGAGTGTATCCGTTAAAGAATTTCAGCCGCAGGGTTTTGATGAGGCGAAACACATTGTAAACCGCACTTATTTTTTAGGAACTGATAAGTACGGACGTGATCTTTTGAGCAGGATCTTATTGGGAGCAAGAGTTTCTTTTGCGGTAGGTTTTATATCTGTACTTATCTCGTTGATCATTGGTATACCTATGGGCGCCATAGCCGGATATTATGGTGGCTGGATAGATAAAGTGGTGATGTGGTTTATTAATGTGGTATGGTCCATTCCTACTCTATTAATGGTTATTGCTATAACCCTGGCTTTGGGAAAAGGCTTTTGGCAGGTATTTATAGCGGTGGGTTTTACTATGTGGGTAGAGGTGGCCAGGATTGTCAGAGGTCAGGTGTTAGGGATCCGTGAGAAAGAGTATGTGCAGGCCGCTAAAGTTTTAGGCTATGGCGACCGCCAAATTATATTTCGGCACATTTTACCCAACGCCCTGGCCCCGGTTATAGTTATTTCAGCTGCCAATTTTGCTGCGGCTATATTGATTGAGAGTGGTTTAAGTTTTCTTGGAATAGGAGCTCAGCCCCCCATGCCCAGCTGGGGAGGTATGATAAAAGATCATTACGCTTACCTGATTGTGGATAAAGCCTACCTGGCTATTGCGCCCGGAATGGCTATAATGTTATTGGTGCTCTCTTTTATGATGCTGGGCAATGCCCTTAGAGATGCGCTGGACGTGAGGAGGGTCTGAAAGACCGAATTTTTTCACGCTGGATGAAACAGCCATAAAAAAATCACTACCATTTTAATTGATAAATAGAGCTTTGATCTATCTTTGAGGGGGAAATCTAAGATCCCTGATTAATCAAACTGATATACTATGGCTCAAAGAACTATTATTCTTTTAGCGCTTGCACTAACCGCCTTTTCAGGCTATTCTCAAAAATTAAGTGACAAGTTTAAGATAGAGGAAAATGACTCCTCCAAAACTGTTAAACCCGTTAAGGAAGCACCCACATCATTCTATGATAAGTTTGCTGTGGCGGTAAATGGTTCTACACTGGGCATAGGCCTGGAAGTAGCCAGAAACCTTACACCTCACCTGAATATAAGGTTACGCGGAAACATGTTTAGCCTTAAAAACTACACCTTAGACCTGGAAATGGGTGGGGAGCCTGTTCATATAGACGCCAGTTCCAATTTTATGGAATTTGATCTGTGTGCTGAATACCTTCCCTTTAAAAGAAGTAGCTTTAAACTGGTAGGCGGTATGGGTTACTTTATGAAGGCAGATGCCAATGCTCATGCGGTATACGATGGCGAACTGGAGTATGGAGACATCACCATGACCTCTGATGATATTGGTACCATGGATTTCAATATTGATTATAAAGGGTTTGCTCCTTATTTGGGTTTTGGTTTTGGCAGGGCGGTGCCTAAGAAAAGAGTTGGCCTCGGACTGGAAGTAGGCACCTTTTACCTCTCAAAACCAGCTGTTACCATAGATGCTACTCAAATGCTGGAGCCTACCGAAGGAGAGCAGGCAGAGCTGGAAGAAAATCTATCCGATTATCGTTGGTTACCTTTTATCAACCTGAGACTTGCCATTCGTATCTGATTAACTATATCACTGAATAAAAAATGCAAAAGCACACTAAAAATATAATCATTGCGGCTGTTCTCTCAGCTGTTTTGTTCATTCCTTTTTCTTGTAAAAAAGGGCCTAAAGAGATACTGGATGATTTCAGCTTGAATATAGGCACGGATATTTTTGAATACCAGGTTCAGGGCGTAATAAGCGACCAGGCCAGTACTCAGGTACCGGCTAATGCCAAGGTAATAATAGAAGGCGATGATGCTGAGCATATTTATGATGCTACTACCGGTAAGCGTACAATTGCTATAAACTCTAACGGGCGTTTTAATCTTGGTATTCACCCCAATCATGAGCCAACCGCAGCCAATCCCTTGCGCTTCAGTATACTTGTTTTGGCCAATGGTTATATTTCGCAATCGCAAGATGTAGAGGTATATGAGGGGCAAAAGAGGAGTGAAGTAAAAGCCGGTATGATTAGCTATTCCAACCCGCCTTCCTTTCTGGAAATTAAATCGGAGAACATGAATCTCGCCAATGGTGCCATTGCCCAGGATCATGTTTTTAAAGGTAAAACAAAGGCCGACTCTGTATTTTATGATGACGGTCTTACTACTGTGGTTATGACCAAGGGTACTCGTTTTTGGTACTGGTCTAATGAAGTGGTTGGCCGCGGACTAAGACCTACCGGGCGGTTTAATGAAATTATAGATACGGTTACCATTAACGGAGAAACCCATACGGTAACCCGTAAGGAGGCCATTCTTGATTCAGCCGATATTATGGGGTATGTAAAAAGAACCTATACCGGTAGTGATCTTGAGATCATAGCCTTCTACTCCAAGGGCAGGGATCTTAACTACCGTGTTCACGAAAGAGAATCCCATAGCGAAACACTTATTGAGATACTGGCTAATGACAATGTTCCGGTTAAGAACCTTCTGTTTGAATCCATTGTGGAAAAAAGATTATACCGCCTGGAATTCCGGGGTACAGATGGTGAAGGTTATCCGCTTGCGTTGGTGCCGTATAGCGAGCCGGGTGAGCCCAGGTGGTTTACCAGCTTTGTAGTTGACCCTTCTACACAAAATCCGGTTACCGGAACCACTATTAAAGAAGGTGATGCCGTTGAAGTAGGTTATGACCTGACTACCCGAAAAACGCTGAGGGAAATCGTAAAGAAAGCTTCAAATGGCCAGTTCAGAATAGAGACCCAGCAGGTTAATGCCGGCTTTTATTCCCGTGCGCTGCACACCTATAGCATTGATTTTGATTGGGATGTTAGCAAGCCTGAAAGCGTACCTGATCCTGAAAACCTGTATGCTTATATAAATGTTCGGTTGGGAGATGCTTACTTTGGCAGGAGTTTCCGTGGGGCCTACAATTATATTTACCCCATGCATTATACTGTTTCCACCCGGGATGCAGCGGTAGTCACTCCTTATTTAGATACCTATTATTGTAGTCAGGTTTTGGAAAGTCGTGAGAATATTAGCTCAGGTACAGTTCAGGTATATGACAATGCAACACTGTTACAAAAGTTCCCCAATCTGGTTTCTCTTGATGTGAGTCTTATTTGCCCTAAGGGTCAGGTAGTATTAAAGCCTAGTTATTACGGTTCCTTTACCAGTAATTTTAATGATATTTATATGGATATCAGAGACGGCCTTTGGGCTACCCGTGGGGCTAAACTGGGTGAGGTGTATCGCCTATATGGAGAGCTGGATGGAAGTTCAGTTGACACTTCAATTACCATTAATCAGGGGCATAATATCATTGACTATTATTTAAAAGCCAATAATGGTCTTTGTCAATAACAGACAGGAAACACATTATTAAAAAAGGGAGCATATGCTCCCTTTTTTAATGACGGGATAGTGGGGTTATGCAGCTTTTAGAGTTGCCTGAAAACTAGAGTTAAAATAAAATGGGTTTAGGTTGGCGGTAAATGATTTCCAGGTAATCGGACCGGTCAATTTCATACGCCCCAAGACTGGCCGTATAATCATTGTGTACCTGGCAATCAATGAGTTCAAACGCCTCGCTTTGAAGTTTTTTAGCAAGGTGGATGAATGCTATTTTACTGGCGTTGCTCACCCGGCTGAACATGGAATCTCCGGCAAACACCTTTCCTATTTTCATCCCGTATAATCCTCCTGCCAACTGCTCTTCCTGAAAGCACTCTACACTTTGGGCAATGCCAAGCTTATGTAATTGGATCATACTTTGTTTTATATCATCATTGAGCCATGTGCCTTCCTGCCCCGGCCTTCCTATATTCTGGCAGTTTTCAATCACCTCCTCAAAAGCGGTGTTAAAACGTACCGTAAAACGATTCTGGTTAATGAGGTTTCGGCTGCTTTTGGTAATGCGTACCTCAGAGGGTTTTAAAACCATTCGCTTAAGCGGGCAAAACCAACTGATCGGATCGTCTTCATTATACCAGGGAAACAAACCCATGTGATAGGCTAATAATAACCTTTCAGCACTTACATCTCCCCCAATGGCCACCAAGCCATGGCCTTCGTATTTTTCCGGTGGAGGAAACCATAATTTGGTATGTATTTGAAAAACAGGCATCAAACGGAATTCTAAAAGATAAGCAGTATTCCCACAAAAAGAATCAGGCCGGCCAGCAGCAGAAAAAGAGTGTAGGGTATGATCTCACGGGCCTTTAAGCCGGTAATGCCTAATAAAGGTAAGGCCCAAAAGGGTTGTAACATATTGGTGAGTTGATCGCCATAAGCCATGGCCATAATACATTTGGGAACAGACACGCCAAGTTGTTGAGCTGCCTGAATAAGAATAGGTCCCTGAATGCTCCATTGCCCACCACCGCTGGGTACAAATATGTTTACGAGGCCGGCACTCATAAAAGTAAATATCGGAAAAGTGGCAGGTGTGGAAATGGAGATGAAAAATGTACTGATCTCTGTTACGAGTCCGCTGTATTTCATTATGCCCATAATACCAAAGTACAGGGGGAACTGAATAAGAATACCTGAGGCTCCGCCAATGGCCTCATCCACAGCTGCCAGAAAACGGGCAAAACTTCCGTGAAAGAGAAGCGCCAGCCCCAATAAAATAAGATTGATATAATTAGGCGTCAGGAAATTAAAGGAAAATGAATCTGGCTGAAATGGAATTAAAAAGCCATAACCTAATATGAGTAAGGCAAAAAGAAGGCAAAAAATACGACTGTGATCAAGGCGCTCTGCACCGCTCAGTTCCTCCGTGCGTATTTCAGTTTTTACGGTTTTCACCTTGAGTTCAATTTTTCCTGGTTTTGATCTCTTCATCAGCCAGGCCATTAGTAAGGGAAGGGTAATAAGTAGTAAAACGGATACAGTGAGGTTCATAGGGCTGAATACCGTTTCATTAAAGGGAATGCGATTCGGTAAGCTACTCAATTGCTCATCAGGCAACACACCTTGCATAAGAGTGGTAATATGGCCTTGTTCCACCACTTTAACCGGAGCGCTTCCGGATATCCCACCGTGCCATACCATTAAGCCGGAATACCCGGCTGCACCTATGAGGGGGTAGTTCAGTGCTTTACCTTGCAAAGCAAAGCGTTCTCCTATTTTACGGGCTATGATGGCGCCAAAGATGAGTCCGAGGCCCCAATTGAAAAAGGCCACTAAGAGAGTAGCCAGAGTAACCAGCCAGGCTGCTTTAGCCGGACTGTCCATTTGATTGGTAAGGCGGTCAATAAGCCGGCTTGCAGCAGGGGAGAGCGCCAATACATGGCCTAAAACCAGTATCAGCATCATCTGCACAGCAAACACCAGGAGGGGTGCACTCCACAAACCCTGCTGCCAATATTCCAATACCTGCAAAAAATGGTGTTGATCCGAAGGTGGTTGCGTGAATACCAGGGCTAATAGTATGGTGAGCAAAGTGAGCACCACGGCAATGGTAAAGGGGGCCGGCAGTACAGCCCGGAAAACACGCTCAAATCGTTCGGAGAAATTCACACCCAAAAGTTTAGCGGGAAATTAAAAATTTCCCGCTAACGTATCATCAGCAAAGCCTTTTAGAAGGGAAGGTCATCTTCCTCATCATTCATAGGAGGCATGGGGGGCATAGTGGAAGACCCCTGTGCATCACCTCCGGCAGGTGCAGCGGTACCCGCTTTTTCAATACGCCATCCCTGAATGGTGTTAAAGTATTTGGTTTCGCCCTGGGGAGAAGTCCACTCACGGCCTTTAAGGTTAAAGCCGATACTTACCTTATCTCCCACATTGTAACTGTCCAGCAAATTGGTGCGATCCTGAATGAATTCAACTTGTATGTGCTGGGGGTATTGTTCTTCAGTAGTTACCACCACTTCGCGCTTGCGAAAGGTGTCGGTGATTTTTTGGGTATCACCTATTTTTTTGATTGATCCTGAGATTTCCATATTATTGTTCTTATACTCGGTTTAATTTATCACATAAAAGCGCTTTCCAGGCTTTATCTACTTTTCCTTCTTCCAGCAACTCTTTGGCGTATTGATGCAGTTGTTCCCGTATTTCCATACCGTCCGATGAATTGCCAAGAATTTCCTTAACCTTGAATTTTTCGGCAAATGCGGCTAACTCCTGATCATTGGGCAGACGTTCTACATTACCTAGCTTACCCAAATCATTGCCATTGAGAAAAACACTTTCCCGAATACGCTTAGGTATCTGATCTACCCCAATACCAAGGGTAGTAAGTGGCTTTTCTACTTCAAACAGGGCATCGCCATTCGCTCTGCAATACCAATTGCCACCCATGCGGGCCACAAGGTCTATTTTACGGGGATCAATAATGCCCGCATCGTCCAGTACGGCTTCATCTATGTGCATGCGTTGTACCTGGCAGATAATCAGGTTTCCGGCTCCGCCATTTTCACCTAAGCTTACAATTTCATTCACTTTACATTCAAATTGTACGGGTGCTTCCTTTACGCGGTAAGGCTTTACCGTATCAGAGGGAACCGGGGTAAGACCGGCTTTGGAAAACTCATTAATGCCCGAAGCATACTCTGTAGAAGAGAGTGAGGCCTGCTGCACAATATTGTAGTTCACCACGTTAATAACCACTTCACCGGTGGCCTGCGCATTGTGGAGCGTATCTTTAGTAGTATTGTTCCGCACTCTCCGGGCCGGGGAAAAGATGAGGATGGGAGGGTTGGAACTGAATACATTAAAATAACTAAAGGGGCTGAGGTTTGAGTTACCATCACTATCTATAGTGCTGGCAAAAGCGATAGGCCGTGGGCCTACTGCACCTAATAAGTGTGCGTGTGCGGTTTTGCCGTCTAAAGCTGTAAGATCGAAAGATTTCATGAATACCAACTTAGGTTTACAATCCCTTTCGCGTGGGTTATTTTCAGAGTGCTGAACCCATGGAAAAGCCGGACAAAAGTAGCTATAATAACAGGTTTACCCAAGTTAAGAAAGAAGCGTCTTTTTTATTTTAGAAGTTTTAGGAAATGCATTATATTTGCCGCCCGTTTTAAGGATGATTATTCTTAAAATCCTATGCAGGCGTGGTGGAATTGGTAGACACGCTAGACTTAGGATCTAGTGCCGCAAGGTGTGAGAGTTCGAGTCTCTCCGCCTGTACAGAGCAAAAAGCCCTTCAGGAAACTGAGGGGCTTTTTTATTGAGTGAAATTCACGCCTGACGGGCTTGTGTTGGCGGAACGCGTAAGCTTTTAAGGTTTGCTTCAGTAGTATGGAGAGTCTCCATTTATCAAACACCTTTCGTTCTTTGATGAAACAGAAACCAATTTTTTAATAGAATATATGGGCTTCCTTTCTGCTTGACAGGTTTGCTGGTGCGGTAGGTAGGAAAGCATTATGGTTGTAATCACAGCATCTTCTTGGTTGACATTCCGGAATTCACAACTCTCTTTTTTACTGTATTTTTCCTTTCTGCCAGCCTTTGGGAAGGTATAGATTTAAGCCCGTTTGTTGTTCAATGTCAATTAAAGCATTTCTCAGTTCAACACTCCTTAGCCCTATGGCTGCTCTGTTCCGGTTCACTTTTTCAAGTGCTGCGCTATCGGTTATCACCCCCAGGAAACCATAAGATGTGGATTGATGCTCATATAAAGCAGCACATCTCCAGTCTTCAATAGTGGCAAACTCATAGGGATGTAATTCTCCCTTTTCAATAGCTTTTATCAAGAGGGGCCTTAACCCGGAGTATAAGGTGTCTTTTTGTACATATGCCTGGGAAATAGAATTATGATGACTTAAAATGACGGAAACCCACCAATTGTTCCCGGTTATTTTTTCTCCGGGATAAGCCTTTTCAGTCAGGATCTGCTTAAGTTGGGCCAATTGCTTTTCACTGTGTGGTGCAAATTTTCTTTCTGCATACCGGGTTTGGCTTTTTTCACCAATTCTGAATAAAGCTCCTATAGCTTTCTTCTGATCTTTTTTATACATACTGCGCACTTGCTCTCTTAAGGAAGTGTTGAGCCTGCTCAGATATAGAGCATGAAGCGAATCATATGCTGATTCAATAGCAGGCCACTCTGCATGTGTATGCAGAAAACCGAGCCTTTCATTTTTTTTGATCTGCTTTATGGTCCAGCCTTGTTTGATCCCCTTCCTTAGAAACCTGAAGCCGGTTTTACTTTTTTGCTCAAAAGCACATAACTGAGTGGCCAATTGGCAATCTCTTAAAAACACGAAGTCATAATGCATAAACAAAGAATCAAAATGGGAAATAGCATCCTGGAATTTGTGTTCCGCAATTAAGCGTTCACACTTCAGTATTTCCCTATGATAATCTGTATAATCAGTCTGTCCATGAACTTCAAAGGCAGGGAAAGTACAGCTCAAGATAGTTGCTATAAGTAAGAGACAGACCTTCATGTGCGAGTAGAATGTAAGTAATGGGTTACTGCTTACCCAAAAAGGTATGCTGTGATCCGGTGCAGTGAAATTACAAAAAGAAGACAGAAGTAAAGGATCGACTATAGCGTCAGAAAAGCTTATCAGCATTGGAGTATACTTTGTTTCATTTTCTTTTTCCCTTTTGATGAGCGTCCTGGAAAGATGTACAAGGATTGGTTCGGTAAAAAGTAATGTGTCCCAATAAAGCTATACGGCCCTAAGACTTCTGTATAGTTTTCGTGGGTTGCTTATTCCGTTTCAAAAAAGAGGGTTATACTGACTCATAAGCGGGTTGGACTGGCATATTTTTAGTACATTCATACTTTGAGCGTTTCACTGCAAGAGGGCAGAGCCACCTCTGTTGATAGGCTGATGTGTGAAGCCTGAAAAATGATCAGGCACCTGACTTTGCCATCCCCTATTAAAAAGAAATACTACGAATTATGAAGTCCTTTTTAGCCATAAAACCCAAACACAAAATAGCCATCACCTTACTCACTATGATTCTTCTATTATTTGGTGGGGTATTACTGGAACGTCATTTTTTAGGAAAACTCAACCAGAACTCGGTTTCTATTTATGCTGACCGGCTCGTACCACTGAACTTTGTGTATCAACTCTCGGATGACCTATACCAGCGCAGGCTTTTAATAAGTGAAAAGTCTTACGCTCCAAAAGAAGTAGACCAACTGCTGCAAAATTTCAGGAAGCGTGAAGATTCTATTCTTCAGGCTTTTGAAAAGACTTATCTGGTGCAAGAGGAAGTACAGGCGCTGACGGGACTAAAGCAGCACTTTAGGGAATACAATAGTCTTGAAAATAAGGTGGTGTATTCTGCTACGGGTAAACAACTGCAAACCCTTGATGATAAGTTGGCCGTGATCCGTCAGGATTTGGCGGCATTGGGGAACATACAATACCGGGTTGGCCAGAGAATTCATGAAAACAATGAAGAGCTTAGCTCACGTGCGGGTTTAGTAAGCCAGGTGCAGGTAGTTGTTTTACTGATCACTTGCATCATTACTCAGGGATTTATCCTGGCAGCCAAATCCATTATTCCCCGCATGACTCAAAAGCATAACTGGAATTGATTTGACCTTTTGACAAAGCGAAGAAAGCCTGAACACGGCCATCGCAGTGTTTCAAAAAAAATCAACGAAAAAAAGGAGCTGGCCAAAGGGAACTTTTGGTTTACCGGCCTTTAAGACTGGAGAATACATATCGCATCTCAGCGGCTATCTGCAAACTTCTTTCGGTGTATTTTGCTGCTTGCTGAAGTGTATTGTCAAACACTTTGGGGTCTTCAAAAGTAATGGGTATGCGCGTTTCAGCACCGGGCACAAAGGGGCAGGCTTCATGGGCAGAGTCGCAGGTCATTATAGCGGCAAATTTTGAATGAGGATTGAAGTCATCTTCCAGCTTTTTAGAAAACCCAATAAGCGGGTGTTCATTTTCCGCATACTTGATACTATATACCGGGTTAGCACCCTGTGAAAGGGTGCTGATCGCAAAGCCTGAATGTTGCAGCGTTTGCACAACCACCGGGAACAGAGCTGTGCTCTCCGTTCCCCCTGAATAACAAAAAACATTTTCAACCCCAAAATAATAAGCCATGGTTTGTGCCCAAACCTGGGCTAAGTGGCTTCTTCGCGAATTGTGGGTGCAAATGAAGTTGATCCGTACTTCTTCTCCTTTGCTTATTTTACCCTTTATAAAATCAATAAGAGGTTGCAAGGTACGTTTGCGTTCATCTGTTATTGATTCCGACTCAAGAGCTTCAATGGTTCTTTCTATTTTAGGGAATAAGGCTACCTGTGAACGTATCATTTCTTAAAAATTTTGAGAAGAGTTAACAACAACCTCCGCCAGGAGTGCAGGCTGTACTGCTTACAGCGGCAGATAATTGGACCCGAGGTTTTTCGGTAGGCACACCGCATTGATCTTTTGCCAGGCAGTCGGTTTGTTTGGTAGCCAGCAAAAAATGTTTACCGTTAAAGTCCAAACCGTACTTTTCAATGCTCTGTCCCTGATATTCCACTTCTACCGGTAAGTCCGCGTCAATCTGCAGTGTTTTTTCTGAAAGCTCAATGATTTTAACTAATTTTTCAGGGTGTAATCTATGGTCGTAATCGTTGGCATTCCAAAGCTGAAAACTTACCACCTCTTCCTGGCGCACGGTGCCACCACAATCAATAAAGTGTTTGCTTATTTTACCTACCTCGGTCACATGAAAGTGATGAGGTACCAACTCTCCGTTGGGTAATTCAAACGCAATAGTTTCCAATTGCTTTAGTTTGTCTTTTACTTCTGAAAGTTTCATAGTTCTATCTTTTTATTGCAATGATGCGATTAAATGAGTTAAATTTTTTTAGCAACAATCTGATTTGGGTACGTCCTGATCTAAAAATAAGGTCATCATTTTCTTCATCTTAGTCCAGTTATGTGGATTAATGCAGTAACAAACACTTGTGCCTTCCACCGTTCCCTTAATCAGTCCCAGGTTCCTCAATTCTTTAAGGTGTTGTGAAATGGTAGGCTGTGCCAATCCTATTTCATCTACCAGGTCGCCACATACGCAGGCGTTTAATTTAAACAGGTGTTGAATGATGGCTACCCTGGCCGGATGCGCGAAGGCTTTTGCAAAAAGAGCAATTTCATTTTGCTGATCCGTGAATATTTCAGTTTTGGCTAAGCCCATTCAATAATTATTAATTGCAATATTACGATAAAGCTTTTAAAACCCAAAGATTTTTTTGAACGTGCAGCGTGTCAGGCTTTCGGGTGCGGCTTATATATTCTTTTTGGTGATCCCTGAAACGGAGGAAGAGCCCGGGATCTGTTGTTTGTCATCGAATAATTTTGAATCTCAGTATAGGGCGTTTCAGCCGTCAAATCAATGCTGGGTATAGCGATGGGCTACTCTGATTTTTCGCAGCATACCCACCAAAACCTTTGAGAAGGTTTGTCGGCTATGTTTTTGGCAGGCTCACTTATCTCAATGGCTTCCGTTAAACCATAGCTGCCAAACTCTTTCTTTATCGATTCAGGTTTGTAATAGAATAGTTGGACGCCATGCCTGGTTTCAAACCAATCGTCATCCAATTGTATTCCTTCACCATAAGCAGGGGTGCTGGTGGCGATGGCCACAAAAACCATATATCCACCGGGTGCCAGTTGATTATAGCAATCCTTGATCAGACTGGCTCTTTCCTCTTCATTTAAAAGATGGATTAAAGCATAGCAGAAGATACCATCGTATATATTGTTGTCAAAAGGCATTTCACCCACACTTCCGTGGTGCACGGTGATGTGGTCTCCATGGCGTTGCTTTGCTAAGGCAATGGCCGTTTGAGAAATCTCAATTCCGGTTACATTAAAGCCCTTGTCGGTAAATACTTTGGCATTTCTACCATAGCCGAAGCCAGGAATGAGAACGTCCTTTAAGCCCTTTTCCAAGAATAGATTGGCAGTAGTAATTGCAGAATCAGCAGGATCGGAACCCCACATGGCTTGTTTGTCTCTAAAGTTTGTTTCCCAGAATTCGGTCATAGTTTAGATCATTTCAATAAACTGGCATTTGATCTTAGTCTGCGGTTCTGTGGCTTTTGTTTTTTTCAATCACATAAGATGTAATTGTTTTGACAGAGCTTCCTTTAGCACTTGTAAATTCATAAAAATCTGAAAACCCATACACATTACCATCTTCCATAATCATTTCTCCATTTACCGCAGCTTCCTTGCCGTGAGTGATTACACTGTGAATGGTTAATTCAGAGGTTTTAATATGACTCATCTCCTGCAAGGCTTTACGGAATTGCTCTTTTCCTGCAATGGGCTTTTCTCCCACCAAAGTCCAGGTAACCTTGTCATCTAAGTAATGCATTACCTCGTCAATAGCATATGAAGCGAAGTAGATGGTTAAGTTTTTAATCAACTCTCTTTTGGGAGCGTTCCCACAATCGGGTTTAATATGCAGTTTCACTTGTGGTAAATTTTTACTTCTGGTGCTAACTATATTTTAAGCCTGTATCTCGCCCAGGCAGAGGATTTCCTTTGGTTTGACGAGGTAAAGCTCCTGCAAGATAATTTTTAATCCCAAGCTTTAGTATTCATTAAACCCCTTCCCCTCAAAGATTTTGGACATACATTTCTGCACCCGGTTTTCACGGGTTTTGGCTTGCCTGGCTTGTGAGATGTGAAGAATGTAGCTGCGTTGCCTTCCCGGGCTTAAGGCTTCAAAAGCAGAGCGGAGGTTTGGGTCCTGGTTAAGTCTGTTTTGTAGCTCCCCGGGTATCGGCTCCGGGCTTCTTTTGAATTCTGCTTTCAGGCCACCTTTTTCTACTTCAATAGCTTCAAAAATGTAGGCTTTAATGACATCTTCTATGTGTATAATTTGTTGCGGATCGGTAAACTTAAATAGCCGGGCAGCTTGCGTATTCTTACCCGGTTTATCCAGTAAGTTGTTTTCATCGCTCAGCAAAGCACCTTTAAAAAAGCTGAGTGCTGCATAGTCTTTAAAGGCACTCACTATGGCCACGTTCGCATTCTTATATGTGTAGCATGGAACGCCCCATTTGCTTTCTTCGGTCAATCCGCAATCCAGTACAATTTTACGGAGTAGCTTCAGTTCTTCAGGCCACTTATGAACCTTGCATTGGGGAGTTCCGCCCAAGGGGCAACGTCCGCAACCTTCGGTAAAGTAAAAATCAACATCTGTATTCATGTGTCAATCATTTAATCCCTTACCCGCTAAAATATCCGGGATAGCTTTTCCAATTCTGGATACGCGGGTTTTAGACTGTTTAGCTCCGGAGAAATACAGGAGATAGCCTCTTTGTCGTCCGGGGGTTAACGCTTTGAAGGCATCTTTCAACGCGGGATCTTCATCCAGTGCCGTTTGAAATTCTTCGGGCATGTGAAACTCCCCGGTCTTCTTCAGCGCCACTTTTAACCCGGTTTTTTCCACCTCTATGGCTTCGTGTATGTACGCTTTAATTACAGGTTCCAATTCTAAAATCTCCTTCAGTTTGGTAAAGCGAAGTTGGCGGGCGGCCTGTACATTTTCCGTTTGCTGAATAAGAATATCCTCCGTGTCTTTTAGTAAAACGCCTTTGTGAAAGAGCAGCGCACAGTATTTTTTAAAACCGTGCATCAACACCACATTGCATCCGTTGTATGTGTAGCACGGAACACCCCATTTCAGCTCTTCGCTTAATCCACAGTTCAGGATAATGCTACGTAGCTTCTGATATTCCTCCTGCCACTGGCCGGGCTTATTGAAAAAGAAATCCACTTTTGGGTTTATCATCAATATTTATGCGTTTATAATTTTTCTGTCAGCTGGTCTAAAATACCAGGATACTATGGTGAGAACCAGTAATAGCAATGGCCCGAAAAGCTCTTGTGCTCCGTGATCATTCACTAAATGTGATATGGCTGCACCGGACATGATGAAGAAAAAACCGGCATAGGCCCATTCTTTCAGCAAAGGGAATTTAGGAATCAATATGGCTGTTGCTCCTGTTAATTTCCAAACTCCTAAAATACTCATCAGGTAAGTGGGGTAGCCTAAACTTGTAAAATTCTGCACTTCCTCTTCCATTTGAATGAGCTGCACAATACCAGTAGATACCATTCCCAGGGCCAGCCAAACGGTAGCAATCCAGTAGATGATTTTGTTTCGCTTTTTCATAATGATTGTTTTAATGAGTTTGCAATTTCCTGCAGGCGGTTATGCGCCATGTGTATACCCCGGGCAAAAGGTAGTTTTAGTATTTGATCTCTAATATCCACAGAGCGGTAAACTATATGCATGGTGAGCTTGCTGGTGCTATTGCTCAAGGTCTCAAACTCCAGGAATTCAAGCTGTGGACCAAAGTCAGTACTTTCCATTTCAAAGGTTCGGGTAATAGCTTTATTGGGTACCAACCCATGGATGGTGCCACTAAAGCTGTGCTTGTTTCCCATAGGGTCGGTAGTTTCAAACTGGTAACCACCGTGCTTTTTGTTTTCCAGCTTTAGCACTTTGGTGCCCATCCATTGCTCCACAATTCCAGGATCTGTATAGGCTTTAAAAAGAAGCTCAACGGGAAGATCAAATTCCCGTGTTATAAGTAGTTCCTGTTTGTTATCCTCAGCATGGATTTTCGTTTTCTGCTCCATAGCTTATTTTTCTGATGTATAGTTTTTCATGATGGCCTCCAGTTTATTGAATCGCTTATCCCATAGTTGCCTAAAAGGTTCAACAAAGTCGGCTATCTCCTTAATCTTTTGCGGGTTTAGGTGATAGTATATCTCCCTTCCGTTTTGCTCTTGTTCCAAGAGCTCACACTGGGTGAGGATTTTAATGTGTTTGGAAACCGTTTGCCGGGAGGAGTCAAACTTTTCGGCAATAGCCGTTGGGGTCATGGCTTGCAGGGCCAGCAAGGTGATAATGGCCCTGCGGGTGGGGTCGGCTATGGCCTGAAATACATCTCGTCTTAATTCCATACGCAGCTATTTGACTGCAAATATAAGCGCAGTCATCTGGTTGCGCAAGTATGGCGATGTATTTTAACACTAAACAGTATGGATAACTGAACACATGCCGGAGTTTTACCTAAAACTCCGGCATGTGTTGCGGAAAACTCCGAAGAGTTTTTGCCAGGGGATCAGGGAGTTTTGGAAAACGCTTCGGCAAGGCTTGGCTGATGATCGCTGTTCTTTGTTTTTTGAAATTGTAAGTAATTGATAGCGATTACTTTAAAGAAAGTAAGGATTAAGCTGAACGGAGCCCTTGAGAAGTAAGAAACCCTTACGTAACTAAACGGAATGGATAGGTGGGAGAAAGGCCGGATGCCATTCAATAGCTGGTTAGGGCGAAGCTTAAGATGAAAATTGCCGTTCCACTACTTCCGGATTATTTCACAAGGATAAGAGTCCGGGGTGTAAATGATCGTCACGGGCTTTTCTTTATCCCCCCAAAAAAGGCCAAACTTCAGTTTGACCTTTTTTGGCTTTTGGATATGGTTACTTACGTTCCCGAGCTTTGTTTACTGAGTCAGCACGGATATATAGGCCTTTTTTTTTTGGTTAATCCCATTTTCCACAGATTTTGACATTGCCGGGAATTAGAATCTGATCGCAATAAAAGCCGGGTATGGTTAATTCAATCTTTCCGTCCTTACTCAGTATCAAGTCAAGAGCCAGGGCCAATGGAGGCAGCACCACCCAAAGCCACCACGGTGGTTTTCCGGCTCCGGAAATATCAAGTACAACTTGCCCGTTTTTGGTGGAGGGTTTTATGTTCAGCTTAATCTTTACGGAACTCCAGGGTAGTAGTTTGCTGGTTTGATAACGCAGTTTGATATCTACCTTCAAATTACCGTCAGAGGTAAGCTCAAATACAAAATCATCTTTCTTAATCTCGGCATTTATGCCCCAAAAACCTCCGTCTTTTAAGGTTTTCTTCTTACTGTTGGTAATTTTATTGGGATTGGTATTGGAAATAGAAAATCCAAAACCGTCACCCAGGGAAGTATTTAGTACATCTTTACATATATTCATAAAGAGCGGGTGAGCCAACACAAAAGCGGTATTGGTTTGGGGTGAATTACAGATCAGGTCTTTAGAAAGCTTATAAAAACCTTTATTAGCCTGTAAGCCTATAAGAATGGCCAAAAAGCTTCTTTCGGGCTCATCAGAATTACTTACAAACGCCAGGCGGATGGTCATATCACCCAACGAAAAGGGCAGAGGCGAAGTAAATGGAACTTCAAGGGGTTCCATAGCGTTGAAGGCTTCATTTACCAGTTTAAGAATCACTTCCTGCAACTGCTCCGTGGGCACCTCTTTGCCTAAGAACTTCACCTCCAAGCCAGATAGATCTACCTCCCTTAGGATGTTTCCGGAGAGATCAAGAAGCAGCGTATATTGAGCGTCATCCGTGTTTGTGATGTGGCAGTTTATATGGTTTAGGTTTACCGTGAATTCACAGGTGCCGGAAATTTTAGCCAGTGTAATCTTACCGTCCAGCGGAAGGCTGATCTTTACTTCTTCCTGCTTATTTTCATTTCCCCCTACAATTTGAGGACAGCCTATATTCACCTCTTTAAACGTATGTGGCAGGACATCTTGCTTGTACAGGTTGTTCAGCTTTTCATTAATAAAGCTCTTCTGGCTGGCACATACTATATCCCAACCGGAGGTGTCAGAAGGTTTATAGGACATCTCCATTTCTATACGTCTTAAATCTTTATCAGAGGGCGAGCTTCTTTCTCCGCTGGACGTCATTTTAATATAATCCACAAAGGGTTTGGTTTCAAGAGCCCCTTTATTATGGGGGTCTTTAATGCTTTTGATTTTAAACTGACCTAATGTTTCGGAGGGGTCCGCCAGGTTGATATCCAGTTCGCCATGATGGCCTGTTTTAGCCACTACGCGAAAGGTTTCCTGCGCTCCGGCCGCAATGGTTTTGTTGTTGATGGTCTTTCCATCTCCCTCCACCCAATAATCACGGGTTACGTGGGTGGTTAGTTCCTTGTCGGTGAGGTTTTTAATAGTTACATCTGCTGGACTTGACATAATAATCTGATTTAGAGTTAATGGATTAGCTATTCCCGGTATATTTATCCGGTCGACTTTTCAAAACCCGTATTAAGGGATAAAGCTTATAGCGGTCTTTAATGCTAAAGGCCATTACAATGTCGTAAAAAGTACTTTTTAAATTCAGTAAACTTATTGGGTAATTATGGTTTGTGAGTAAATGGTAATTTAAGGGGTGTGGCTGTTAACCTGGGTTAGACATATAAGGCGGGCTAAAGTAAATGATAGAGTGGTGGATGCTTAATTCTCTTATTTTACTATGTTAAAGTTGCAAAGTTTAAACCAGCACTTTTTTGATTTTAACGAATTATTTCTTTCTTTTACTTCAGGTATATATGTATCTGTAAAGCTTTAAGTTCTTCTGGTCAGATTTACAGCAATAGGAATTAAATACTTTTAAATCAAACTGCAATGACCAGTCCCCTTTCCCACCAGTTCATATACCTTCTCATTGCTATAGTATTTCCCCTTTTAATAGCTTGTAAAAAAGAAGTTCAAGTAATTGAAGTTCCCGGAGAAGAAGTGATAGCTACCTATGATAATTACGAAGGCTATTGGGTGGTTTTATACAAGGAACGTATAAAGGATGGGTAAATAGTTAAGGAATACCAGGACTCCAGTGACTCACGCTACCCCATTACCTTACAGGTTTTCTCTAACGATAGTTTGTACGGCCGGCATGACGTAAATTGGTACCTGGCCTATTTTACTATAATGAGGAAACACCTTGCGTTGAGTGGTTTAAGAACAATGGACGTCCATACTGGCGTATGGTATACCGGCTTTTATTATGAGTTATCTGAAGTGTCACGTTTTGAAGTGCGTAATGATACTATACTGCGTTTGTATAATGAGGCGGATGCTTTTTCGGTTTATCTTTTAAAACGGGCTATTTTTGAAAAGAGTTATTACAACTTAGGCAGCCTATATGCTAAATAAAAAGAAATATGAGAAAAATATACATCATACTAGTTTTACCGTTAATAGCTCTTATGGCTTGCCGGAAAGATCAGACTAAAACCACTACAGAGCCCTGCGAACCGGTTATTATTACTTATGATAATTACGAAGGCTATTGGGTCATTTTATATAAGGAAAGTGTTAAGGATGGGCAAGTAGTTAAGGAATACCAAGACTCCAGTGACTCACGTTATCCGATTGCTTTGCAAATTTTTTCTAACGATAGTTTGTACGGACGGCATGACGTAAACTGGTACCTGGCCTATTTTACTATAAGTGGAAGGAACACGATTTCGTTAAGTGGTTTAAGAACAACAGACGTTCATACAGGAGCATGGTATGCAGATTTTTATTATAAGTTATCTGAAATGTCACGTTTTGAAGTCCGAAATGAAGAAACCCTGAGATTATTTAATGATCCACAAACCTTTTCAATATACTTAATACGTAAGGAGAAGTTTGAAAGGGAATTTTATGATCTGGATATATTATACCCTTAAAATACTATGAAGTATATAATATTGAGCTTGTCTATAGTAATTAGCTCTATAGTAACGGCACAAATACGAAAGAAAACCATTTCATTAGATCAGAGATATCTCTATAATAAAGATAATGTACCTGTAATCACAATGCCAAGTCTGGATATTGATCGGATAAGCAAAGAAGATGAGGTTGAAGAGGGAAGAGGTGCTCTTCCCCATTTTGGTTATCCTATTGCGGTGGGAATCAATCTTTTTAACTCAGGTGTGTGGCAGGAATTACCGGATGGTAACGGTATCTGGCAATTACGCATCCGTAGTTCAGGCGCTCAGTCTATTAATTTGCTGTACGATGCTTTTTGGCTTCCAAAGGGTGGGGAATTATACCTTGAAAAAGCTAATGGCAGAGAAAGGGTTGGAGCTTTTACAAGTCGTAACAATAAAGGAACACAGCAGGATTTGAGAGGATTTGCTACTTGCTTGCTAAAAGGAGATGAAATTAAATTAATATACCTGGAACCGGAACACGCTAGGGGTGAAAGTGTGGTCTCTGTTTCTCATGTAGTGCATGGCTATAAAACCGAAAAAATGATGTCTAAGTCAAAGTCTGGTGTTTCACCATGTACAGGTTTTGGTTGTTCCGGAAGCTGTCAGGTCAATATTAATTGTGGAGAAGGGGATGACTGGCAGAGGGAAAAGACTGGGGTGGTACGCATTATAGTTGATGGTTCCAGATATTGTACGGGAAGTTTAATAAACAATACTTCCAACGATGGAACACCTTATGTGTTAACCGCTAATCACTGTATGGGAACTACCTATGATGCATTGGGAAATACGGATTTATCCCAATGTCTTTTTCAATGGGGTTACGAGAGCCCGGTTTGTGATTATGCCTATGAAGTACATCCGTTAACTACCGTTGGTGCTACGTTGATAGCTAATGGAGCTCCTTCAGATTTTGCTCTTTTGGAACTTACCGAGAATCCGGTTGAAGTTATTCCCCACGTTTATTTTAACGGTTGGGACAGAAGAAATTCTCAGGGAGCAGGAGGTGTAGGAATACATCACCCAAGAGGTGATATTAAGAAGATAGCGACATACTCCGTATTACCTTACTACTATATACCATATCAGAATCATTGGGCAGTAAACTGGGATGCTACACCTAATGGGTTTTCAGTAACTGAAGGAGGTTCCTCGGGGTCACCACTGTTTAATAATCAAAAAAGAATAATCGGGCAACTTGAATTCAGCGTTGGTACGGATTGCAATAATCCTAGTGGCGAGGTTTCGGGTTATGGTAAAATATACCGTTCCTGGGATGACTGGATACCGGAAAGGCGCCTCAAAGACTGGCTAGATCCCATCAACTCCGGTGCCATGTCCATAAACGGATATTCGGGTTGCGGATATACTCAGTTGTACAATCAAAGTTATACCAGTGCTATTAGTGTGCAGGATTGTAAGATTGACGTTAAGAATGTTACGGTAAGCAATGGCTCCAATACCGTTTTGGACGCAGAAACAGAAGTACTCATCAAGGGGCCTTTTGAAGTTAGCCCCGGTTCCACCTTTGAAGCTAAATAATTAAACCGAAAACCAAATACAATGAAAAAACTTGTAATTACCTTAATCCTCAGTAGTCTTAGTTGTCTGGCTTTTGGTCAGTTTAAAGTATATAATGATGGTAGTGCCATTGTAACTTCCACCATTCCCAACTGGGGCAGGGCCTTTTCTACTTATGTGTTTAATCCCCAAGCTTGTGCCTACCATCTGAATTATAACAATGCAGACCGTTTTTATGTAAGTGCACAGGGCTGGCTATGGATACAGCAGGGAAGCTACATCGGTTCAGATGAATCGCTGAAAGACAATGTGACGCCTATAAGCGATGCGCTGAATCTGATCAGTCAGCTGCAGGGAGTGAGCTATAACTATACGGAAGAGCCGGATCGGGAGCGGATGGGTTTTATTGCCCAGGATATGGAAAATGTATTTCCCGGTTTAGTGCGGGAAAGTCAATACGATGGATTGCTGGGTGTTTCATACCACGATATTATTGCCCTGCTGTTGGAGGGAATCAAGGAAATGCAAAGCCAGATGGAAACTATGGAATCTATGATGTATTCTCAGGAGCTGGATATTGTTAGTATGAAAAACCGCCTGAGCACTTCAGGAGGAGGGGCTGCGGCCGGTAGCGGCAGTTTGCAATTAGCCATGCCGGTGTTGTATGACAATACACCTAATCCTTTTGATGTGGATACTGAGATCCAATACTTTCTACCCGCCACCTACCAGTCGGCCAGTATTATGATCCATGACATGCAGGGTGGTCCCATCTCTTCTTACCCTCTTTTACAAAGCGGGTTTGGAAGCCTGTTAATTCAGGGTGCTCAAATGAAAGCAGGTATGTACCTGTATACACTTATAGTAGATGGTAAAATCATAGACAGTAAACGGATGATACTGGTAGAATGATACTTAATGCAGCGGCAGAAAATGACAGGAAATTGTAGTTTCTGCTAAGTATGGCAGGTTCCAAAAAAAAAGCCCCCACCAAAGGCGGGGGCTTTTTTTATCTTTAAAATGAAGTTTACTTCTCGTTGTAATTAAGTACCATAATCAGTTTGCCATCGGCTATAAATTCAAACTCACCGTTGGCTCCTTCATCCACTGGGTGAAACACCCAGTAAAAAATCTCATAATCGTCCGGATTCTCCAGGTCTTCATCCACTATACGGATCTCCCACATTTCATCGGTAGCCAATACTTCAGAAGGGAAAACGGTAAAGGTGGGTAATGAAGCTGCATTTACTTCGGTATAGGTACTGAATTCCCAAAAGCTGGCAGAACGTCTTTTCAGGTCTATGCGCAGGTCAGGGGGACTGTTGTCAGGGTCGTAATTAAGCTGAGGTAAAGAAATGATTTCGGCCAGCTTGAGGTAGCGGTTAGGCGGATCAACGTAGCCTGCTCCATCCTTTTCACAGGAGGCCAGGAAAGCGATAAGAGCTATAAAGAAGAATGCCTTTTTCATAGTGAGTGGTGTTGAGTTGTGGGCTATAGATTTCAAAAATGAGGCCAAAGGATCTTGCCAGCTTAAATCATAAACTTCTGAAGCTTTAAACTTACGAGAGATTCTTTAAGAAATGAACCACTTCCTCTTCTTCCCAAAAACCCATTTTCTTATGGAAGTTCCGCGATTCCCGATCCGTGAGCCAGGTGTCTGATCCTATTTGTGAGCAGTTGTTCTCTTTAAGCCAATGCTCAGCCTTTTCAATGAGGTGGCGGGCCACACCCATCTTCCTGAATTCCGGTTCTACATATATGCCTTCCAGGTACCCGGTGGGTGATCTGTTGGCGCCCTCCACATAATCTATCCGTACGGAGGCCATAACAAAACCTGCATAATGAAGCTCCTCATTTTTGGCCAGTAATATTTTTAAACGGCCGGAAGTACGGCTTTGCTCCATCAGGTTTTTGAGTTCTTCTTTATCAAACTTCTTCCATAATTTAATGCCCATTGTTAAAAGGGCTTCAAAATCTGATTCTCCGAATTCATGATAGGTGATAACGGTCATTACAGCGGGGTGGTTTTACCGGAAAGATAAGATTTAAGAAGCTAAAAACGGCTGATATCAAAGAATGGCCTTTAAAACCAAGCCCACTATAAGCCAGGTATAACTGCCCCATGCGGCATATAGCAACACCTTTTCCAACCAGCCTTTATCCGCCATTTTATGCCCGCCATGGTCACGCAGCTTTACTACTTTAGAAAGGTAGATCAGGTATGCGCTTACCGCCAGGAAGACCAGGTTCAGCACAAAACCATAATCTACTTTGAAGAACTTCATGTCCTGAATACCGCCTCCGCCTGGCTCCGGTAAGCTTCCCAGGCTTAAAAGTCCGTAGTGCATAAGAAGGGTAGCGCCAACCAGCGCTGTAAAAAGCATCAGTAGTATGTATAACGACATCTTCCAGCCGTAATAACGAGCGTGGATACGCAGCACCGGGAATACGACCAGGTCTGAAAAAATAAAGGCCATTACCCCGGCAAAACTCACCCCGTTCTGAAAGAGCAATGCTGCCAGGGGAATATTACCCATAGAACCTATAAAGGTGAAGAAGGCGGCCACCGGCCCCACCAGGGTGTGCTCCAGTATTTGTAAAAAGGAGAGGTCTGTCTGTGAGCCATTGCCGGTGCCGATAAAAAGGGTTTCAAAAAATGAAGCGGGTACAAAAGCGGAGATGATACCGGCTACGGTAAAACCTACGGTTACGTCCTTCCACACCATATCCCATTCCATGTGGTATTGCATTCCTACTTTGGCCCAGCCTTCTTTGGTTTTTATGTCTTTTTTCCAGTTGGAATCAGATATGTGCTGATCAGACTCAGAGCCGAGCTTTTCACGTACCTTTTTAATGAGCTGTTGGGGCTTGGTAAGCTTAATAAACACCCAGCTGATCAGGATGAGAAGTATGCCGCCAATGTATTCACCCACCACAAACTGCCAGCTTAAAAAGAGGGCAATGATAATTCCCAGTTCTACCACCAGATTGGTGGAGGCCAGTAAAAAAGCCATAGATGAGGTGAAGCCTGCGCCCTTTTTAAATAATGATTTGGTGGTGGCCAGTGCCGCAAAACTACAGCTGCTGCTGATAAAACCAAAAAAGGTACCCAGTGAAATGCTTTTGAGATTGTCCTTACCCATCAGCTTTTGCATGCGCTCCTGGGTTACAAAAACCTGTATCATGCTGCTTACTACATAGCCGAGGGCAAAGGCCCATAGCGCCATCCAGAAGAGACCGGTGGTGGTATAAGCGGCTTCAGCCCATTTTTCGAGAAAAGACAACATGGTATTAATAATTTATACTCGAGTAAAAGGTTTAAGAAGTTGGTATGTTCCGGAAGAGCCTTTCTGTGTATTCAGCGGTATCCAAAGGAAAAGCCGATAGTACCATAATCTTCATCGTATTCAGCATATACATATACCCTCTGAGTCTCCAGGTTGTATGTAGGGTAATAGGCATCCGGATCTTCCAATACAAAACCAGCTTTTCTAAGGTCTCCCAATATATCCTTTGAGCGCGTAAAATCAATCCCGTTAATAATGAGGTGACCACTAAAGGGTATTTCCCGGCCTTTTTCGGCAAAGGGCAGGTAAAATCCCACTGAGAATTCTGAGAGTAGTTCTGTTTTGTAATTGAATATAGCTGACAAGCGCTGAAATGGATACCTTACACCATTATATTGGGTAATATAGGGACCAATAAGACTGTCTGTATGCGTAAGATGTACAGAATCTGAAAGCAGTTGTTCTCCGATGAAAATTTCATTCTCATTAATCTTTATCCGCAACGAGGTGTCAAGGTGACTCTTTACCATTTTGTACAGAGCCGCTTCATCTGGGATGGAGTCTGCTTTAATGAGCGAATCAAAAAGTTGGTAGAAGTAGTTGTCTTCGTATTCCTCCCAGGGATTGTCTTCCACAGTAACTCTGGGGGTATAGAGTCTTTTTGGGTAAAAAGGAGCCAGCTTTTGGCGGGTATCTTCATCAAATTCATTGGTTTTTCGATCACGGAAAAACTCCCAGCGGTCATTTAAGGTCTTTCTTGCCCATTCGGGAAGAAACACCTCAGGGTTTTCCAGTTGCACATGAATATGCTGCGCACTGGCCCATGGTTTTCCCCATTCTGAACGGACGAACTCACCGTTGAGATAATACGTATTAATTTGAATAATAGTGGCCCCTTCTCCCGGCACTTCGGCAGAATAGGAGGGCAAGGCAGGAGGTGGGTTGCCTGGCCGGTTATTTTCATAGTTATTACGACCCTCCCGCCTCAGAGCATCTGAAGCCTGGTGAATGGTCATACCTTTTTCCACCCAGTAAAGTTCTTCCAGTATTACCAGGTGTGAAGTGCCCAATTCATCACTGAGTTCCTCTGAGAGTCTTCTCTTTTCGGCAGGATCGTCTATAAGGCCTTCTCCGCGCAGGGAGAAGTCTACCGCTCCTATGGCGTGATTGATAGTGTTGTTATGCGTTTCCCGCGCTCTAAAGAGACTGGAGGTATTCAGGTCAAGCTCCCGGTTTCTCGCGGCCATAATGATCTCATCCTGATTTTGAGCTATCAACTCAGCCGCCTCTATAAAATAATCTACATTGAATACATCCGTAAGAGGACCCACATCATTAAATACATCGGACTCAAAACGCCTGGAAAAACAATTGATGGCCACACAGGCCCAGCCGTTATAACCCAGATCGCCAATTAAGCGGGTGGATTGCTCGTCATACAGATCGTCCAGATCGGTTTGGCTGCCATTACCATTTCTGGTGCCTGATCCGGTATTGGTATGTGTAGGTTGTGGTCCCGGTGCTTCCTGAGGCTTTATCAACCGCATTTTTAATTCTTCTTTCATGATCCTGCGGGCTACATCCACCGGGTGTCCTTTATAGGTAGTGATAGTGCCGTTTTGGTCTACCCAGAAGGTGAGGCCATCAAACCTTTGGCTGGTAAGGTTATGGCTTATAGCCTGCATTTGCTTTACTATGTTGTTGAGGTCGGCAATTATACTCCAATACCTTATGGAGTTTATTGTAGCAATAAGGTATTTTACCAGTCCGTATCTATACAGTTTCTCAATCTCTTCATGGTCAAATTGAATAGATTCTGGTTTTGGATAATGGATGGTGATTCCCTCCACCGAGGTAAAACCCATAGATAATTTGGTAATTTCTTCCAGCCAGTCTCCTGAAAGTAAATTCAGATCATAGACGGAAACAGGGTTAAGGCCATAAAAGCAGCTATTGAATTGATTGAGGAAAGCCGCATTTTGCGCCAGTAAGTTTTCGTGAAAGTAAGCCTCGTTAAATTTGGAATTATCCAGGTAGCAGGCCATAAAAGATGAACCTATGAATTTGGAACGGTAAACGCGGGTTCTCTCAAAATGCACCTTTACGAAGGAGGTTCCCCAAAAGATGGAAGAATCCATAAAAGCGTTGGTCAGTTTCAGGTCTTGGAAAATTGCCCCGTTAAAGTTGGCTTTATGCATGAGTGTGCCGTAGAAAACGGCCTTGTCAAATTCGGCATAGGGCCAATATGCTTCTTTGAATTTAGCATTGGTGAAGTCTGTTTTTTCTGCTTTTATATTAGTGCCGAAGGTATGTGTGAGTGTAGTGTTTTGCAGGTTCGCTCCGGAAAGGTTTGCTCCCTCCATTATAGCCCCAGTCAGATTACTGCCTTCGAGGTTAGTCCCTGAGAGGTTGGTTTTGATCATGGTAGTGTATCTCAGGTCAGCCCGTGAAAGGTCCATACCGGAAAGGTCCAGGTAACTGAGGTCTTCTCCTGCCAGGTTAAATTTATCCAAAGGTTGTAAGGGTTTGGTAAGTGCACGGTCTAAGGAGTCATGCAGAAAAAAAGCAGGTGTAAGAGCTACCGCGGAATCTACCATTTGCTGGTTTTCGGTTTTCTCTTTTTTCAGAAAAGCGATGGCTTTATTGGCCGGATCATGTTTATCCAGGCCGGTTTGAGCCTTAAGGGTAAAAGAAAACGGGAGGCTGAGACAAAAGAGTGTGAAATAAAGGTGATTACGAGAAAGCATGGCTATTGGTTGTTTGGTAATCCTTAAACATATAATTTTTAATGCGTTGCACCAACGCGAAATATCCAAAAGTACAGGATAACACGATCCTAAGAAATTCTTTGAGCAGGCTTATGCCGGCCTTAATTAGCCGCACCGTGTAGTTGGCCTGTTTTAAAGGACGGGTTTGCAGGGTATTTTAAGCCACTTTTAAAGAAGCCAAAATGTTTAGTGCTATGGGGCGCCTATGTAAATAATCTCATTGCTATTCAACTAAGCCTCATTTTGGAAACTTGGAAATTACAGGAAGATGATCAGATTGAGCTACGTCTGAGTCATATTCAGGAGGCATTACGGGGCTTGCAGTCGCTTTGCTGTCAAAAATAAAATCACCACTACGGAATCCATGCCATGGGTCTTGGGGAGGGTACAGATTCATCACAAAAAGAAGCCACAGGGTTTTGCAAGGTGCATTTGGTTTTAATACGGGTATTGGCAAACGGTTTCATGGTAACCACACCCTTGGCACCGAAGTTAAAATCTCCCACCACAATTATTCGGTCATTAGAAAGGTCATTGATATCAATAGTGCTATGCAGGTTTTGGGTCAGGCTTTCTGATAGTACCATTTGGATGCCGTCCATATCCAGTTGATGGTTATTGTGGAGGTTAATGAATATAACATCTTCCTTAAAGATCAGGATCTGGAAAGGTCTTCCTGCGTTAAACTCTCCCTTTAATAGGCTGTAATTAAGTATACTCCGAATTGTAAAAGGTAACCATCATTTCATAACCGCTTTGGGAGGTTTCATATTCCATGTTGCCCAGGGTTTGAGGAGCAAGTTTGTATATGCTTTGCCATTTGCTGGCCTCCTGGAAGCCTGCAAAATCAAAATCTATCATACCTGTATTTCCGGGAATGGTTTCAATATACTTACCCATTCGTTCCGCACAGGTGGTGGTTTGGTAGGGCAGGTCCGAATACACGCAATACGCTCCCAGGCCGGATGCTGATCCACTTGCTGTATTGGCCATGCATTGCCAGCAAATGTTATAGGTAAGGATAAGTATGGAATCAGGTTTGGAGCCTTGAGCAAAGGTGCTGTGTAAGCCCAGAATGTATAAAAGGATAATAAGGCTTGGTTTGTGGCTGATTAAGAATTTCATGTGATTTGGATTGTGATATTATTTAACCAGATCGCATAGGTTAAGGCCTGATAATTATAGTGAGTATAGATAGATTATCAGGATATCCTTCTTTCTTTCAAAGAGTTGGCTGTAATTTTATACTCTTCTTTTAAAGTATGATTTACAGGGTTTTAACCTTCAGTGGAAAGTCTTTAAAAAGTTTTATCTAATTAATCATATTTTAAACAATTGGGTGTGTTGAAATTTGGGAATCCATCTCTGCAAATTAGGTAGCAACTTGCTATGAAGTTTCGGTATTATAGTAGCTCTGTTACAATGCAGTATAATGACTTTGGTGAGGTGTAAGCTTGTGCTGGATGCAGGACTAATCCTGATGTATTAAAGTCTCTTCCCGAAAGATCAATACTTTTGTGTTTGCTCTAACTCTGTATGATTAAACTAGCGGCTTCCATACTATTGAGTTCTCTCCTGCTTTTTCAGTCGGCAGGCTGGTACCTGTGTCATTACTGGCAGGTACAGGAAGTACGTCATGAAATGAAGCAGCGGTTGAAACAAGGTGTGCCGGAAGAGTTGCAGGTGGTTCTGAAAATCCCTTTCTCCATGGAAGAAGGACATCCTGACTTTCAGCGTATTCATAAAGGTGAGTTTCGCTATAAAGGTGAGATGTACGATATCCTGAAGAGCGCAAGGCACGGCTCCGAAACCTGGTACACTTGTATTCATGATGTGAAGGAATCAGGCTTGTTTAAAAACCTGGACCGTATGGTGTCCCTGGAGCTGAAAAACAATCCTGAAAAGCGCAAGCACCGGAGCCTGATGCAGGCCCTTTTCAGCAAACAGTTTGTGGGTGAGTCCCTTAAAAAGATCACAGCATACGTTGCCGGTTACCGTCATCAGTTCAGGTATTCTACGGTTTTTTACCATGATGTAAGCCTGAAACCCTGGAAGCCGCCCCGG
The DNA here is from genome assembly GCA_965212245.1 of Owenweeksia sp. GTDB lineage: Bacteria > Bacteroidota > Bacteroidia > Flavobacteriales > Schleiferiaceae > CAKZNE01. Next base: position 485,832 of record OZ243107.1, on the reverse strand, counting down.
CCTTTGTTTTACATTTTCCAATAAGTACGGACCTGCCTTAAAGTGGGCAGGTTTTTGTGAAACAAATAAAAATACATTAATGAAAAACATATTATCAGCGTTTTTTGTGGTGTTATGCGTTGCGCTTCAGGCACAAACCATCACCATAAAAGACCAGGTAAGCCTGCAACCCATTGAAGGGGTACGGATTGCCGATGAAAAGAATTCTATAATCCGCTATACAAATGCCAAGGGCGAGGCCAGGGTGGATGCGCTGGCCAACAGTTCATCCATTGAAGTACGCTATTACGGTTATGTCACACAAACGCTGAGCTTTGCTGAACTTACCGGGGGTAAGCGGGTGATCCTGCTGGAACAGGATCAGCTGAACCTGGATGAGATCGTGGTTTCGGCCAACCGTTGGGAGCAAAGCAAGAGCAAAGTGCCCAATAAGATCAGTACCATTAAGGCCCGTGAAATTGCTTTTCAGAACCCGCAAACCGCTGCGGATATGCTTAGCACCAGTGGTGATGTGTACATCCAGAAAAGTCAGTTGGGCGGAGGTAGCCCCATGATCCGCGGCTTTTCAACCAACCGTGTGTTGCTTGTGGTAGATGGTGTGCGTATGAATAACGCCATTTTTCGCAGTGGAAATTTGCAGAACGTGATCTCACTGGATCCGAATGCCATGAGCAATGCTGAGATCGTTTTTGGCCCCGGTTCGCTTATATACGGTAGTGATGCTATTGGTGGGGTGATGGATTTTCATACTCTTGCTCCATCCCTTTCCACCAATGACAGCCTGCTTTTTAAGGGTAACGCCATGATCCGTTACAGCTCCGCTAACCAGGAGAAAACCGGTCATTTGGATCTCAACTTTGGCACTAAAAAGTGGGGTTTTCTTACCAGTGTTACCTATTCTGATTTTGATGATCAGCGGATGGGCTCCAACAACGGTCCGGATGAGTATCTACGCCCTGTATATGCTGAACGTCAGAACGGTGTGGATGTAGAAGTGCCCAATGATGATCCTGAAAAACAGGTCAGCACCGGTTACAGTCAGCTCAACCTGATGCAGAAGGTATTGTACAAACCCAATGAGTTTTGGGATTTTGAGGTAGACATACATTACTCAGCCACTTCAGATGTGCCGCGTTATGATCGTTTGATCCGCTACCGGGGTGGAAACCTGCGTTCCGCAGAATGGTATTATGGTCCGCAGCTATGGTGGATGAACCGCGTAGCGGTGGAGCATCATGCTTCTCACGCTTTGTATGATAATGCCCGCCTGATTGTGGCCTATCAGTTTTTTGAGGAAAGCCGCCATGATCGCGATTTTGGCGATCCCGTGCGCAGCAATTCCACAGAGCAGGTAAATGCTTATACCGCCAACCTTGAGTTTGACAAAAGTTTTGGTACCCGGCTGGGTCTCTATTATGGTGTAGAAGCTGTGTTGAATAAAGTGAGCTCAACCGCTTTTCAGGAGGATATTGAAACCGGAAGTACTGCACCTATAGGTACGCGCTATCCTGACGGGGCGGATTGGAATTCGTATGCGGCCTATGTAAACTTTAAGGCAGATCTTAATGAGTACATTACCTGGAACACCGGTGTGCGCTTAAACCTGGTGAGCCTTTCAGCTGAGTTTGATACCACATTTTATCCCTTTTCCTTCACTTCGGCTGCCCTTACTACAGGTGCGGTTACCGCAGCCACCGGCTTTAGTTACCGTCCGGCCGAAAGCTGGATGGTTAAGTTGAATATATCCACTGGTTTCCGGGCGCCCAATATTGATGATATCGGTAAAGTTTTCGATTCCGGTGATCAACAGGTGGTGGTGCCAAACCCGGATCTTAAACCGGAGCAGGCGTATAACTTTGAGCTGGGTATAGCCAAAGTGATAGGTAACGCGGTGAAGCTGGATGTTTCAGCTTTCTATACTTATTTGGATGATGCTATGGTGCGCAGGGATTACACGCTGAACGGGATGGATAGCATAGAATACCGGGGTGAAAACAGCCGGGTACAAGCCATACAGAATGCAGCCAATGCTTATGTATACGGTATTCAGGCGGGAGTAGATGTGAAGCTTCCTTATAATTTGGGTATGCAGGTGCGCTACAATTACCAGTTTGGAGAGGAGGAACTGGATAATGGCAGCACTGCTCCTTTACGCCATGCCGCACCCTGGTTTGGCATTGCACACCTTACCTATACGGTAAAAAAGTTCAAAGCCGACTTGTACGGGGTATATAATGGCGAGATCAGCCATGCGCGCCTGGCCCCCTCTGAACAGGATAAAACCTGGATGTACGCGATGGATGAAGATGGTAAGTCTTATGCTCCGTCCTGGTATACGCTTAATTTCAAAGCGAGTTACCAATTCACAACTTACCTGCAGGCCAGCCTGGGGGTTGAGAATATGACCGATCAGCGTTACCGCCCCTATTCCTCAGGGATAGTAGCGCCTGGTATCAATTTTATCGGAGCCATACGCGCTTCATTTTAAATAGCTTAAAACTGATGTGATAAAGCCCCGGGAAAAGCCGGGGCTTTTTAGGATAGATCCGAACAAAATTTCTGTCCGGGGTTTTAAATACATATATCTCTATAACTCATGGGTAGTATTCTTGTATTACTGATTGTTTTAGTAAGTACCGGTTGGTATTTACGCACACATATGTATCCCCGTTACCACGGAGAAAAAATTCCAATTGATGCAGCGAAGAAGGCAATCCTTCAAAAAAAGGTAGGTTTTTACAAACGCCTTCAGGGGGCCGATCGCAGGAATTTTGAATACCGGATCATGCACTTTTTGTCTGGCTGTAAGATCACCGGGGTAAGCACTGAGGTTACGGAAGAAGACAAGGTATTAGTAGCAGCCAGTGCTATTATACCGGTCTTTGGCTTTCAGGAGTGGGATTATTCTAATCTCCATGAGGTGCTTTTGTATCCGGATACTTTTAACCCTGAGTTTGAAACAGAGGGCAAGGGGCGTACTATTTCCGGTATGGTAGGCTGGGGCTTTATGAATGGCACTATGACGCTTTCCAAACCTTCACTGCATCTGGGTTTTTCCAATAAAACCAGTAAGCAAAATGTGGGTATTCATGAGTTTGTCCACCTGATTGATAAAATGGACGGGGCCACTGATGGAGTGCCGGATGTATTGATACGTCATCCACAAGCTATACCCTGGCTGAAAATGATGAAAGAGGAGATACGGAAGATTACCGAAAGAGACTCCGATATCCGCCCTTACGGAGCTACTAATCAGGCTGAATTTTATTCGGTGGCCAGTGAATACTTTTTTAAGCGCCCCAGGCTTTTCAAAAAGAAACATCCCCGGTTGTATGGGGCTATGACCAAAATATTCAGGCAAGATCCGGCTGAACCAAAAAAAGTGAATAAAACGGAAGCTTCAGGATCAGATAATTAAAAGAACGGATGGTCGTTATCTTTAAAATCTAAACTACCAGCTTATGTCTCGTCAAAATAAAAATTACCTTTTATTGGCTCTCAGCTCCTTACTGCTTACACTATTTCTGTTTTTTATTGATGAAGGTTATTATGATTTCCGGTGGACAAAGGATTGGGGTAACTGGATAGCTTTTGGGATATACGTAAGCGGTATCTACTTTGGGCAATGGTTAGTGTATTACCTGATGCAGCGTTTTTACAAAGGGCGCGGAAAAATAATATTGAGTATGGTGGGCGGATCGGTATTGGGTATAGCTTTAGTTATAAGCATTTTAGTTGGGCTGTTGTAATTCTTTGGATAGAGATTCTCACCTTTAAAAATATAATGAGATTTACTCTGTAATGAATAGATGGTCATGGGAATGGGGTTACCTGTTGATCCTGTTTTGGAATAATTTAGAAAACGGCACTTATCTATGAATACCGGGGAAACCATTAGAAAGGATATCCTTAAACAGGCTGAAGACTTTCTTTACAAGGTGAAAACTTCAAAGGATGTGGGCCGGCTTGGTACTTCTCTAAGCCGTATTTCATGGACTGAATTGCTGAGGCTCAATACGGATGATATGCGTAAAGCCTTTTGGATCAATATGTACAATGCGTGGTTCCAAATACTGGTAGCCCGTGGTACAGACCGTAAAATTATTTTTACGGCCAGCCCCTTTCAGTTTGCAGATGTTGATCTTAGTCTTGATGAAATGGAGCATGGGATACTACGGAAACTCAAACCCCACCCTTCCAGCGGTACACCGGAAAAATACCCGGAGCCGGTTCAGCAACTGGCTGTTGAAAAAGAAGACCCCCGTATTCATTTTGCGCTGAACTGCGGGCAAAAAAGTTGTCCGCCCATTGCCTTTTACCATGCGGAAAAGGTAGAACAGCAACTGGATTGGGCCACTGTAGCTTACCTGGAACAGGAAACTTCTTTTACACCCAAAGAAAACCTGCTTGAGGTAAATGAGCTTTTACGCTGGTATCAGGCCGACTTTGGCGGGGAGGCGGGGATTTTGCAAATGTTGAAGCAATACCAGCTTATTCCTGAAAACTCGAAACCATTGCTCAGGTTTACACCCTATGATCATAGCCTTACACCTATGGATTTTGCCTGAGTTATACACGGGAATTCTTTTTATTTTAGGCGCATTCATCTTTTAGGGGCGTAAGGCTCCGGGAAAGCACATGGTATTCAGTAGCACGGTTTTTTTATTTTTATTCCTTCCGGTCATACTCGGGGTGTTTTACCTGTCTCCCAAAGGCCTTAAAAACTGGGTGCTCTTTTTAAGCAGCCTTATTTTTTATGCCTGGGGTGAAGGACTGATTGTATTGGTAATGCTTTTTTCAGCTACCGTTGATTTCAGTTGCGGACTAATCATAGAAAAAGGCTGGCGTAAAACCGGTTTGTGGTTATCCGTTTTTTCCAACCTGGCCATTCTGGGGTTTTTCAAATACTTCAATTTCACCTTTGAGAACCTGGGCTATTTACTCGATGCGCTGGGGGTTGAAGCTGCCTGGGTATATAACCTCCCCACTATTATGTTGCCCATTGGTATAAGTTTCTACACTTTCCAAACCATGTCGTATACCATTGATGTATACCGGAACAAAGTAAAAGCCAGCCAAAAGTTTATTGAATTTGCTACCTATGTAACTATGTTTCCGCAGCTGGTAGCCGGTCCCATTGTGCGCTATGCTGAGATACATAAGCAACTGGCTGTAAAAAACCTCTCATGGGTTGGTTTCTCAGTAGGGGTTGAACGTTTTATTATCGGTCTGGCCAAAAAGGTGCTGATTGCCAATACTTTTGCGGCTATTGCAGATGATATTTTCCAGCAGGATGTAGCTGACCTCTCCTCAGGCTATGCCTGGCTGGGTGTGATTGTATACGCCTTCCAGATCTATTTTGATTTTTCCGGTTACTCTGATATGGCCATTGGCCTGGGCAGAATGATGGGCTTTCATTTTCCTGAAAACTTTAACTACCCCTATGTGTCCAAAAATATACGGGAGTTCTGGAGCAGGTGGCACATGACTCTTTCCGCCTGGTTCAGGGATTACCTTTATATATCCCTGGGCGGTAACCGCAAAGGGCGCAGCCGTACTTACCTTAATCTTTTGATCGTGTTTTTTATCACCGGTCTGTGGCACGGAGCCAATTGGAATTTTGTGGTGTGGGGGTTCTTTCATGGGTTCTTCATGATGATGGAAAGAGGCCGGGTGGGCCAAATCCTATCGCAATTGCCAAATGTCTTTCAGCATGCCTATGCTTTACTGGTTCTAGGGGTAAGCTGGGTGTTTTTCAGGGTAGAAACATTACCAGATATATGGATCTATCTCGGAAAAATGTTCTGGCTCTCTCCAGGCGAGCCATCGGTAAACAGCTACCTGGATTTTTTCCATTTAAACGGGCGCACTTTCTTCTTCTTGATTATAGCTACATTTTTTTCGATCCCTCTTTTTACCAGGATCAGGCTAAAGCGTTCATCCGCAAGCTTTCAATGGTTACGGCTTAGCTGGCTTGGTATGTTGTTTATTCTTTGCCTGATGTATATCGGAGCGGGCAGCTATAATCCATTTATTTATTTCAGGTTTTAATATGAAGATCCTGCCCCATAGCATACCCGTTATCTTTATAATAACCCTTACACTGGGTTTCGGCTTAATGATATCCGGAGTGGAGGTGGGCAGTACCGGAGTGGAGAATCGTAAACTTTCCCCGCATCCTCTGTCAAAGCCGCTTCATTGGAATGACTCTTCAGGAGTATTTGATTTTCTCAAAAGCATGGTGGGGTCTGTTTCAGACCGAAAAAAAGACTTTCACAGCTATTACAAAGATCACTTTCCCTTTAAGGAGAAGGTCTTCCGGGGATATGCCGTATTACAGGAAGGAGCCTTTAACTGTAATCCCCTGCCCGGCCGGGTGGTTAAGGGGATGAATAACTGGCTATTCTTAGGTGACGATTATTCGGCCGTTATCCGGGAATCAAAAGGGATGAAGACCTTTACCCCGGAAGAAACAGGATTATTACGCGCAAATCTCAAAACGCTTTCCGATTACTTTAAAAGCCAGGGTGTGGAGTTTTACATAGCCGTGGCACGCAATAAGCATAGTGTGTACGGAGATTCTTTACCTATCCGAAAAGCCGGACCAACCACCCTGGATCAGTTCAAGGCAGTAGCCCGCGAAGTTGGCGTGTCAATCATTGACTTTGGAGATCAATACAGCTCACATACGGATCAACGGTTATATCATAAAAGAGATAGCCATTGGAATGACTGGGGTGCGTTTTGGGGTTATATCGCCTTGATGAACCAACTGAATGAGAAATTTGATTCGTTACCCCTTATCCGGAGGTCTGAATTACTGGAAACTCCTGCTCAGTTGGCTCACCCCGGGCTTAGCCGGATGCTAAACCGCGATACTCCTGAAACTTACCTTGCTCTGAGGTCTGCGAATGCCAAAGCCGTAAAGAGCCCTTCATCTGCAAAGAAGATCACCCGTTATTTTTCTCCGGCCGGTGAACTGAAGCTGATGATGTGGTGCGATTCCTTTGGAGAAGACATTGAAAAATTCATCAGCGAATCTTTTGGCGAATCCGTATTTATCTTCTCTTACAAGCTTGATCCGGAAATGATTAAACGTGAAAAGCCGGACATTGTGGTACAAGAGGTGGTTGAGCGCAAGTTTGATATATATACCCGCCAACGGTTAATCCTGGAATAAGGTTTCCTTTGTTCAAGTGGAAAAATTACATTTTAAAACGGCCGGTTTACTTAGTGATAGAGAGAAACAACAAGTTCTTATGTTGTGGAATTCAGTGTATCCGGCTACTCTCGGTTATAAGAATAAAGGCCAGTTGCAGAATTACCTGGACAAGCTGGTCCATACTACCCACTATATAGTCTGCTCAGAAGAAGAGTTGATCGGCTGGATGCCGGTTTTTGACCGAATGGGCGAACGGTGGTTTGCGCTTTTAATCCAGGAGTATGTTCAAGGTAAGGGGATAGGTCTAAGTCTTTTGAATTTTGCCCGGCAACAAGAAGCGGAGTTAAACGGCTGGGTGGTGGACCGTGAAAACATGGTTCGCTTAAACGGTTTACCTTACCGCTCTCCTCTTGCTTTTTACGAGCGGCAGGGTTTTGAAGTACACCCCGGAGAACGCCTTGAAACCTCTCACTTATCATCTGTGAAAATCAGTTGGAAAAGAAAATAGAAGTATCTTATTGCCTTAAAATGACTGCTTGCTAAAATATCCGAACGGTTTACTGTGATTTCTAGGTTTAACCGGAATTAGCCAGCATATTTGTTAAAATTATAACCAAACCACAATTATGAAAAAAAGTACATTAGGGCTGCTTCTGCTAGGCCTGGTTCTTATTAGCAGTTGCAAAAACAGCGATCCGGAAAAGAAAGAAGAGGATAAGCTTCTTACGCCCACCACATTCTCATACCGTATTGAAATGAATAACAGTATGACTCACTTACCGGCCTTACAATCTTTTGTACTGGGTACTTCTGGTGATTACTGGCTTTTGATTGGTGGCCGTACCAATGGATTTCATGGTTTTGGTAATCAACAGAACTTTCCCTTCAAAGAAGCCAATAAACATATCTACGCTTATAATACAGCCAATAATACCCTGGATAGTATTTCTGTAAACAACCTGCCACCGAAGCTGCAGGAGCAATACACCTCTTCCAATATGCAACATTTTCAACTGCAAAATTACCTGTATATATGCGGGGGATATGGAGAAATAAATGCCAATACACCTGATTCGAATTGGGTAACCTACCCAATCTTTTCAAGGGTTGATGTTTCTGCTATGATAAACGCAGTAGTTAATCAGGATGTAAATGCCCTGGCAAACTCCGTGGTATATGAAGAAAATGATTTTCAAAGAGCAACCGGAGGGGAGTTGTATAAATTAGGACAAAAGTTTTATTTAGTGCTGGGGCACAATTTTGAAGGCCCTTACGGAGGAACATCAACTCAGGTGTACCTGGATTCAGTACACGTGTTTACACTTACCGAAACCGATTCCAGTATTGCCATAGACCCATCCTCTTTTCAATATATATCAGATAACCTGAACGATTCAATTACCCAGTTTCGAAGAAGAGACCTGCTAGTGGTTCCCTCGGTGGCCGATGATAAATCCACTGTGGGGCTAACGGTTTACGGAGGTGTATTTACTTCACCGGTGTTACATGATAGCACCAAGGCCAATCAGCCTTTCCGCAACCCGATATACCTCCAAAATGGTACAACCCCATCGTATACACTGGATCAAAACTTTACCCAGCGTTCCAATATTTATTCATCTGCCTTTGTAACCCTATATGATTCTACGGATAATGTGATGTTTACCACTTCTTTTGGAGGTATGGGAGATACTGCGGTTGGAGCGGGAGATGCTTTTACTAAACTGATCCTGACCATTGGCCGTGCGAATCCAGGTAATAATACCTACACTTTTTACAATGCCAATAGTATGCCTGACTACCTCGGTACTGAGGCTGATTTTATCCCCTCATCTCAAACCATGTTCAACAGCGAATACGGTATTGTAGATTTCCGCTCACTTCCTGAAAACACTGAAGTGTTGTTGGGGCATATATACGGAGGTATAAAATCAAAGGGACCTTCATGGGATCCTGTGAACAACCCCACCTCGCCATCCAATGAGGTGTATAATGTATATATTACCCGTAACTGACAGACTAATTAAGCATAATGTAAAGCCCCGCCCTGACGGGGCTTTTTTATACGCCCTATAGCCGCTGCAAACCTTACTTTTGCTGTATGGAGTTAGACGAGATCATTGAGTTTCAGTCCTCACCCGCCATTCGCCAAAAGCTTGAGGCCTATGGTTTTGCCAAACACTTTCGGAAAGGTGAGATTATTATGCGTGAAGACGCCTATGTAAAAACTATTCCCATTGTAACCAGCGGAAGTGTGAAGGTAATGCGTACCGACCCGGAAGGACGTGAGATATTGTTGTATTATATATGCACCGGTGAAAGCTGTATCATGTCTTTTTTAGGAGGCATACATCAGGATACCAGTAAGGTAAAAGTGATAGCTGAAGAAGAAACTGAAATGTGGATGATACCCGTAAGCCATATCAGTGAATTGATGAAAGAGTTTCCGGAATGGCTGGATTATATTTTCCGCATGTATCACAAGCGTTTTGAAGAACTGCTGGAAGCCGTAAATGCTGTGGCATTTAAGAAAATGGATGAACGCCTGCTGAATTTTATCCGTAAGAAGAGTGAACTTACCGGAGAAAAAACCCTTCAGGTAACCCATGAACAGATTGCGCAGGAACTGGGCACTGCCCGTGTAGTGGTGTCGCGATTACTCAAGCAAATGGAAGAGCAGGGTCTCGTGCAGCTCAGTCGTAATAAAATTACCCTTTTGTAACCCTGGTTACGAAATAAGCTTATCAAATAGCAGACTTTTGAATGGTAAAACCATTTCAAATAGCTATGAAAAAAAATATGGGTACCTCTGATAAAGTAATTCGGGTGCTTTTAGCCCTGCTTATTGCGGGCTTTTACTTTTCTGGGGTTATTGCGGGTACCTTAGGTATAGTATTACTTATGCTGGCGGGCATTTTTTTGGTTAGCAGTTTTATGAGTTTTTGCCCTTTATACCGGCTTTTTGGTTTGTCTACCTGCCCTACTAAATAATATATGATTGAAGCAATAGGTTACATTCTGGCTATAATTATTGGATTATCTCTGGGACTGATAGGTAGTGGAGGATCCATACTCACCGTGCCGTTACTGGTTTATTTTTTTGGTTTGGACGCAGTGATGGCTACTGCTTACTCCCTTTTTATTGTAGGGATTTCCTCCGGGGTGGGTGCTGTCCGTTTCATCATCAGGAAAGAAGCCGACTTGCGCACAGCCGTATTATTTGCCGTGCCTGCGCTTGTAGCGGTATATACCGTAAGGCGTTACCTGATGCCGGCTTTGCCGGAGATCCTTTTTAGTGTGAATGGATTTGAAGTAAGCAGGGATACTTTTATACTGCTGTTTTTTGCCCTAATAATGCTTTGGGCTGCGGTGAAAATGATACGCCCGCAGACCGCTCAAACTCCTTCACCCAAGCCCCGTTCTTATAATTATGGTATTATTCTGTTGGAAGGAGCAATAGTAGGAGGAGTAACCGGCTTTGTAGGAGCCGGAGGCGGATTTTTAATTATTCCGGCTTTGGTATTATTGGTGGGGATGCCTATGAAAAAAGCGGTGGCTACTTCTTTGCTTATCATTACTGTAAAATCCTTACTGGGGTTTATAGGAGATGTACAAACGCAAGCTATTGACTGGCAATTGCTGATAACACTTTCGCTTATGGCCAGCGGTGGGATTTATGCTGGTATGGCGCTGGGGAAAAAAATAGATGGATCGCAGCTCAAACGTGGTTTTGGTTATTTTGTGCTTTTTATGGCGCTCTTCATGCTGGTAAAGGAAACCGGTTTTTTGTAACAAAAGTAACTGCAGGCAGGGAAGGACTTTTATAGTTTTGAAGTGTTAAATAAACAGGTTTAACGAGCAGAATAATTGAAGCAAGGGTAGCTCCATGTATGTCCGTAATATTTAACGAAGGTGGGGGCGCAAGAAATGGAATGGGTTTGATAACTCAAACCTTAGTAAAGCAAGCAAAGATCCCGAGACTCCAGAAAATAATGATGGGATATCAAAACAAAATTTAATTTTTAATAGAAATGAGTGTAGAAGATATACTTAAGAGTAATAAAGGAACTATTGTGGACGTACGTACACCAGCTGAATTTCAGGGAGGCCATGTAGTTGGTTCGCTTAATATTCCTCTTCAGGAACTGAACCAGCGGATAGATGAGGTAAAATCATTGAAAGAACCTTTAATACTTTGCTGTGCATCCGGCAATCGCAGTGGTATGGCTGCCCAAATGTTATCTCAACAAGATTTAGAGTGCTATAATGGAGGCTCCTGGCTGGAGGTAAATCAACATCAATCTCAAAACTAAAACAAAATGTTTGACGGATTAAAAAAGTTACTGGGTATGGGTTCTCCGGTGGATTACGCCCGCCTTAAAAATGATGGAGCACAGGTGATTGACGTGCGCACTACAGCAGAATTCAAAAACGGTCACATTAAAGGGGCGCAGAATATTCCTTTAGACCAGCTAAAATCCAAATTGGGGAAGCTTAAAAAAGACAAAGCCGTTATTACCTGTTGTGCATCTGGTATGCGGAGCGCTTCGGCTAAAGCCATCCTCAAATCCAACGGCTTTAATGAGGTATACAATGGCGGTGGCTGGATGAGTCTGCAACGCAAACTGAGTTAATCAGTCCAGATCCCTTTGCAGGTAACCATTGGGGTCAAGAACCTGAGTGTTTACCTGCTCGTATACCTTGGCGGATAAAAGGGAGATGATCTCCTTCAGAGTATCCGGATTCTTGCCTTTGGTCATAATACCGATTAAAAAAGGTTTTTTAGAGTGGTATACAATACCGAAATGATGGTACTGATGTTTATCCTGGCTTACCTGGCGGTAGCCATATTTATGGCTAACCACTATTTCCGCGGGTATAGCCTGGCGAATGCCGTAGCCAAAACCGGTGTCTGATAAAATGGATAAGGCTTTTTCAGACATTTTACCGGATAGGTAAGAGGCATTGTATAACGTTCTGAAGAATGCGGAATAACGCCTTACCGTCACAAAATCCTGTTGAGCACTGGCATCCTCAGGAGTTTGAAAACCAAGGTCTTTTTCAACTTTCTTTCTGAAGCCGGGCATTTCCTTATCCAGAAATTTCATTAACAATATTGTGGCTTCATTATCTGATTCGGTGATCATGATATGCAGGAGCTGCTCAACGGAATACTTATTCCCCACTACCAAAGCGCTGTGAGCATTTACCGGTTTTTTATAATTGTGCTGCACCGGTTTCTGGTAAGGTATATTTTGGTTTAAAGTACCGGGATGCTTATCCTCAAACTTGAGAATGGCTATCATAACCGGAACTTTTAAAAGGCTGGCGGGGGTGAAGATCTCTGTTTCATTTATGCCAAACCATTGGTCATTGGTCAGGTCCCGGAAATAGATCGAAATGACAGTAGCCTTTTGCCTAGCTATCAAAGCCTCAGCTTTTTCTTTCACCCCTTTTAATTCCCGGGGGTCATAATTGCGATGTCTGAGGGATTCTGTTTGAGGGTTTATAAATTTTCGGGAAATCGCAATTTGCTTTTTAGGTGGCTGTTTCTGATTGGCCCTGGCTTTTGCTTCATGTTCCGGTTTAAAAACCCAGGTTAAGGTAGCGCCTGCTATTAGCCCGACTAGCAGCAATAGCCACGTCCTGCTTTTGGGAGTAGACTTTTTTACAGGGATATGTTTTTTATTCAAGTGGTTTGGTAATAGACCAGCAAATTACGGCAGAAAGCTATATGCGAAACATAAGGTGTGATATTTAAACTTTGGTTGGGCGACTTGTTCCAGAGCCTTGTTTTCACAGCTTCATTGCAGATATTTGCGACTTCGTAAAAAGTTTGACCTATGTTTGATAATACCCTGAGTTCTATTGAATCCGTCATGATCCACTTTGTGGGTAATCGTTTAAAGGATGACCCTTTAAAGGTAAGTACTCAGGCATCAGGTATGGACCCGGACACTGAAAAGCAGTTGTGGAACTATTTATACGCAGCTTTTAAAACACCCGAATTTCACCGGTTTACCCATCCGGCCGAGCTGGAACTAAATAATGTGTTTAGCATATCCCGCGAAGTGTTCCAAAACCAGGAGCGCTTTAAAGATCGTTCCGGGGCATTGGCCAAGTTGCTGTACGATCATTCTCAACATCCCAATATTAAATCAGGAGAGTTATTTGTGATCTATTTTAAAGACCTCACTTTTGGTTCGCTTACTTCAGATGCCATAGGCCTTTTTAAATCGGAAAAAAAGCAACCTTTTCTCTTTACCGAAAATCAGAATGATGCGCTTGACCTTTTTACATATTCAGGTATAAGTCCTTTTAAGGTAGATAAAGCCTGCCTTATTTTTAATGCGGATGAAGAAGATGGTTATCAGGTTTTAGCAGTAGATAATTTAAATAAGGGAGAAGAAGCCAAATACTGGTTTGAAGATTTTTTAAAGATAAAGCCCCGCTCCACAGAGTATATCAAAACCAGTTCTATCCTTTCCCTGACCAAAAACTTTATAGAGAAAGACCTGGATGCTGAGCAGCCCCTGGAGCGTCAGGATAGCATTGACCTCCTGAACCGTTCCCTTAATTATTTCAAGGAGTCTGAAGATTTTGATTATGAAGACTTTAATGATAAGGTTTTTCAGAATGAAGACACGATCAATCGTTTCAGAGCTTATACCGAAGAGAATGATCGTGATAATTTGCAATTAAACGAATCGTTTAGCATTGCTCCGGAAGCGGTAAAAAAGAAATCACGCATTTTTAAGAGTGTACTTAAACTGGATAAAAATTTCCATGTGTACATTCATGGCAATCGGGAAATGATTGAGAAGGGTACCGATGATTCGGGAAAAAAATACTATAAACTCTTTTACGAGGAAGAAAATTAAGACCGTAGCGAACAGCTTTCCGCATCCAGCTCTGTTTCAATAGTATAATGCGAGAAGCGGTAGTCCTTTTTGAGCATTTTCTTTAAGCGTTGTTTACAGGCCACAACCTCATTAAAGGAACGGACGTTTTGCAGACAAATGTGAGTGGTAAACACGTGATGCTCACCATCCAGGCTCCATAAATGGGTATGATGCAATGACTTCACCTTGGGGTCTTCCTTTATCTTCCGGATCACTTCATCCAGATCTACATTATCAGGCCTGGCCTGCAAAAAGATAGAAAGCGTTTCTTTAAGCCGTTTTATAACGTTGTAAAGAACGTATAGTGTAATAAGTAATGACAGAGCAGGGTCTAAAAAATAAAGGTCGGTGAACAGTAAAACAATACTCACTATAAGTACCGCTACCCAGCCTAGTACATCCTCAATAAGATGCCATGAAACCACTCGTTCATTAAGGGTTTTGCCGGAGCTTACCTTCCAGGCAGCATAGCCATTTACAATTACCCCGAGTATGGCGAACCATACCATGCCTTGGGCATCAGCCGGTTCAGGGTTTTGCAGGCGTTGAATTGCTTCGGAAATGATGAAAACCGATCCGCTGATGAGGACCAGGCTGTTAATGAGGGCGCCCAGCAGGGTAAAGCGTTTATAACCAAATGTAAAGCGCAGGTTTGCTTTTTTATGGGATTTGCGTTCCAGGAACCATGAAACCCCCAGTGAAAGGCTATCGCCAAGGTCGTGAAGCGCATCGGAAAGTATAGCTACACTATTAGTGAATAAGCCTCCGATGATCTCAAGAATGGTAAAACCTACGTTTAAGAAAAAAGCAAGCCTAAGATTCTTACCGGAAGGATGTTCGTGTTGGTGAGCCATAAGGTGAAAGTTATCCGGTTTGAGAAAATTCCCCGGCACCAGGCCGGGGAACTATTCTTTAATTCTCTTTATCCGGTAAAGTGTAATACAACCCAAAGTATACATTCCTTCCGAATACAGGCCCCCACGTAAAGTTGGTGTCAAAGTAAGGTGAGTAGGGGTTATCCGCATTTACAATCGGATCATCCTGCCGGAAATCCAACAGATTATCCACTCCTGCAAAAATCTCCAGACCGTTCTTAAAAGTTTTGTTGATCTGTGCATTTACCGTGAAGAAACCGGGTGATTGCGGATCACGTTTAAATTCATCCGGACTGGTTTCCGTATCCGGTAAACGTTTAGATCCAAACCAATTCAGGGTAAGGTCAAATTTCCATCGCTGCTCCGTTTGATAGGCCAGATTTACAAAAGCCCGGTGCTCAGGTATAAGGTAACTCTGGCGGAGCTCTTCCGCAAACTGATCTTTAGCATTCAGGTACTTATAGGCCAGGCGCACCTCAAAATTGGAGGACAGTTCATAATCTATCTGGCTCAATACACTCAACGAGCGGCTACCCGTGCTACTGATAAAATAAGCGGTATTAGGATCTACATCCAGGTCAGCCACTACCTTATTATCAAACCAGGTGTAAAAAGCATCCACCGTTAAGGTGAGCTTCCGGTCAATAATATGCATATCCTGCACCAAACTGGCCCCGGTATTCCAGGCTACTTCGGGAGAAATGCCAAGCGCGGTGAAATCCATAGTGCGGCTGGAGGCCAGTAAATTCAGGTTTTCCAGCATTACATTGGCGGTGCGCTGCCCACGGCCACCACCTAAGCGAAAAGTAGTATGATCGCTAAGCGAGTAGCGCACATTAAGCCTGGGCGTAATATACAGTTCCTCAAAATAGTTGTTATAGTCTCCGCGTATCCCGGCTACCAGTGTAAATCTGGGATTGGGTTCCAGAGTATATTCAAAATAAGCACCCGGCACAGCTTCAGTCCTTTTTTGCAGATAAAGCGGGTCTTCCAATTGTGGCTTACTCAATCTATCCGTAATTTGGTCTAGCTGAAAGGATATACCCGTGCGGTATTTATGTATGGTGCTGCCAATAATATCCTGGTAAATAGTGTTGAGGTAAGCATTTTGCTGTTCTCCATAATGGAAGCGCTCCCCAAACCGCCCGTTGTGATCCTGGTAGGTAAGGCTGTAAATAATACCGATGCTACGGAAAGGCTTATCCTTAAAAACGTAACCGTTCTTCCCGAATAATTCCGCTCTGCGCCCATCTGATTCAAAGCCCCAAAGTGAATTACCGGGATTGTCCTCAGTAATATAATCCATCTGTCCACCCACTTTTTTACTTTGTACGGCAGATATACCTATCTGACCTTCCCAGCCGCGCTCCGGATTTTTAAAATGCCAGCGGTTGGTAAAGTTCAGCTGGCTACCGTTAGGTATGTCTGCAAACCCATCATCATTACCATCCCGGGGAATGCTTATGGCACTTGCATGCGCTAGTATTGCGGTAGACAAACGCTTGTTTACCGGTATAGCCGACATCACGTTTAACTCGGTACGGCTACCCTGATTGCCAAAGGCATTCAGGTATAATTTGGGAGCTGTTTCAGGTTTGTAAAACTCAACGTTTATCTGTCCTGTAATACCCTCATAACCGTTTAGTACCGAACTCAGGCCTTTGGTTAGTTGAATACTCTCCACAAAAGGGCCCGGAATATATGTAAGACCTGTATTGGAGTTTAAGCCTCTGGCAAAGGGAATATTCTCCCTTTGAATAAGCGCATATTTACCGGACAAACCCAACATTTCAATTTGTCGCGTACCGGTAACAGCGTCAGTAAAAGAAACGTCTACAGAAGCATTGGTTTCAAAGCTTTCGCTGAGATTACAACAAGCCGCTTTTCGCAACTCTTTGTCATCTATTTTATAAGAAAGGCCGGCTTTGGTTACATCTACAGTGGTGGCATCCACTTTACCCACTACCTCCGCACCTTCCAGTTCGTACCCGGAAGGTTCAAGTGTGAAATCCATGGTGCCCGTGCGGGATATTACGATTTTAGATTGTGATTGATATCCAATGTAACTCACCTTTAACGTATTGGCGCCCTTAACCTTCTCTATAGTATATGAACCATCTTTTGCGGTGGTAGTACCGGTTTCGGAACCTTCCCAAATTACATTGGCTCCCGGTAACGGGATTTCCTTACCATTATCCAGCCCTTTTACCACGCCCGATATCTGTCCCCATGAAGCAAGGGGAAGCCCTGCTGCTATGAGCAGTAGAATTCTAAGTATTTTCATAATGAGCCCGGGTGTTTACTGATGATCCTTAACTACCTCAGGGTCGCGGTAATGGCAACACTTGTGGAGGCTGTTGTAAGCCTCTTCACTGGCGGTATTGATCTCGGTATCGTAACCGGACTCATTGATGGAAGTATTAATTTCTTCCAGCGATGTTTCTCCGGTATTATAGGTGAGGGTCAATACTTTGTTTTCCACATCCCATTCGGCTTTGGAAACACCCTTGATGTAAGCAGCATTCTCAATGGTTCTTTTACACATCTGACACACTCCATTTACAATGAGGGTAGTGTCTGTTTCGGATTGAGCTGATGCTGGTGTAAGCGATAGCAGAGCCATAAAAAGGGTGAGGAGGGAAATTTTAGATATCGTTTTCATTTTTATTCAGATTATTTTCAATTATTAATTAAATGACTTTAAAGTCATGCGTGTAATGGTGTAGCAGGTCTACACCTCTAAATTGAAAGTCTAAATAAGAAAACGTTGCACCCATACCAATATCTCGGCCCCTGAACGCTTTAAGAGATCAGGAGGGGCATTGGAAAAAGTATAGGAATTAAGAAGCTGCGAAAAAGAAATCCGCAGATAAGAATAAAGAAAAGCGGTAAAAAATTGCGGATTAAGATTTCCGGATATGGAGTGCTTGGAAAAGCTAAGCACTTGAATACCATTTATAATGAGGTTTTCATCCTCACAGCAATTTTTTTTCAGGGAGTCATCTTTATCATGATGAGCGTCCTGTAGGTGACAAACACCCTGTGTTTGGTCTGAGCAACCACTATCCCAGTCAAAGAAACTCTCCTCCACCAGCATACCCATACAATAATGACGGCTTACCGAGAAGCCGGCCGTAGCGAAAATGAGAATGCCGGTAAGGGCAATAGATAATATGGCTTTTACCTTTATCACAACTACAAAGATAAAAATAAGAGTGAACAGAGCATTGTTCAACTCTGAGAAAGCCGGTTACCAGAATTTTTAAAGTGCCCCGGAGAGTTTGAACGGGGGTTTAAAACCCCCGTTCAAGTTGTTACTGCACGGCCAGTGTAAAAGTAACCTCAACATCGGTATCTCCGCCAGCATTGTCCAGCGTACCTTCACTTACTCCGGTAGCTGATTTATTGGGTTGATGACGAAGAATTAACCTGAAGTCTCCTGAGCCTGCTTCATAAGTGTGGAACAGTGCTTTTAAACCAATTGGCTTGCCTTGGGAGTCGGTGTCCTGGTATTCAAAATCCATGTTTAAACCCTGGCCGAACACGAAAAACAACTGGTGATCCGTGCCTTCATTTCTCACTTCTTCCGTGATGTCCTCCGGAGGATTTTTAGTGGCATTCAGGAATTCAACGGCCACGTTGTAATCCGTACTATCTTGCAGCACACCATTCTGTATGGTTGGGCTTACCGGACCATCACCATCCGGGTCAATAAAGCTTAAGATCACATTGGAGCCAGAGTCTAAGGGCTCAAGATGTACACGTACGGTAGTGATCAGTTCTTCCTCGTTTTCCAAGGTTGGCTTGTTGTCATCTTTGTCACAGGCAGTTGCCAGTAAAAGGGCCGCGAGGCCACAACTCATTAGTGAGTTTTTCATAATTACAGATTTAGAATTCATATTTGAGTTTTAATTGAATGTTGGTACCTGTTTGATCTGCATAATACCGGAAACGGTTCAGGTAATCACGGTAAGACGTATTGAATAGATTTTCAATAGAAAATGTAAAAGCCCAGGAACTTTTAGTGTGCGTGGAAACGAGTTCGGAGCCGATGGAAATCCCGATCAGGTTATAGCCTTCGGGCGGGGGCATAAGGTCTGCCTCCTCAGGAAAATGCTGCTGCCGGGCCACTAGTTTTTGTGATATCGAAAGAAAGTTGTTCTTAAATGTTTTAAGATCCTTAAAGTGGTAGCTTAAGCTGTGGGCGAGTTGAGGGGCAGGCATCAGAATGAGATCATCTCCGTCTGAGTTATTGAAGCCCCGCATATAGCTCCCGGTAAGCGTATAATCCAATTTGGGCGATACGCTTAGCCCTCCGCTCAGATCCACCCCGGAGAGAATAGCGTTATCCTGACTATAGAGATACACCGGAAAGGTACCCCGTATAGTAGAACGAACTTCCTGCTGTGGATTGAGATATATGAAATTCAGGAAAGGGTTTACATAGGCTGTAATCTCGAGGTTCCATTGCCCGGGGTAGTTGATGGATAATGTATTACTCCAGTTAAGAGATCGTTCCGGTTGCAGGGTGGAGTCGCCTGTTTCAATGGTGGCAGCACCGTGGTGTAAACCTTCACTCATAAGTTCATTAACATGGGGAGGGCGATACGCATAGCCCAGAGAGCTGCTAAGCTGCCAGTTGGTATTAAACGAATAGGTAGCGCCCAGGGAGGCCGCCAGGCTGTTGAAACTAAATTCAGGCCGTACGAGTTGATTCTGCAAGTTGAATTTTTGAACGAGCGTATATTGTCGGTCATACCGCAGGCCCGCTTCCCATAACCAGGAGCTTAAAATGTAACGGTGGGTAATAAAAGCCCCGCCCTCGTAGCGATTGTAATTGGGAAGCAGAGGACGGATACCGGTACCTGCATTATTGCTGTTAACTTGTAACAGGCCCGCTAACCCCCATTCTGAAAGGTGTTGGGGAGTAGGGTTCCATTGGTAACTAAGCTCAAGGGTTTGCGTAAAAAGATCCAGGTCATTGGCCGGTCTCTGATCTTTGCTGTCTCTGCGAATATCGTATTCCAGCCGTTGGTTGTGTTGTATCCCATATATCAGTTCAATCTTTTTATGGGCATCGGGTTCATAAGTAGTTTTCAGTTTACCCAACTGGTGGGTAAGGCGTTGGCGGGGATTCTGAATGCGGTAGTCAAAAGCTTCCTGGTAAAAAGGTTCACCCCGTTCTATGGCCTGTTCAAAATCGGTAATATTTCCAATATGAGCAGATCGTAATATTCCAAGCTCCGTATTAAAAGTGCTGTAGTAAGCCTGAGTTTCCCAATTGTTATATGTGTAACCGATCGTTAAGGCTCCGTTCCATTCCCGGTTCCCGGTATTGGTTAACATATAGTCAGGTGCTTTTCGGTCTCCCATAAGCTGACCGGTCAACTGAATGCGGTAAGCCCATTTAGTATTCGGGCCTTGCTCCAGGTGCAAAGCAGCAAGGCCTCCACGCCCATTGGTGTTGCCTAAGAGATATGCTTTCCCGCTAAATTTTTTAGAATTATATGGGAGTTCAGCAGCTTCCAGCTTTAATACGCCACCTACCGCTCCGGAGCCATAACGTACCGCTGAAGCTCCTTTTATTACTGAAACCTCTTCGGCTGTAAAAGGGTCTACGTTAAGGCCATGCTCAAGTCCCCATTGTTGATCTTCCTGCCTTACCCCCTGATTCAGCGTTACTATACGGTTGCCGTAAAGCCCGTGAATAACCGGTTTTAAAATGGCATTACCATTCTTAAGGGTATTTACACCACTTACATTTTCAATGAGGTCATCAAGCGCATTTCCGCGGGCAGATTCAATTTGTTCAGGGCTGAGTTTAACTTCAGCATATGCAGTAGTTCGTTTTTTGGCTTGAACAATATTGGCTTCTGAGAGCAGTTCAGTATGATGTTCGGGGTAAAAATTAAAATGATCCTCATCCTGCCGGAGATCAATTTTTTGTACTACAGGCTCACATCCTATATGCGAGGCAATCACCGTGTAAATACCAGGGCACAGGCTCTCGATAGAATAAGCTCCGGAACTATCTGCCACTGCGCCACGGTTTAATTCGCGTATATACACTTCGGTCAGAGCAAGAGGTTGCTGGTCATGCTCATCTAGTACCCTGCCGCTTATGCTTAAGGTACAGTTTTGACTAAAAATATGAACAGGTGCACAAATTAGTACCAGCCTGAAAAGAAACAAACTGAATGAATCAGACATTCAAAAGAAAAATTGAATAAAAATAAATGAAGGCCCCAACTGTTTAATTTAGAAGGGCCTGGGTTAAGATGGGCTTTAAACTGAGGGGGGAGGTGCCCGGTCTGAATTGAGTAATAGGTTTCCGTTGGACACGGCAGAGCACAAAGGTGTGTTTAAGGCCGTTGGATACTCATAAGAAGCAATTACAATAATGGATTCAACCGGAGTGAAAGGCAACCAGTTAAAATCACAAATGCCACATTCGTCATGGCCCTGAAACCGGGGAGAATTATGTTCAGTGTGTTCTGCAGATGAATGATGTTCACAGCTGTGCCATAGTTCTTTTGGCGTAAACACCAATGCTAATAGCAGCAGCAGACCACCCGCAATACCCTGTATGTGATCTCTGATTGATTTCACGGCAATAAAAGTACAAAATGGATTTGTAAACAGCTCCGGTTATACGGAATTAGAGGCTGAAGTTACCGTTTAACCGGATAGGCGGAAAAAATTATCGAAAAGAAAATCTGACAGATTAATCTTATTCTTATATTTGAAAATAATTCATGAAAAAAGTTAAAGTCATGAATTTTAAATTATTAAGCTATAAAAACTTGGATCAATGAATCACTTATTACGTCAAGCTCTTTACTCTCCGGTTACTTATGAAGATGCCAATCCTGAGGTAAGGGCAATTTATGACGATACCAAGCGTACGTTGCAATTACCATTTGTGCTTAATTGGTTTAAATACCAGGGTGGAAATGTGAATTTGCTGCATGCTAACTGGGAAAAACTGAAACGCACTTTGATGACAGGAGAGGTGCCTAACGTATTGAAGCAATTGATTATTTACAATGTGAGCCAGCAACGTGGTTGTAGTTACTGTGCCCATGCGCATGGCATTTTTGCCAACAGCATGAGTAACTCTATCTCTGATGATATAGATTTTAAGCTTACAGACAACCTGGATCATGAACTGATACCCGATAGTTATCGCCTGGCCATTGAGGTAGTAACCAAAGCTGCCCTTGAACCAGAAAAGGTTGAAGAGCTGGATTTTGCTAAATTGAGAGAAGCCGGTTTTAGTGAGCAGGAAATAATGGAGCTGTTTGCTCAGGCAGATTTAGTAAATATGCTGAACACAATTGCATACGTAACAGATGTGAAGATTGACAATGAATTGATGGAAGCCCAGGTGTAATAATAAAAGTGTAGTGGCAAATAATACCAACATCCGATTGGCTTTTGAAGCGTATGCCCAGTTTAGCAGTAAACTCATGGCGTGTATAAGTCATGCGGAAATGCAGAAGCTGCTGGCACAGCACATAAAATATCTTTTCAATTATAAAATGGTAAGGGCTACTTATGTGGATGCCGGTTCTGTTACCTGCCAGCAGATAGGGAAAGAGCATAACCAGATCGTAAAGGGGTGTGCTCAAATTCTCACGGCTTTTGAACAAAGGGTTCTTAGAGATGGTATTCCACGGGAGGAAAAATTGAATAATGAAACCTTAAGAGGTTGGGTCTTTAATTCAGCAGATCAGGGCGTTTTAATATTTAGCATTTCAACAACAGAAAATCAATCTTCGCATTTAAACCAGAGTATTTTAAAACTTATTTCAGAGAGTCTTTTATCCAAGTTTATCCAATTTACCCTTTATGAAGCCCTGGATAGTAAGAATGAAAAATTAAACCATGCTCTCAAAGCTGTTCAATGTAAGAATGAGGAAATAAGCGCTCTTGTAAGTTTCCAGCGTTTGGAAATTGCTAAAAAAACCCGAGATATAAGATCCAAGAATCAGGAGTTGCGAAAAATAATAAGGCTTAATGCCCATGAAGTGCGGGAGCCACTTTCAAGGATCATGGGGTTAATTAACCTTATCAAGCAAAGTAAACCACAATTAGGTATACAGGAGTTGTTACTACTGGAGGAGGCCAGCCATGATCTGGATGCTGTCCTGCGTCAGGTTATACAGCATACTGAAACCAAGCTAAAACCACAATTGAGATGAAAAAGATTATGCTGGTGGACGATAAGGAGATGTCCAATTTCATAATGCGGAAATTTTTGGAGATGAATGCTCCTGATTGTGAAATATATGATTTTACCGATCCGGAAGGGGCTTATCATAAAATTGATTCGATTAACCCTGATCTGATATTTTTAGATCTGAATATGCCGATTATGGACGGATGGGATTTTCTTCAGCAAATGGCTGATGAGAAAAAGGCCAATAAAGTGGCCATAGTTACTTCAAGTACCAGTGAGAATGATAAGAATGAATCATTGAATTACAACAATATCGTTCAATTTATTATAAAACCCTTTGCCGCTGAAGAGCTGGTTAACGTTATAGACCGGGTTTAAGGATTCAGGCACACCGGAAATACAAAAGGCCGCTCCAAAGAGCGGCCTTTTGTATTTAAATCGTTTTCGTTTTAGAACTTTTTGATCCACGCATCGGAAACCACAGATTTTATTTGCTGTTGTTCCTTACGCGCTGCGGAGTAAGAGTCGTAGGATTTATAAATTACCCGATACGTATTTATGTCTTCAACATATATAATAATCATTTCGGATTTATCAAGTGAAGAGCGATCCATCCAGCGTTGCGCCATGGCACGGGAAGGGAGACTGGCCACTATCAAACGGTACTGAGGACGTGAAAGTAGTTGCTCAGCATCAGGTGCCTGAGGCATGTTTCTCTTTTCCGTATCCAGTTTTACCACTTTGGCCCGCATGCTATCCAGTTCATTTTCCAGCATTTGTATTCTCAGATCTTTCTCACGCTTTTCCATCTCAAGTTTAGCAATGTCCTCCGGGTTACCGTTATTACTGGCCCCTTCAAGGCTGTCAATGGTGGATATCAGCTGGTTATATTTTGAGCGATCCAGTTCTACTTTACTCTTATCCTTTTTGTCCTTGAGGTAAAAAGTTAAACCAGCGGTTAAAGAGCCATAGAGATCATTGAAGTCTCCGCTTTTATAAGCATCTATGTAATCATTAAAGAGTACTACCCTTTCCGTAAAACCAAGGTTAATCTCCAGATTGTCGGAAATAGGATAGCCCATTTCAATTCCCCCGGCCAAAACCGGATTAAAGGAAAGGCTTTGCTCAGCAGGGTTTGGCGACTCTGCCACTAAACTGCGGGTTTTGATATCGTATAATTTTGAATAGTAAAAAACGCCACCAGCTCCACCGGTCAGGTAAAGTTTAAACTTTGAGTCACTAAACAATGGAACAATATTATACTGAAGAGAAAGCAAACCTTCGTAAAAGGTGGTTTCATGAAAGAATACATTGTCATCTCCATCAATAGTGGCGGCAGTAATATCACCTCTGAGTCGCAGGTTAGGCACATTAAACTGATAGCCTAAACCGGCAGATATTAATACGTTGGGTTTCGTTCCTCTAAAGCTGGACTCGGTAAAATCAGTAAAAGGTATAATCAAACCGGTGTTTAGATGGCCGGAAAGTGATTCCTGCGCCTTGTAGCCGTAACTTACTGTTAAAATGATAAATAGGGTAAGTATGAAATGCCTCATTTGTTTTTATTTACGGGCTAAATGTAAATAAAAATAGCTTTCAAAAGTGCTGAACAATACGGATCGGGGAATAAAAGTATAAGAATAATCTTACTTTTTGTAAACTACCTTTTTTCGTTTGTTGTCATTTCATTTTTTTAAGTATCTGATATTTAGATTTTTAATAATTCGCGATCAGGCTGTCTTCAACATGAGATTGAAAAAATGACTCGGCTTATTTTTAAATATAAAACCTCAGGTTGATTCTCCTGAGATAAATATTCAGCAAACCCATAAGCGCCATAAACTTTCCGAAAGGAGTATACCTTTTAAGAAAGGGCAAGATTAGACTGAGTTTTGGAAGATCTGTAATAAAAGAATGACTTACTAATCTGTATGTGAGTGTACAAGCCTTACAGCTGTAAATCAAAAAGTATAGTAAAATGTGTGGTAAGGTTAAGGATATTGTTAACTTTGCGCTCCCAAAAAATTAAGGGTAAAATAGTTGACACGATGAATGTAACTACCAGAAATACAGGTGAATTAAGTGCGGTGCTAACCGTTGAGATCAATCCTGAAGACTACCAGGAGAAAGTGAGCAAAACGCTTAGTGACTACCGTAAGCGTGCGTCTATCCCAGGTTTCAGACCTGGTCGGGTACCTTCTTCGCTTATCAAAAAACAGTATGGAAAAGCAGTTTTGGTAGAGGAGGTAAATCATATTTTGCAACATGCGGTGTATGACCATATCCGCGATGAAAAGCTGGATATCCTGGGAAACCCTCTTCCGGTGCAGCAAGATGAAATTGATTGGGATTCTCAAACCGAATTTTCTTTCGAGTTTGAATTGGGACTTACACCTGATATTGAACTCAACTTTGACAATAAAACCAAAGTTCCTGCCTATAAGATTGTAGCAGATAAAAAAATGCTTGATCGCTATGTGTCCGATTACGCCAAGCGTTTTGGAACTATGTCATACCCTGAAGCCGTAGGCGAAAGTACCATCATTAAGGCTGCATTTAAGGAGGTTGACGCCAAAGGAGCAGCCGTGGAAGATGGTTTGGAAGCAACAGGCACCTTTGATACTGATTCTATAGATCAGAAGAAGGTTTTGAAAGAGTTAGAAGGCAAAAAAGCTGGGGATAAGCTGGTTCTTAATATCAAAAAAGCGTTTGACAAAGACACCAATGTGCACCGCATGTTAAAGGTAGAGGCTGAGGATATTGACAAAGCTGGAGATAATTTTGAGATCACCATTGAGGAAGTCAGTAAACTTGATCCTGCACCTTTAAATCAGGAGCTTTTTGATAAGGTTTTTGGAGAAGGTACAGTGAAAAATGAGGAAGAGTTTCGTCAGAAGATCAAGGAGGACTCAGAGCAGATGTTTGTAGGAGAAGGTGAGCGTAAATTTTACGAAGACGTAAAGGAAGTGCTCTTAAAGAAAATGAAGTTTGACCTTCCTGAAGAATTCCTGAAAAAATGGATGCAAACCGCTGGTGAAAAACCCATTTCAGCTGAAGAGGTAGAGAACCAGTATCCTGAAATGAAGGAGAGCATGAAATGGCAATTGGTGGAGAACCGTGTAATAAAGGAACACAATATTGAAGTTACTGAGGAGGAATTAAAGCAGTATACCATGAATCTGGTTGGTCGCCAGATGGCGCAATATGGGCAGGCACCGGAGCAGGCAGATCTTGAGTCTATTGCAGCCCGGGTTATGGAGAATAAAGATGAGATGCAACGCATTACCGATCAATTATTCAGTGCTAAGCTTATTCAGTTCTTTAAGGACCACCTTAAGCTGGTAGAAAAGGAAGTAACTTTTGATGAATTCTTGAAAGAAATGCAGAAGGACTAGAGCCGTATATCGGAACTTTTGTCATGTAAATCCTAATGGCTCGATACTTGTCGAGCCATTTTTGTTTATTTACTAAAAATATCGAATTAATGGACTTCGGCAAAGAATTTAAGAAATACGCTACCGGCCATCAAGGTCTTAGCTCCCTGCAAGTGGGTAATTATATAGACTCCTCTTTAACACCTTACATTATAGAAGAGCGTCAGTTGAACGTAGCTCAAATGGATGTTTTTTCCCGTTTGATGATGGATCGGATTATCTTCTTAGGCACTGGTATAAATGATCAGGTTGCCAATATTGTACAGGCTCAGTTACTTTTTCTGGAATCTGTAGACTCTAAAAAAGATATTCAGATCTACCTGAATAGCCCCGGAGGCTCGGTATATGCAGGATTGGGAATTTATGATACCATGCAATTGGTAAATCCTGATGTGGCAACTATTTGTACAGGTATGGCTGCCTCAATGGGTGCCGTTTTGTTGTGCGCGGGAGCAGATGGTAAACGTAGTGCCTTGCGCCATAGCCGTGTAATGATACACCAACCTATGAGTGGAGCACAGGGCCAGGCCAGTGATATGGAAATTGCAGTGAAAGAAGTGCTGAAAATGAAAGAAGAGCTGTACCGGATTATAGCCAATCACAGCGGGCAAACTTTCGAAAAAGTAGAGGGAGATTCTGACCGTGATTACTGGATGAGTTCGTCAGAAGCCAAAGCATATGGAATGATTGACGAAGTTTTGGAAACTAAAAGAGCAAAAGATTAGTTATTAATCTAAGCTAACCTGATCGTATAAAATCCATCTATCAAATGCCGGTGATGGATTTTATACTTTTGTAGATGAGATTTTGATTCAATGAGCGCGAAAAAAGAAAATTTAAGTTGTTCCTTCTGCGGAAGAGATAAGAAAGACACCAACGTATTAATTGCCGGTATCAATGGTCATATATGTGATCACTGTATCCGTCAGGCACATGGTATTGTGGTGGAGGAGATGGATATGAAGGAGCGTAAGGAGCTTTCCAAATCATTACAGCTCATTAAACCCCGTGAGATTAAGGAATTTCTGGATCAATATGTCATTGGTCAGGATGAAGCCAAAAAAGTTCTTTCTGTGGCGGTGTATAATCACTATAAGCGCTTAACAAAAGGTAATGCAGCTACTCAGGATGTAGAGCTTGAAAAATCCAACATTGTTATGGTGGGTGAAACCGGAACCGGTAAAACCTTATTGGCCAGAACCATTGCCCGCATGCTAAACGTGCCTTTTACCATAGTGGATGCCACAGTTCTTACGGAGGCCGGCTATGTGGGAGAAGATGTGGAAAGCATACTCACACGACTTCTTCAGGCGGCCAATTATGATATTAAGGCGGCTGAACGCGGAATTATTTTTATTGACGAAATTGACAAGATCAGCCGGAAAAGTGATAACCCTTCCATTACACGTGATGTAAGCGGGGAGGGAGTGCAACAGGCTCTCCTTAAATTATTGGAGGGTACCAAGGTAAATGTGCCACCACAGGGAGGTCGTAAACATCCGGATCAGAAATTTATAGAAGTTGATACCTCCAACATTTTGTTTGTGGCAGGGGGTGCTTTTGATGGCATTCATCGTCATATTGCCAAGCGTCTGAATACGCGTTCCGTAGGTTTCCATAGTACCAAGGAAAGAGAGGACTATAACAGTTCAAACCTTTTACGCTATATCGCTCCTCAGGATCTTAAAACTTTTGGTCTTATTCCGGAGCTTATTGGTAGGATGCCGGTACTTACGTACCTGAACCCGCTTGATGAAGAAACTCTGGCACTCATACTTACTACTCCCAAAAATGCTATTATAAAGCAGTATACCAAACTGTTGGAAATAGATGGTGTTACACTTGACTTTACCGAGGAGGCTTTGAAGTATGTGGTGCAAAAGGCAATAGAATTCAAATTGGGTGCCCGTGGACTCAGGTCTATCATAGAGACTATTCTAACGGATGCAATGTTTGAGCTTCCCAGCAAGGAGGAAGAGCAAACGCTTACAGTAGATGAAGACTACGCTTCACAGAAAATGGAGAAGATGTCCTTAAAGGCTCTTAAAGCAGTTTCTTAAAAAATCATTTTCTCTTCTTATGAGCCACGCTTATAGGTGATAAAGTCCATAGAGTGCGCATTTTTTTCATCAGCTACATGATGTTCTCTCTGTACCTCCTTCCAATTGGCCGTATCTAATTCAGGGAAATATGTATCGCCCTCAAAAGCGTTATAAATAAGAGTTAGCTCTATGGTATTGGCTTTATTCAGGGCTTCCTTATATATTTCTGCGCCACCTATTACGTAAGGTTGTTCATCTCCTGTAATTTTTTCAAGAGCTTCATCCAGGCTATGCACTACCATGCACCCCTTGGCCTCATATCCTTTTTGCCTGGTGATCACAATATTCTCACGCTTAGGCAGGGGACGGCTATTCATACTTTCAAAAGTTTTACGACCCATTATAACGTGGTGTCCGGTGGTCAACTCCCTGAAGTGCTTCATGTCACGGGGGAGGTGCCAGATCAAGTTGTTATTGTTGCCAATAACCCTGTTTTGTGCCATAGCGGCAATTAATGTGAGGTTCATCTATTTGTAAATTAGAGTAGTGGGAAAGTGTTTCCAAGATATTTTGGCTTTCACCACGTGGTTTGTGAGCTCTGATTTAATTAAACTGCCACAGGGGCTTTAATGGGAGGATGAGGATTGTAATTAATCAGTTCAAAATCCTCGTATTTAAAACTGAAAATATCTTTAACATCAGGGTTGATCTTCATTTCCGGCAGGTCTCTGAAATCACGGCTCAATTGTTCCTGCACCTGGTCCATGTGGTTGCTGTAAATATGTGCATCACCCATGGTGTGTACAAAATCGCCATATTCAAGTCCGCATACCCTGGCAATCATCATGGTAAGTAAAGCATAGGATGCAATGTTAAAAGGCACGCCAAGAAAAATGTCAGCACTTCGTTGATACAACTGACAGCTCAGTTTTCCATCAGCTACATAAAATTGGAACAAGGTATGGCAAGGTGGTAAACCTGATTTGGCCATTACCGGAATTTCTCTTGGATTCCACGCAGATACCAACAGTCTTCTTGAATCAGGGTTGCTCTTAATGTCTTCAATTAACTGGCTTATTTGATCAACACCCTCAAAGTTTCTCCATTGTTTTCCATAAACCGGGCCAAGCTCTCCCCACTTTTGAGCAAAAGCTTCATCCTCTTTTACCTGATTTATAAAATTCTTCAAGGCTTCTTTCCATTCAGGGGAATGTTTAGAAAGCCTCATGTGAAGATCATTTTCACGCAAGTAATTTTGAAAGGGCCACTCATTCCAGATATTTACCCCGTTTTTAACGAGATAACGAATATTGGTCTCACCATTCAGAAACCATAGTAATTCATGGATGATAGATTTCAAATGCACCTTTTTGGTTGTTAGGAGCGGAAACCCTTCCTGTAGATTAAATCGCATCTGATACCCAAACACTGAAAGAGTACCCGTACCGGTACGGTCTGCCTTGGAGTTGCCATTTTCCAGAACATGACGCAGTAATTTATGATACTGTTGCATAGAAAAATATGAGTATTCAAAGATAAGAAGGCGATTTGAAGCTGTAGAGTCTGAAGGTTTTCTTTTCTACACAAACTTTTAACAAGAATCGGGAAGCACAGACTTTCTTATTAAATCAACATCCCCACAATAACTGCAGTAAATAAGGATGCCAGCGTACCCCCAATCAGGGCTTTAAATCCCAGCTTGGACAGGTCTGCCTTACGCGAAGGAGCCAGTGAACCAATTCCACCGATTTGTATGCCGATGCTTGCGAAATTGGAAAAGCCGCATAAAATGTAAGTAGCTATAATAATGGACTTGGGGCTGGCAAAGGCTGAGGCCTGTTTCATGTCTCCAAGCGAAACATATGCCACAAATTCATTGAGAATAGTCTTCTCCCCCAGGAGTTGTCCAACCAAAACCATATCACGGCTATCCACACCCATAAGCCAGGTAATAGGCGCTAAACTGTAACCCAGGATAAATTGCAGTGAAAATTCCTCGTAACGTCCGTTGGATACTTCAGCTACCCAATCATTAAACCCCTTATAATCTATCCACACAGAATTGCCTACAATTAATTGATGTGGATCACCAATAAAGGCAAAAATACTATTGGCAAAAGCTATAAAAGCCAGGAAAACCAACAGCATCGCACCAACATTTACGGCTAATTTTAAGCCTTCGGTAGTTCCATTGGAAATAGCCTCCAGGGCATTGGTGCCTATGCGTGATTGCTCAATGGCCATATCTTCATTCACCTTTTCCGTTTCAGGCAATAAAAGCTTGGCAGCTACCACAGCGGCTGGGGCACTCATTACTGAGGCTGCCAGTAAGTGCTTGGCAAAAAATATCTGCTGAGCTACTTCCGTACCGCCCAAAAACCCAATATAAGCGGCTAGTACGCCACCGGCAATGGTAGCCATGCCACCGCTCATGAGGCACAGTAGTTCAGACATGGTCATTTTGCCGATGTAGGGTTTTACCAAAAGGGGAGATTCGGTTTGCCCCAGGAAAACATTACCTGCGGCAGCCAGACTCTCTGCTCCGGACAGTTTCATAGTACGTTTCATCACCCAAGCAAAAGCGTATACAATCTTTTGGAGAATGCCATAATAGAACATCAGGCTGGTAAGTGCCGAGAAGAAGATAACCGTAGGTAAAACCTGAAAGGCAAAGATTTAACCCAGCGACTCTGTATTGGTGATAAGGCCACCAAATAGAAACTCTGCACCTTCCCGCGTAAAGCCCAATAAGGTTACAAATTTCTCACTGAGAAAATCAAAAATGACCCGAACGGCCGGTACTTTTAAAATAGCCAGAGCAAATAACACTTGAATAATAAGGCCTTTTATAACCAGAAGCCAGTTTATCTTTCTCTTTTTAGAGGAGAATAAAAAACCCAAAAAAACCAATACGCTGATCCCTAAAATACCCCGTGCCAGTGAAGCCATAGAAATACTGCCACCTGTAAAGTCATAGTTTACCGGTAAACCGGACGAAGCAACGGAACTTTGAGTAGGTTTTTTCCGAAAAGTAAAATTAACCGGCCCTTCATTGATAGCCAGCAAGGTGTCATTGGCCGTTATAAGTTTATAAAACCGGGTGGTATCTGCGGGAAGCGTATAATTCAGGATGAGGGAATCATTACGTTGTATCCAGGTGCCTTCAGCTATTAAATTATCCTTAGCTTTAAGCTGGTAGCGAAAAGTGCTGTCTTCCCTGAGTTGAAAGTAATCGGTAGAATCAATGGGCAGAAGGCTGGTACCTTCCAGGTTTTCAATACGATCAAAAGCCCAACGGTATTTGAGGGTTTCCTGCCCAAAACCAAGGTTCAGAAGCAGGGAGAAAATAATACTCAGGAATATTCGCACGGCCATGATTTTTAAGCTCGAAAGCTGCGAATTTAAGGTTTAGAATTCAGAGGAGATTAATTAGCACTACGCTTGTCTATCTCATCCCGCACACGGGCTGCCAATTCGTAGTTTTCTTCCTTTACCGCCTTATCCAGTATGGCGTACAATTCTTTAGTACTCTTAGTGTTTAATTCTGCGGTTGAGGATGGGGTGCTGCTCTCCTCCAGGGGCTGCGGGGCAGGCCGGTCATCAGCTTCTTTTTCTTCGGGTCGCGTATCTGAGCCTTCCTTTAAAATGACACCGGCTTTTTCAAGAATCTCCTTATAGGTATATACCGGGCACTGAAAGCGAATAGCCAAAGCCACTGCGTCCGAAGTACGGGCATCAAGCACTTGCTCTTCACCATCTTTTTCGCATACCAAAACCGAAAAGAAGACACCATCCTGTAATTTATGGATGATGACTTCTTTTAGGCCAATGCCAAAACTATCGGCAAAATTCTTAAACAGATCATGGGTAAGAGGGCGCGGAGGATTTACATCCTTTTCCAATGCAATAGCAATGGATTGCGCTTCAAAACCACCAATAATAATGGGGAGCCTCCGTTCGCCACCTTCTTCTCCTAAAACCAGGGCATAGGCTCCGGATTGAGTTTGGCTATACGAAAGTCCTTTTATGTGAAGCCGGATACGCTCCATTAATTGTTCTCTTTAAAGTCGCGAAGGGCTGCAGTGAGTTTAGGTACTACTTCAAAAGCATCACCTACTACACCATAGTCCGCAGCTTTAAAGAACGGTGCTTCTGCATCATTGTTTATTACCACAATGGTCTTGGAACTGCTCACCCCGGCCAGGTGCTGAATAGCTCCGGAAATACCTACAGCTATGTACAAATTCGGGTTAATAGCTATTCCGGTTTGTCCTACGTGTTCCGTGTGAGGTCTCCATCCCATATCGGAAACAGGCTTGGAGCAGGCCGTTGCCGCATCAAGCACATCGGCAAGTTCTTCAAGCATTCCCCAGTTATCCGGGCCTTTCATACCACGACCACCGGAAACTACTTTTTCCGCTTCGGGCAGAAGGATCTTCCCTTTCACACGGTCTACATCGGTAACTTCTACGGTAGGAACTTCACCAATTGATGCTGATCCATTGGTCACTTCGGCCTGTCCTTCACCTTCAGTAACACCGGTAGAATTAGGAATGAAAACAACAATACGTTTAGAAGCATCTGTAGAGTATTCCACCAGACCTTTACTGGAAAATACACTGCGCTTTACAGTAAGGGGAGAGGTGGAAGATGGTAGCTCCACCGCGTTGGTGATGAGACCTGCCTCCATAGCTATCGCTAAAACCGGAGCCACAGCCTTACCATTCCAGGTGCCACTAATGATGATGGTATCTGCGCCTTCCTGTTCAGCTACTGCTTTCAAAGCATTAGCTGCTTTAAAGTTATCGAACTGGGCGTAATCATCACCGGTAAGGCTTACTACTTTTTTTAAACCGTATTTGCCGGTTACTGCGGCATCATCCTGAAGGTCTCCCAGTGTTACCCCAATGGCTTCGGTGCTCATCATTTCAGCTGTTTTAGCAGCATATTGAGCGGCCTCAAAAGAGTTCTTCTTAAATTTTCCTTCCCAACTTTCTATATATACTAATACTGACATTTCTTCTTTTTTTGAGGTTTGATTTAGATTACCTTGGCTTCAGAGTGGAGCAGGTTTACCAGCTCATCCATGTTATCTGCATCAATCATTTTTACAGCACTCTTAGGAGCTGGCTTTTCATAAGTACCCACCTTAGTGCGATGGTCTGCATCTGCAGCCTCTTTTACATTCAAAGGCTTGGTACGCGCACTCATGATGCCCCGCATATTAGGGATACGAAGATCTTTTTCTTCTACCAAACCTTTTTGACCGCCAATAACCATGGGAAGATTGGCATTTAGTTTTTCCTTTCCACCGTCAATCTCACGGATAAGAGAAGCCTTGGTGCCATCCAGTTCAAGACCCATGCAACCATTAATAAAAGGCCATTTTAAGAGAGCCGCCAGCATACCTGGTACCTGACCACCATTGTAGTCAATGCTCTCGCGCCCGGCAATTACCAGGTCGTATTCATTTTCTTTAACAACTGCTGCTATTTGCTGCGCTACATAAAAAGCATCGGTAGGGTCAGCGTCCACACGTATGGCGTCATCAGCACCAATAGCAAGCGCTTTGCGAAGGGTGGGCTCGGTTTCAGCTCCACCTACATTCAATACAGTAACGGTTCCACCTTGCTTTTCTTTGATCCAGATGGCACGGGTTAAGCCGAACTCATCGTAAGGGTTTATTACGAATTGAACTCCGTTCTTATCAAACTCCTTGTTATCACTGGTGAAATTAATCTTGGAAGTAGTATCCGGAACATGACTGATACAAACTAATACCTTCATATATATGGTTTAAATCAATTTTTCAATAAGGACTGCGAAAATAACTAAAATTGCCCCAAGGATAAAATGTTATGCATGCATATTAAATGAAACCTTAGTCCGGATCTAATGTTTATAAATTCCTATTTTTGCTGCCTCCTTAAAATTAACAGTTAATGAGTCGTGTAATTCAGTTTAGAGAAGCCGTTGCCGAAGCCATGAGCGAGGAAATGCGCAGAGATGAAAATATTTATCTCATGGGTGAGGAAGTGGCCGAATATAATGGTGCCTACAAAGCTTCTAAAGGTATGCTGGATGAGTTTGGTGCCAAGCGCGTAATTGATACGCCAATTTCAGAACTTGGCTTTGCAGGCATCGGAGTAGGGTCTGCCATGAATGGTTTACGTCCCATTATTGAATTCATGACCTTCAACTTCTCGCTGGTGGCCATTGATCAGATCATTAATAATGCGGCTAAAATGTATCAGATGAGTGGTGGTCAGTTGAATATACCCATTACTTTCCGGGGTCCTACAGCATCAGCTGGTCAGCTGGGAGCTACCCATTCACAGGCCTTTGAGAACTGGTTTGCCAATACTCCGGGCTTAAAAGTGGTGGTGCCTTCTACTCCTTATGATGTAAAAGGACTTTTGAAAAGTGCTATTCGTGATGATGATCCGGTTTTGATCATGGAATCCGAACAGATGTATGGCGATAAAGGAGAAGTACCAGAGGAAGAATATACGCTTGAAATAGGAAAAGCTAATATTCGCAGAGAGGGTAGCGATGTAACTATAGTTTCTTTCGGTAAAATTATAAAAGAAGCCATGAAGGCTGCGGAAGAGCTGGAAAAAGAAGACATTAGCTGTGAGGTTATTGACCTGCGCACCGTTAGGCCTATTGATTACGATACGGTGATCCAATCGGTAAAGAAAACCAACCGGATGGTATTTCTGGAAGAAGCCTGGCCATTGAGCTCAATTGCCACTGAAGTTTCCTTTGTAGTGCAGCGTGAGGCTTTTGATTTTCTGGATGCTCCCATCCGCAGACTTACCACTGCAGATACCCCAATGGCCTATTCTCCCACGCTGGTAAATGAGTTTCTGCCCAATGCCAAGCAGGTAATAGATGCCGTGAAAGGCGTTATGTACATTTCATAATAAAAAACTGAATTTCAATAATATAAACCACCCTTTCCGGGTGGTTTTTTAGTTTTTGCTGTTTTGCTATTTTGGTTTACTTTTGCGCCCCTTATTATTAATGTTTTGTCTATCAATACTTTCTACAATGGATAATTGGATGCTTTATGTTGTGCCTGCTTTAGGTCTGGTAGGTCTTTTAGTAATGCTCGTTAAATCGGGCTGGGTTACCAGGCAAAGTGCTGGTGAAGCCAATATGAAAGAACTGGCCGGTTATATTGCCGATGGTGCTATGTCATTCCTCAAAGCGGAATGGAAGGTGATGAGCTATTTTGTGGTCATTGCCGGTCTTCTGCTCGGGTATTCCGGTACCATGGTGGAGCATTCAAGCCCCGTTATTGCCATCGCTTTTGTTATTGGTGCGTTTCTTTCGGCACTGGCCGGTTTCATCGGGATGCGCATTGCTACTAAATCCAACGTACGTACTACTGAGGCTGCCCGCACCAGCCTCGTAAAAGCTCTCAAAGTATCTTTTACGGGAGGTTCTGTGATGGGCCTTGGCGTTGCCGGCCTTGCGGTATTGGGAATGGGTAGCTTGTTTATAGTATTCTATAATATGTTTGTTCCGGAAGGTGCTTTAATGACCGGTCACGAAATGAAAACTGCCATTGAAGTATTAGCTGGCTTTTCATTGGGTGCTGAGAGTATTGCCCTTTTTGCCCGTGTGGGTGGTGGTATTTATACCAAGGCTGCTGACGTAGGTGCTGATCTTGTAGGTAAAGTAGAAGCTGGTATTCCGGAAGATGATATTAGAAACCCGGCCACTATTGCCGATAATGTGGGTGATAACGTGGGCGATGTTGCCGGTATGGGTGCTGATCTTTTTGGTTCTTATGTAGCTACTATTTTGGCTACTATGGTATTGGGTCAGGAGATAGCCTCTGATGATAATTTTAACGGTATGGCTCCCATTCTTTTGCCAATGGTAATTGCCGGTTTAGGTTTGATCTTCTCTATTATATCTATGTCTTTTGTGCGCATTAGCAATGAGAACAGCTCCGTTCAGAACGCTCTGAACATCGGTAACTGGTCTTCAATCATAATGGTAGTTATTGCCTCTTACCCACTTTGTTTGTGGATGCTTCCTGAATCTCTTTCACTCAGAGGTTATGAATTTTCAAACATGGATGTATTCTGGGCAATTCTGGTAGGATCTATAGTTGGAGCCTTGATGAGCTGGGTTACTGAGTTTTATACCGCTATGGGTAAAAAACCTGTAAATAGTATTATCCAACAATCTTCTACCGGTCATGCCACCAACATTATTGGTGGTCTGGCTATGGGTATGCAGTCTACCGTAATACCCATCATCATTTTGGCGGCCGGTATTATATTCTCCTATTCTTTTGCCGGTTTATACGGTGTGGCTATTGCCGCAGCGGGTATGATGGCTACTACGGCTATGCAATTGGCTATTGACGCTTTTGGTCCCATCGCAGATAACGCGGGTGGTATTGCTGAAATGAGCCAGTTACCTGAAGAAGTTAGAGGGCGTACGGACAACCTTGACGCTGTAGGTAATACTACTGCTGCTACCGGTAAAGGTTTTGCCATTGCTTCGGCTGCTCTTACTGCTTTAGCTCTTTTTGCGGCCTTTGTGGGTATTGCAGGCATTGACAGTATTGATATTTACAAAGCACCTGTATTGGCCATGCTATTTGTTGGAGGTATGATTCCTTTCATCTTCTCTTCACTGGCCATCTCGGCTGTGGGCCGCGCTGCTATGGCCATGGTACACGAGGTTAGACGTCAGTTTAAGGAGATCCCCGGTATTATGGAATACAAGGCTAAGCCCGAGTATGACAAGTGTGTGGAGATTTCCACCAAAGCTTCTATCCGTGAAATGATGTTGCCCGGTGCTATAGCGCTTATCACTCCGGTACTTGTAGGTTTTGGATTTAAAGGTGTGTTCCCTGAAACTTCGTCTGCAGAAATGCTGGGTGGCCTTTTGGCTGGTGTAACCGTAAGTGGTGTGTTAATGGGTATTTTCCAGAACAACGCTGGTGGTGCCTGGGATAATGCTAAAAAGTCTTTTGAGCAAGGGGTTGAAATTGATGGCAAAATGGAATACAAAGGTTCTGAGGCTCACAAAGCTTCTGTAACTGGTGATACCGTTGGTGATCCTTTCAAAGACACTTCCGGTCCTTCTATGAATATTCTTATCAAGCTGATGTCAATTGTATCGTTGGTTATTGCTCCGCACATTCAGGCAGATGATGCAATGGGCCATACCCAGACAAATATGTCAGGAATAAACACCTTAGCCAGTGCCAATAGTTATGTTTTTGAAGCCGGTGAGGGTATGGTAACCCTGTTTAAAACTGAAGATGATAAGCTTAAAGTTAATGTACGTTCTGCAGAATTTCAGGGTATGAATAATGGTGAAATGCTGAATGCAGCCATTAGTCTTGACCCTTCCAGATTAGAAGGCTTTACCGGTAAAGCCGCGGGTAATACAGTATACCTGTACGTGAACAATATGCAGCGCAATGAGCGTGATGATTCCTACTCAGGGTCAGGAATGCTTAAGTTGTCTGCCAATGCACAATTTCCGGTAAATATGAATATTGGCCTTAAAGGTGATAATCACTTTGAGGCCAAAGTGAAATTTGCAAACTAGCTTAGCACTTTGATTGATGATATTAAAAAAGGGCCTTCAGTGAAGGCCCTTTTTTAATGCTTGTATTTTAAAGTATGCCGCTTCTTAAAAGAGGCCGTTGGTTTCTGCATCTATACGGTTAATTATATCACCCAGGTGCTCTGGTTTTACGGCAAACTTATTTTCATCTACATTAACCACCAGGAGTTTCCCCTTGTCATAACTGCTGATCCAGGCTTCATAACGTTCATTCAGGCGGTTCAGGTAATCCAATCTTATATTGTTCTCATAATCACGCCCTCTTTTCTGGATTTGGTCTACCAGTGTAGGTATGGAAGCTCTTAGATAGATCAGGAGATCAGGTGCGTCAATAAAGCTTTCCATTAAATTGAAGAGAGAGAGGTAATTCTCAAAATCGCGGCTAGGCATAAGGCCCATAGCGTGCAGGTTGGGAGCAAAGATGTGTGCGTCCTCGTAAATAGTTCGGTCCTGAATTACATTCTTGCCGGATTGCCGGATTTCTTTAACCTGACGAAATCGTGAATTCAAAAAATAGATTTGCAGGTTAAAAGACCAGCGCTGCATTTCACCGTAAAAATCATCCAGATAAGGGTTGTCTTCCACCTCTTCAAACTGGGGTTCCCAATTGTAATGCTTGGCTAAAAGGCTGGTTAATGTGGTTTTGCCCGATCCGATGTTTCCTGAAACTGCAATGTGCATTTTTAATACTTTTAACTTATCCGCAATAAGGCCACGGCAAGAGCGCAAATCTACCACTTTGCGTTAAAAGCAATAGACGATAGAGGCCTAAAAAACGGATTTAAAGACTTAGTGAATATACACAGAGTTTCTTTTTGTCTAAAACGTAAATCCTGCCCGCTACGGCAGTAAACGAAATTGCTCCCGGTGCAGGCCAACTCGATTTTAATAAGGTATTTTTCTTTAGGTTCAAACCTCTTATCGTGTCGTTTTTAAGGTAAAACAGGTTCTCGCCCAACACAGAAAAGTGAGATACACTTTTAAGAGCTATGGTTTGCATGAGAGCCCCGGTGGCATCAAACAAAAGAATACCGCTTTCCGGCAGGTTCAGGAACACATGATCATAGGTGCTTTCCAGTTGAGCCGGTTGATTTTCAGTGTTGGCCAGCTGGGTAATGTTGAGGCTTTTATTGGAAATGGCCGCATTGGCAATATTAATACGGTATAAGCGATCTGTAGCCTGATCATATACCCATACGTTGTTTTGATCGGATTGACTGATCAGTTGAACATCATTCAAGCCAATATCTGTGAGCCGGATAGCCGTGCTTTCATTTAACCGGTTATCCAAAGTGGTGATCTGTGCCTGGTCCTTGTAAAAGATCAGCAGGCTTAATGGGTCAAGGGCTGAAACAGAATGAATGGCTCCCAGTAAGGGATTGCTGTATTCGAATATGTTTTTTCCGCTTTTATCCAGTTTTCTCAATTGATCAAAGCGGGTATGGTAAATGTTTTGAAATTGATCAATGGTAAAAAAATCCAGGTTTTTAAGTGGAAACTCCTTTTCAGGCTTTTGATCCTGTTGCAGGCTGGTAAAAAACGCACCGATCAGTATATACAGAAAGGCTTTGATCATCCGGCCACGGCTTGTAAAGAGTTTAATGCCAATAATTCATCGATGTGATTCCGGTTATTGGAAAGACGGGGTACTTTGTGTTGACCGCCCAGCTTACCTTTTGATTTAAGCCAATCGTAAAACAGGCCCGGACGAGCGGTATTCAGAAGTGGCTTTTTTAAAGCCATATTCTTATGTCTTTTGGCTTCGTAATCACTGTTCAGTAGCATCAGGTGTTTATCCATAATATCAATAAACGCCTCCAGGTTATGCGGATCCTGGCTGAATTCCACCAACCACTCATGGGCTCCACTTTCATTATTTTCCATGTATACAGGAGCTGCTGTGTATTCCAGTATAACAGCACCCGTATCTTCACAAGCCTTTTGCAATGCTGCTTCGGCATTCTCAATAATCAGCTCTTCACCAAATGCATTGATAAAATGTTTGGTGCGGCCGGTGATCTGAATATGGTAGGGGGAAGTAGATGTAAATTTCACCGTATCACCAATAATATATCGCCACAAACCAGCATTAGAGCTTATGACTACGGCATAGTTAACATCAGTTTTAACTTCTCCCAATGGGATGGCCAGGGAGTTCTCTCCGTCAAATTCATCCATTGGAATGAATTCATAAAAAATACCATAATCCAGCATGAGCAGAAGTTCCTGGCGGCCGGATAGATCCTGAATCCCGAAGAAGCCTTCAGAGGCGTTGTACGTTTCCAGAAAGCTGAACTGTGAATTGGGCAGGATATCGGCAAATTGCTGGCGATATGGGGAAAAATTAACGCCTCCGTGTATATATAATTCCAGGTTGGGCCATACTTCATGCAGGTTACTCTTGCCGGTTTTTTCCAATACTTTACGTGCCAGTACCAGCATCCATGAGGGTACACCGGCCAGGCTGCTTACATCTTCCTTAATACTGGTGTTTGCAATGGCTTCAATTTTCTCTTCCCATTCCTCCATTAAACTTATTTTGTTATTGGGGGTGCTGCGCATCTCCACCCAAAACGGAAGGTTTTCAATAATAATTGCGGAGAGGTCTCCATAAAAGGAGTTGTTTTCGCTGTTGTTGATGAAAGTGCTACCACCCAATCGCAGGCTCATACCAGAGAATATGGAGGTTTCCGGTTTGTTGTTGCAGTAAATGCTCAACAAATCTTTACCACCTTTAAAGTGGCATTCCTCAATAGCTTCCTGGCTCACCGGTATAAATTTGCTTTTGCTTGAAGTGGTGCCACTGGATTTGGCGAACCATTTTATTTCAGAGGGCCACATTATATTTTGCTCTCCGGCCCTTAACCGCTCTACATCACTTTGAATACTTTCATAAAAATGGAGGGGTATACGGGAGCGGAAGTCTTCATAGGAGCGGATGCTTTTAAAATCATACCGCTTTCCCCATTCGGTTTGGGAAGCCCGCTCTAAGAGTCCCTGCCATACTTCCTGTTGTACTTCAACCGGATATTTCATGAATAGCTCAATCTGGTGGAATCGTTTTTTCATCCGCCAGCTGATAAAAGAATTGACTAAGTCGAGCTTCATAATTTATAGTAATTTCCCTGCTTTAAATTTAATAAATCCCTTTTTATGGAATTTGTTTCCAAGCTCGCAAAAATGAGCTCTTATATAGATGAGCCGGTGCAATACCAATTGATCACCGAAAATGACTTCATCAAAATGAACGAGCTTATCGGGCGTGAAATTAAGATAGAATTTCAGAACCAGAAGTTTTGCGTATCATGTGGCAATCAATTTCAGGATCTTTACCGTATGGGGTTTTGTAAGAACTGCTTTTTTACCAAACCTGAAGCGGGAGAAAGTATTATAAGACCGGAATTGAGTAAAGCTCAGGAAGGCATTGAAGATCGGGATCTGGCTTTTGAAAAAGGGTACCAGTTACAACCACATATAGTATACCTGGCCAATTCAGGTGGCGTAAAAGTGGGCGTAACCCGTGAGGCTCAGAAAACCACCCGCTGGACGGATCAGGGAGCTTCACAGGCTATCGTATTAGCGGTAACGACCAACCGTTATGAGGCCGGGCTTATAGAGGTGGCGCTTAAAGAAGAGGTGTCTGATAAAACGGTTTGGCAGCGAATGCTTAAAAATGAGGATGCAGACGCTGACTTGCTGGAGGAGAAAGAACGTTTGTCCGGGCTCTTAAATGCTGAACTGGCCCGGTTTGTTTCGGATGACCAGACCGTATATGATCTGCAATTTCCGGTAAAAAATTACCCAGCCAGGGTAAAAGGGATAAACCTGGATAAAAACCCGGACGTGAAGGCCATGCTACAGGGTATCCGTGGACAGTACCTGATATTTGAAGGTGGCGGGGTGCTTAACGTTAGAGGCCACTCAGGATACCTCGTGAAAATTTCTTTTTAAAAGAGCGGAATAAATTGGTTTTTATGATCACATAGAGACCGGCAAAGGAGGGGATCACCACGTTAAAAAACCATATAGTAATGCTGGCCAGTATTAATAAGCTCTCATTATTCCAGATGGGTTCAAATATCCAAATGGCCACAGCGCTTTTCAGCACAAAATCAGCTGCTGCAATACTGGGTAATAAAGAGCTGATCAGGTAATAGACGGGCACTGTAAACCAGAATACCAACGGCAAACCGTCTGGTGAAAACAACAATATGA
Source organism: Owenweeksia sp. (assembly GCA_965212245.1). Classification (GTDB taxonomy): domain Bacteria; phylum Bacteroidota; class Bacteroidia; order Flavobacteriales; family Schleiferiaceae; genus CAKZNE01. The sequence goes on along the minus strand of OZ243107.1, from coordinate 443,417 downwards.
TGAGAGCAAACTGGAGGTTATAGGTAATAAACTTCCAGGTAGCCAGAAAAAGAAATGTGAGCTTTTCACGGATGCCGGGCCGCCCCTTCAACATATAGTTCTCTAACCTAAAGGAGCCTATATTTCGCAGGTGCAACCATTTTTGCAATCGCTTAAAAAGTAAATATACAGTCATGGTAATAATGGTAAAGCTCAGGCCCAACCCTATGGCCTGACCAAAGCTAGCCATGCCCAGCAGGTAGATCAATATGCTACCGGCCAACCCGGAGATGAGCAGTTTGGAAAACAGGCGGGGCAGGTGCATCCAAAAATTGAGGAAGAAAGATTTTTTCCGGTTTTGCTGCTCACTCATCATCACATACCGGCCAGCCCATTCGCCACTATTAGCAGGAGTAATAAAGGAAAGGGTGTAACAGATCAGGTTTATTTTAAAACCCCGCATCACCTTTACATCTTCCAGCATACTGTGTATACGTGTCCAGAATAAAGCATCAATATATAAATTGAGGAACCAGAGAATAAGAAAGGAAATACCTATAACCCATGGATAGTGCAGAGGTTGCTGAAAAGCCTCCAGTAAGGTTTGGGTGTCAAACCTTTTGAACAGGAAGATAATGGCGGCCACCAAAAGAATTCCTTTCAGGGCTAGACTAATGCTTCGCTGAACCCATTTTTTACCCATTCAAATTAAATTTTAAGCTCTTCTCCCGCGGCCAGGTTAAAATACTTTCGAATGGCAAAGATGGCCAAATAGATCAAAATGGTATCGGCTGCAGCAAAGATTACCTTGAACAACCAGCCGTCCCAGATAAGGCCGGATATAAACCCAAAGGATTCAATACCGGCAAATATTACCGTGGTTACCAATACGGTATCCAACAGTTGAGAGAATACCGTAGAGAAATTATTACGCAGCCATAAATGTTTCCCTTTGGTGAGGTTTTTCCAGAAGTGAAAAACGCGAACGTCTACAAACTGGGCCACGAGGTAGGCGATCATAGACGCTCCGATTACCCGCCAGGAATTCCTGAATACAGAATCGTATTGTTCATTAGTTACCGGACTTTGGTCCAGCGCAGGGAACATACTCCCCAGATAAAGGATAAGAAGCACCAGCAGGGATGCGAAAAAACCGCTGAATACAATGGTATTGGTTTTTTTTCTGCCGTAGACCTCGCTTAAAATATCAGTGATCAAAAAAGTAAGAGGGTAGGGCAATACACCCGCAGAAATTTCAAATTCACCAAAACCAAGATCGACCCGGATAAACTTATTGGCAATAAGATTACAGGTAACCAATGCTGATACAAAAAGACCACCTAACACCATATACAGAAATTGGCCGTTGGCCTGCCGGGTATTTGAAGTGGGCGGTGCGCTCAAATTAATCTATTTGGATATCGTATGATAAGCGGGTTTGATAACCTTGCATTTTCTGCGCTTCCTGAGCAAGATCAAAATAGCGGGCATATTCTCCCAGCCTGGCACGGATTACCCGTGTTTCATAACCTCCGGTAAGATCTTTCATCAGACGCATAAAGGGATCTTCCTGCTCGGGGTATTCTACCACACGGTATTCGCCCTCAATACCCGCCATTTTGTGAGCTACGCTTATGGCCGTATCCAAACCACCCAACATATCTACCAAACCAAGCTCCAGTGCATCGCTACCAGACCAAACACGTCCTTGCCCGATACTATCCACAAAGGCTTCGGATAAACCACGACCAGTAGCTACCCTTTGCTTAAAGGTGTTGTAGATATTGTCCACTGATGCAATCAACAGGCTTTTTTCTCCTTCGGTAAGAGCCCGGTCAAAAGTTCCCAGGTCAGAATACTGATGCGTAGGAACAGTTTCAATGTTTACACCCAGTTTGTCATTTAGCAATTCCTGTCCGGTAAAGAAAAGGCCAAAGGCACCAATGCTGCCGGTTATCGTGTTAGGCTGTGCAATGATGGTATCGGCATAACAGGAAATATAGTAACCGCCACTGGCCGCCAGGTCACCCATAGAAGCTATTACCGGTTTTATCTGGCGTAACAGATCTACTTCGCGCCAGATTACTTCAGAAGCCAGTGCGCTGCCCCCGGGGCTGTTTACCCTTAAAACCACAGCTTTAATATTATCATTGGTGCGGGCTTTCCGCAAAGCTTCAGCTATACGGTCGCTACCAATACTGTATTCAGTTCCCCGGCCACTTACTATGTCGCCCTGAGCAATAACTACAGCAATTTTATCTGAACTATAACCTTCTTCACCACTTAGGTTGGCAGACTTAGCATAATTACGGATATCTATAAATGGAATATCGTCCACTTTATCTACTCCTGCACGGTTCATAAATACATCCATTACTTGATCTTCGTAAATAGCAGCGTGTATCAAACCACTTTCAACGGCCAGCTGAGGACGAATTACAGCATTTTGATTGGCCAGCTCATTAAGGGTTTCTGCCGATAGCTCCCGTGAGGCACCAATGTCGGTAGTATAACTTGTCCAGACTGAATTGAGCAAGGCATTGAGCTGAAGACGGTTTTCTTCACTCATGTCTTGCCTGAGATAAGGCTCCACTGCACTTTTAAAACGGTTGCCTGTAGCGCGGAGAACTTCGGGCTTAAGGCCAAGTTTATCCATGGCATCTTTTAGGTAAGTTACACTGACGTTCAGTCCTTTCCATTCAAAAAAACCTTCAGGGTTCAACATGACGGAATCGGCTGCTGAAGCCAGGTAATAGCCTTTTTGAGTAAGTATTTCACTGTAATTGTATACAAACTTACCTTTACCCCGAAAGTCAATTAAAGCATTACGGATCTCTCTAAGAGTGGCATTTCCCGTGAGCGGAATCCCTCCGTCCAGGTAGATGCCCAGTATTTTGGGATCATTTTTGGCTTTTTTAAGAGCTGCAAGTATGTTATTTAAGCCCAAAGGTTGTTCGGCTGTAATAGAAACCGGATCAAACGAAGCGAAAGGGTTATTGTCCGCCCGTTCATAAATCACAGAGTTCATATCAATACGCAGTATGGAATTGTCTTTCACCACAAATTTTGGCTCTGCCATAGAAGCAATGGAAGCCAATACAATAAAGAGGATGAAAATCAGTAAAAATCCCCCCAGAATGGTGGCTAACAGCATTTTCAGGAATGTCTTCATAAGTCTTTATCTAAAGTTTAGTTTTGCGCCTTAAATTATGGCAATATTAAGAAAGAATAGCCAAGCTTCTGCGGGTAACCTTCGCACCTATGTTATCCTTTTGGGTGGAAACCTGGGTAATGTTCCTGAAACCTTTATTCAGGTAATAAAGCAACTGGGGGATATGGGTGTGGTTGAGAACTGTAGCTCATTATACCTTACGGAGGCCTGGGGTATGAATGGAGCCCCTGATTTTTACAATCAGGTGATAAGGCTGGAAACAGATACGGAACCCCTTGGTATGATGCGTGATTTGCTGTTTATTGAAGAGGAACAGGGTCGTGTTCGGGATCATTCAGGATCGTACACTTCGCGCACCATAGATCTGGATATCCTGTTTATTGATGAACTGATTATCGAAACGAAAGAGCTAGAGGTTCCACATCCACGGCTACAGGAACGCAGCTTTGTTCTGGAACCTTTATGTGAACTGATGCCTGACTTTATACACCCTGTATTAAAAAAAAGCATGGTTAAATTGAGGGATGAGTGCAAAGATGAGTTAAGTGTAAAAAGATTATGAGTCCGGCTTATATATGTATCGAAGGGAATATTGGTTCAGGTAAAACCACCCTGGCCCGGCTTTTGGCCCAGGAGATGAATGCGCGGCTAATACTTGAGGAGTTTGAGGAGAATCCTTTTTTGGCTCGTTTTTACGAAGAGCCTGCCCGCTATTCATTTCCCCTGGAAATGTCTTTTCTGGCGGACCGGTACCATCAGTTAAAGGAGAAGCTTAATAAACAAGACCTCTTTCAGCCCTTGGTTATTTCAGATTATACGCTGCTTAAAAGCCTGGTTTTTGCTGGTATTAATCTATTTGATGTGGAGTACAGGCTTTACCGCGATTTCTTCACCATTGTGGAGCGGCAACTCCCTAAACCTGATCTTATTGTGTTCATTAATCGATCTGTAGATACAGCAAAGCGAAATATTATACAGCGGGGCCGCGCTTATGAGCAGAAAATTGACCACGAATACTTGAGGCGTGTACACGAGGGATATCAAAAAACATTGAAAGGCTTTGAAGGGGTTAAAAGCTTGATTATCAACGCAGAAGAGATGGATTTTATTTCTGCTGAACCGGACCTTAAACAGGTGCAAACACTTATTTATCAAGCGCTTCAGTAAGAAAATCTACTAACCGGTAAACAATTACTTGTTAAACTTTGTCTTTGATAATGTTTTGCAAAAAGAATGAATTACTATTTTTGCCAACTAGAACTTACAGAAAGTTCTTACAATGAATTTATTATACCAAATTAGTTACCTAAAAATTGAATTTATGAAAAAGTACAGTTTACTGTTTTTAATGGCTATCGGAGTGGTAGTCGCTAACGCACAGGAGACCAAGACCAAAGCTCACGTTGAAAATTTCCGTAGCTGGTCTATTGGTGCTACTGTTGGACCAACCCTTAGTTTAGGAGACGCAATTAGCTTTAGCGGAGATAAAGCGGATGGTATCCCAAGTGATATAGGTGGTTTTGAAATAGGAGTAAGAGGTCATTTGACTAAATTCTTCAACCCTACCATTGGTGTTTCAGGGTCTGCTGGTTATCATTCAACTTCCGGAACCCGTAATGCGGTTTATTTTGATGGAAATTACATAGATGCTGATCTTTCTATCGTTTTCAACCTGAGCAACTGGGTTTTACAAGGAAAGGTACATGATCGCAGAAGTGCACTTCTATTTTCAGTAGGAGCTGGTATTTCTTCTATCGCTGCTACCTCATATAATTCAAATGGAGATACTATTGCCCGTGCCGGATTGGTAGATTTCTCAGGTCGTGCTAAAGATGACCAGACTGACCCCCGTGCTCTTCAGGCAACTATTCCTATCCAGTTGAATTACAAATACCGTTTATCAAACGGTTTGGATCTGGATGTGTTGTACAGACATACATTCATGACTGAGGATTTCCCTGATGCGATTACAACTGGTAATACAACTGATGCATTCGGTTTTATTGGTGTAGGTGTTTCATATAACTTCGGTGATAAAGACAAAACTTCAGTAGTGTACGCTAACCCTCTGGATAATATGTTTGCTGAGATCGAAGAAGTGAAAAATAACTTTGATCAATTAACTACTGATGATGACAAAGATGGTGTAAACAACTTCTTTGATAAAGAAAATAATACTCCTGAAGGAGTAGTAGTAGATGGTAGTGGTAAAGCTACTGATGTAGATCAGGATGGTATTCCTGATTATATGGATGAAGATCCTTTTACTGCTAAAGGAGCTAAAGTTGACGCTAGCGGACGTGCCGTTGATTCTGACGGTGATGGTGTAGCTGACTACATGGATAAAGAACCTAATACCGAGAAAGGTAAATTGGTTAACTTCCAGGGTAAAACCATTCCTGCCGGAGGCGGTGGTGTAGGTGGTGCTTTCTTACCTCCTGTATATTTTGCATTTAACAGTGCTACTGTTACTGCTGCTAACCATGATCGTTTAGCTACTGTAGCTATCGCTCTTAAAAACAACCCAGGCGTAAAAGTTAAGGTTGTGGGTCATGCTGACAAGAGAGGTTCCGAAGAGTATAACAAAAACCTTTCTAAGAGAAGAGCCGAAGCAGTTGTTAAGCAATTGGTTCAGGTATACGGTATTGATGAAGGCAGATTTACTGCTGAGCCTGCCGGAGAAGGTGACCCGTTAGCTAACAGTCGCTACGATGTAAACCGTAGAGTTGACTTTGTAGTACAATAATAAAAATTAGGTAACTACATATAAAATGCCTTCTGCTTTGTCGGAAGGCATTTTTTTTGCCCTAAAGATGAGGTTCCAGTGCTTTCCAGAGAATAATGCCGGCACTTACGGAAACATTGATGGAGTGCTTGGTGCCAAACTGTGGGATCTCTACAATATGATCACACAGCGGAAGCAGTTTACTCTGTATGCCTTTGACTTCATTGCCAAATACAAAAACTACCGGTTTTACAGTAGGCCTCATCTCCTCCAGGCTTATTGAACCAGTGGTTTGTTCAACCCCGATAATCAGGTACCCTTCTTCTTTTAAGTGGGTTAATACTTCCAGGGTGTGTTCTGTATAGGTCCAGCTTACAGATTCAGTACCTCCCAAAGCGGTTTTGCGCATTTCCTTAAGCTCAGGGGTGGGTGACACCCCACAAAGCCATAGGTGTTCAATTTTAAATGCGTCACAGGTGCGAAACACAGATCCTACATTGAGGACACTGCGAACGTTATCCAGTACTACAACTATAGGGTGTTTGGAGCTTTGCTTAAACTCCTCTACCGAAAGCCGATTTAATTCATGCATCTGCAACTTTCTCATAAGCTCTTTTTTATCTTAGCAAGCTCCTCAAAAATAGAATGAATTTTGGCTAAAAAAAGCTCAGAGACCCCATTAATGAAACAGTACAACCAGATCAAATCCAGATATCCGGATGCGTTACTGCTTTTCAGGGTTGGCGATTTCTACGAAACCTTTGGGGAAGATGCTGTAAAAGCCAGCAAGATACTCGGTATTGTACTTACCAAAAGGGCCAATGGCTCCGCTTCGCATATTGAGCTGGCCGGTTTCCCACACCACTCCCTGGATACGTACCTGCCTAAACTGGTAAGGGCCGGGCAAAGGGTAGCTATCTGTGATCAGTTAGAAGATCCTAAGGCCACTAAAAACATAGTAAAACGCGGAGTTACCGAATTAGTTACCCCAGGTGTAACTACCAATGATCAGGTGCTTCAGGCCAAATCCAATAATTTCCTTTGCTCTGTAAACCTTGGGGAAACGCGCCATGGTATTAGCTTTTGTGATATTTCAACCGGAGAATTTCTCTTGGCAGAAGGCACCACAGATTACATAGATAAGCTACTTCAAAGTCTCAGACCCAGTGAAATATTGTTCCCTAAATCCAAGGGCAAAGTTTTCCAAAAGCTTTTTGGCTCCAGCCATTATACTTTTGGCCTGGACGATTGGGTATATAAAAAGGACTTTGCCGAAGAACTTTTACAGGAGCATTTTAAAACCCAGAACCTGAAAGGCTTTGGTGTTCAGGAAATGGAACTTGGCATTATAGCGGCCGGATCGGTTTTTCATTACCTGAGAGAAACCCAGAACAACCGGCTGGAGCACATCACACACATCAGCCGTATTGATAGGGATGAATTTGTATGGATGGACAAGTTTACCGTGCGTAATCTTGAGCTATTCAATAGCTATTCTTCTGATGGTACGGCATTGATTGATGTGATAGACTTCACCAGCTCGCCTATGGGCGGACGGTTATTGAAGCGCTGGCTGGCCATGCCACTAAAAGCGGTAGGGCGGATCACTCAGCGACAGGATGGTGTAGAGGAATTCCTTAAGCACCCTGAATTGGCCGCAGAAGTAAGTGAAAGGCTGGAGAATATTTATGATCTGGAACGCCTGGCGGCAAAACTGAGCACCCGTAAAATAAACCCTAAAGAGCTTCAGCACTTATTCAGGGCTTTAACGTTTTCCAATGAAATCCGCGACCGGTGTTCTAAAAAAGAATACCCGGCTTTAGCTTCTGTGGTGGATAAGCTAAACCCATGTGAGAAGTTAATTGAACGGATCAATAACACACTGGGCGAAGAACCTTCGGTACAAATAGGTAAGGGGCGGGTAATAAGAGAAGGCGTATCTGAAGAACTGGATGAGTTACGGGAGTTGCTTACCAGCGGTAAAGATCAGCTTTTGGCGATTCAAAAAAGGGAAGGGGAGCATACGGGTATTCCCAGTTTAAAAATAGCTTTCAATAATGTGTTCGGCTATTATCTTGAAGTGCGAAATACGCACCGGGATAAAGTTCCGGAGGGGTGGATACGTAAACAAACCCTCGTAAATGCTGAGCGGTATATTACTGAGGAGCTTAAAGAGTATGAACATAAAATACTGGGAGCAGAGGATAAGATACTGGCTTTAGAATCTCAGTTGTATCATAACCTGGTAGAATACTGTTCAGAATACCTGAACCTTATCCAGCAAAACGCGCAAATGTTGGCCACCATTGATTGCTTATGCGGTTTTGCAGTTCTGGCCCGGTACTCCAACTATTGCCGTCCGGCATTAAACGATTCGCATACTATAGATGTAAAGGAAGGCCGGCATCCGGTAATTGAAAAGAAATTACCCCGTGGTGAGGAATATATAAGCAACAACATTTTCCTTGATCGGGATGAGCAGCAGATATTAATGATTACCGGTCCGAATATGTCCGGTAAATCAGCTTTACTTCGTCAAACTGCGCTTATTTGCATATTGGCCCAAATAGGGTGTTATGTGCCTGCCAGCGAAGCAAAAATCGGACTTATCGATAAAATATTTGTTCGGGTAGGTGCTTCAGATAATATCAGCCAGGGAGAGTCTACCTTTATGGTAGAGATGAATGAGACCGCCAGTATCCTTAATAATCTCTCTGAGCGGAGTTTGGTTTTGCTGGACGAAATTGGCCGCGGAACCAGTACCTATGATGGTATTTCCATTGCCTGGTCCATTGCCGAGTTTTTACATGAGCATCCCGGGCGGGCTAAAACACTCTTTGCCACACATTACCATGAGCTCAATGAAATGGAAGAATTATTTGAACGTATATGCAATTATAATGTAAGTGTGAAGGAAGTAGATAATTCCATCATTTTTATGCGAAAACTCAAAAAGGGAGGAAGTGAGCATAGTTTTGGAATTCATGTAGCGCAAATGGCGGGGATGCCCGGATTGGTGATCAATAGGGCTAATCAAATGCTTAAGGAACTGGAAAAGAGCCGGGAAAAACGATCAGCTAAAGCGGTAAGGGTAAAAGATGAAATGCAACTCAGCTTTTTTAAATTGGACGACCCGATACTTGAATCTATCCGGGAGGATATTAAAAACTTAGATATCAACACTTTAACGCCTGTTGAGGCGCTTATGAAACTGAATGAGGTGAAACGAAAAATTGGTGATTAAATATTTGTTGGATAAATCTACTTTTTATTACATTTGCCGTCCCTTATTGCGAGAATAGCTCAGCTGGTAGAGCACGACCTTGCCAAGGTCGGGGTCGCGGGTTCGAGTCCCGTTTCTCGCTCAAAATCAAAAACCCCTTGCACAAGGGGTTTTTAGTTTCAACTGCCCTGGTGGTGGAATTGGTAGACACGCGGGACTTAAAATCCCGTGAGCAGCAATGTTCGTGCGGGTTCAAGTCCCGCCTGGGGCACATAAGAAAGCCGATCCGAAAGGATCGGCTTTCTTATTGGGTCGAACATTTAAAGTTTTTCTCACCCCCATAGTTTAGAGTGGTATTTGTCTAAATTTGAGCTGACATTAAAATAGTAGCGTTAGTCTATTCTGGTAACCGGAAACTGCGAATCTTCAAATGACCAGGAATAGATTAGACGTGCGCGGTACGCGTGGGTCTTGTCTGTTCGGTCTAAGGTATTTCGCAGTACCTCGGTTACGATAGGCAATGGCCCACGTTGCTTTTACTCATGAAACATAATCCCTGGGCCCGGGATAAAAGAAAACCGCTCGTTGAATTTTTCCAGTTTGGTTATCCGGTATTTCGGAACAGCTTTTCAAGGGAGGAGGAAAGTCTAACCATGCGGTTTTGCAACACATAATTCTCAATGATTAAAGAATTTGAGGCAAAGACGCGCAAACATGGCTCCACTGAATTGGAGACTGTAAAGGTGACAGGCAAAACCATGATCAAGGCTTTGGAGTATCTCCATGATATGGGATATGAAGAACCGGAGTTGATCAGAGTCATGGATGCACAAGCGATTTCTGAAGAAACCGGGTGATCTTGGAAGATTATAACCCGTCCATTAGGACGGGTTTTTCCTTCGGGAATTATTGGATCTAAAAAGATTCATAAGCTATCCTCCGCCTTAGGGTGAAAGCTTAGATTTGTTTCGGATGAAAACACGTCTTCTCCTTCTCTTGTTTTTGGGTTTAACGTTCATAGGTTCTGCCCAGGATAAGCGGTTCAAACTGGTGTCCTACAATAGCCTGCTCTATACTAAAATAATATTGATATATGGCCTGGCCTGCGGTTAATCATAAACGACCTGCAACCAGACATTCTGCGTGTCCAGGAGTTGTCAGACTTGTCATCAGCCCAGATGTATATGGATAATGTATTGAATACGGATAACACTATCTGCTCTCTGACAAGCTTCTTGGATGGTAACGATCTGGATATTGCCTTTTATTACAAAACCGAAAAATTTAGTTTTATCTCAACTTCCACTTACCCAACAGCACTTCAGGACATCTGTCATTTCCAAATCATTCTGAAATGCATAACGGATACGCTGTACATATTCGGGGTACACTTAAAAACGAGCAACGGATCAATCAACCAATAAAGACGATAAGCGGAAGTGGATATATTACGTCAGGCGACCGATCAGCTTGAACCCGGTATTTACTTTGTAGTCTGTGGAGACTTCAATATCTATGGAGTCAATTAACTTTAAAATCCCGTGAGCAGCAATGTTCGTGCGGGTTCAAGTCCCGCCTGGGGCACATAAGAAAGCCGATCCGAAAGGATCGGCTTTCTTGTTTGGAACTATAATTTCCGGTCCTTCCCGGCAACCATAAACCACGCCTTATATTTGCACGTATTATGTTCAAAGTTGTACAGCAGGCATATATTGGTTTGGTTTTTCTTATGAGTGCTTCCGCGCTTAACGGGCAATCAGATGTGGAGGCCGAGATAGGTTACCTGGGTGCTTTTAATGGCAGAGATCTGACTATCTGGAACACTAATGTGAGCCATGATTTTTCCAGTGGTGCTTACTTTAAATTAGGCTACTCATACCTGATTGAAAAAGTGCATTTACAACCAGCTTTTTCAATAGGCTATCATGTTTTCAGTGTGAAAGGACAAGCAAAAGAATTTTCATATCAAGGCGTAAGTCATCGGTTTAGTATGTCAGCTGGTGTGCGTTATTGGTTGAATGATGCATGGGGTACCGGGGTGTTTATAGATGCTGAAAACAACCGTGATACGGAGGACTGGCGTACCCATACCGTAGATCTCTTGAGATACTCAGTGTCTTTCCGGGGATTATGGCGAATTCATTCGTCCTTAAAGCTCATAGCCGGGTATCGTACATCTCTTTACCCGCTTCAGGAACAGTACTTCTTGTATAACCCTCCCCGGCAAGTCTTTGTTGGTGTAAATTATGGTTTTCTATGAAGGTTAAGCTGCTCCTGAATATGATTCCTGTTTTTTTAGTGCTAAGCTGTACTAAAGTTAAAGTCAGTGAAAACCTCCCTGACGTTTCCGGGTTTACGGTTTCCTCTATTCCAACCAATCTTCCAGTAATTAATATTAGTTTGCCGGAGGATTCCTTTGATCGACTGTATACGAATTACCTGGATGATATCCGGCTTAAAGCAGGGTTCTCCTATTATCATAAAGCAACTGCCCAGCCTGTCTTGCAGGATGTGGCTTGTATTATTGATGTGCGGGGCCGTACCTCTTCCCGTTATTCTCTCAAATCATTAGGCGTGCAATTTGAATCGGCAATTGACAATGATAAAATAAAGCTATTAACTCCTGCGGGTGTTTTACCGGGAGATGATCTTAGTTCCCTGATGAACCTGCGTTTACGCAATTCAGGCAACGATTTTGGTGGTACAATGCTCAAGGACCTGGTATATACGGAATTCCTGATAGACGCTGGTTTGAATCTGGAGTTGAGGTATGGAACACCCGTTCAGGTTTTTATAAATGACACCTATTATGGTATGCTTAATTTGCGCTCAGAGAATGATCGTTTAGGTTTAAGTCATCTTTTACAGGTAGATACATCCTCTATAGTATTAATGAAGATAGATGGTGACAATGGTAACCTGGAACCAGAAGAAGGTGATGAAGCTCCCGCCATCTTTTTTCGCAAAGCCTTATTGGCTGAAGATGCGCAAACTGTAAAAGCCATGATAGATATTGATAACTTTATAGATTATATCATTTTTGAGGATTATGTAGGCAATGATGATTGGCCTGAGAATAATGTAAGTGCGTACAGTATTAATGGCTCGCCTTTTCGTTTCATAGTTTTTGATCTGGATTATGCTGCGTTCAGAACCAAGAATGCTATACTTCCCGAAATGGAATTCAGGGATGATGATGTGTCCCGAATATATCAGTTATTGCGACAGGATGATGATTTTGTTCAAAACCTGGAAAGTCGTCAAAGAGAAATATACCAGCGCTTTTTTCCGCAGCGGTTTAATGTCCTTTTACAAGCGGCTGCCAGTCGTATAGAGAAGGAAGTGCTTTATAATATTTCCAAATATGGTGAACCCGCCAATACGCTGCAGTGGCGTTTAAACCTGGAGAATATGCAACGGGACTTTGAACGGAGGGATTATTACGTAAGGGAAAAGTACAATATTGATTAACACCGCTGATTATGGATGAATTTACTTCTGTACCTATTGACAAACCTTCCAAAAAGCTGAAGGTATTAGCCATAGAACTAATGGTGGAAAACTATGATCAGCTGGTATATCACACCATTGGTTTTGCTAAAAGAATACAGGAAAATCTGCAACAGATTAGTGCGCATGAGGATCTTACCGAAAGTGAAATGTGTCAACTGGAGGCCGCTATGTGGTTATACGCTTCCTCGTTTAGCCGTATGGACGCTTCAGATACCTCCAAAGAAGCAATTTCCAGTCAGCAAAAGATATTTATAAACAAGTTCGCTAAGCCAGACCTGAGAAGGGTCGGCTACCATGAGCATGAAGTAGAGGCTATTACCAATGCTATTATTGGTATGCATGATCATCAAAGCGCACCATCCTCTAAACTTCAGAGTATATTGAGAGATGCCCTGATTATGGACTTTATTGGTAAGCAAAGTAAAGAACGTATTGAGGCGTTTTATCAGGAAACCGTGCTGAACAATGCCAATCTTAATATTTATGATTTTTACGGGATCATAGTTGATTTTTTGACGGTCTACACGCCTGTAACCCGGTTTTCAAAAGAGCATATAAAGCCAAACCTGGATAAGTTGATCTTTTCCATTGAAAAAGAGCGGAAGAGATTACGAAAGAAAAAAGACCTTCTGTTAAAAAGGGAGCTGGGTGTGGATGAAGATGAGCTTAAAACCCTTCGGAAAAACCTGAGCTCATTACGGGGACGCGATGCCAGAGGTATTCAAACCCTTTTCCGCACTACTTCGCATAACCATTATACGTTAAATGAAATGGTAGACCGGAAGGCCAATATCATGATTACCGTAAATTCTGTAATTCTATCGGTGGTAATAGGAGGTTCACTAGGTATTTCTGAAACAAGTGTCTCTTTTATTATTTACATTTCTATTTTCATCATGGCATTAGCCAGTTTCGTTTCTATCATATTTGCCATCATTGCCATTACGCCCAATCGTACGCAAGGGTATTTTACCCTCGAAGATATCCGCAATAAGAATGGTAACCTTTTATATTATGGTAATTTCCATAATATGAGCTTTAAAGATTATGAATGGGGTATGTTGCAAAAACTGAACGACAGTAATTTTCTCTACAGTTCAATGATCAAAGACTTATACTTCTTAGGTAAAACCTTACATCGTAAGTACAAGTTTATCCGTTTATCGTTGCAAATATTTATGGCCGGTATTATAGCCTCCTTTCTTATATTTTTAATTATCAGAATTTCAGGATAAGGCTGTGCGCACATATTTAGTACTTGTTTGTAGTATCCTGATAGTTTTTTCAGCGTATGGGCAAAGCGAAAGTTCAGAGCTGTGGAGCGGCTATACCCTGAAATTTAAGATCAATAAAAAGTGGCGCGCAGAGCTGGAACAGCAAATCAGAGCTACAGACCAATTGCAGGGCATTCGGTCTGCCTTTGCAGAGATGGGGGTGCGATATAAGATAACGGATTACTTAAACCTTAAGCCGCAGCTGCGCTATTCTGTTAACAATGGACAGCGCAATGAATTCCGTTTTTCACTGGACGCCAATGTGGAATGGAATTTTAAAGAATGGAATTTAAGGCCAAAATACCGTTTCAGGTTTCAGAATACCACCGTTGATTATACCGGTGAGAATAAAACCCTTCTCCGGAATCAGTTTGAACTGTCTTATAATCTTTCCCGGCCGGTTGATCCCTATGTAGAATATGAGAATTTTTATCGCCTGAATCTTAAAAATGAAGTACGGAACCACCGTTATACTTTTGGTTTGGAATGGAAACTGAACAAGGATATTGATCTGAAAACATTTATACGCGCAGACCGCGAAGTGAATATAAAGCGGCCGGATAAACAGAATATCCTGGGCCTTGAATTATCATTTGACCTGTAATTGGATGAAGAGAAAAGGGCGATTGGGACTGGTTTTGAGTTTAATAACGGCATTGGTCATTTGTGTTTTTACCGGCTGTATTTCTTTCCGCTTTAACTCGTATGGATTAGCTGAAGTGGAAGTTTTTCACCACAAGTTAGGCGTAAGCTCATGTTTTGATGATGGCCCTTATGTGGTAGAAGAAGATGGGCAATGGTACAGCCTGGGTGTGGTAGCGGGAGAAGCAAAGAAACAGATTATTAATAGCGCACCTGCTGAGCCTGTTACAGAACCTGCTGTTTATGAAAATGTGGAGCACATAGCCGTAGTAAGCGATATACATGGGCAATACGATGTGTTTATAGAGCTGCTGCAAGCCAACGGTATAATAAATGAGGAGTTAAACTGGGCTTTTAAAGCCGGGCATTTGGTGGTGTTGGGTGATGTGTTTGACCGGGGGCATGCTGTTACTGAGTGCTTGTGGTTAATCTATAAGTTGGAGATACAAGCTGCAGAAAGTGGAGGTAAAGTGCATTTTGTTTGGGGAAATCATGAACTGATGGTATGGAAAAGCGACCTGGCTTTTACCAATCATAAATACCTGAAGACAGCTGAAATATTGCAAATGCCCTATACTGATCTTTATGCTCCGAGTACCCTTTTAGGGAGGTGGCTGCTTTCCAAACCCGTTATGCTTAAGATCAATGATTGCTTATTTGTGCATGCCGGCATTTCCCGGGCTGTGGCAGATAGGGTTCCTCACATTGACTCTATGAATACGCTTTACCGGCTGGCTTTGCGCAAAGAGAGCAAAACGAAAAGCGATGATTGGCTTTTAGGTCCAATGGGTGTGCTGTGGTACCGGGGTTTTTTGAAAGACCCTGACTATAACCAGCAGTTGGACACCATACTGGAGCAATATGGAGCAAACTACCTGATTAGCGGGCATACCACCCACTCACACATTCAAGAATTATACGGGGGCCGGATGTACCTGATAGATGCCGGAATTAAATACGGGAAACGAGGTGAGATGCTTTATATTGATAAAGGTGCTTTCAGCGTGAAGAATGAGGAGGGCGAAACCATCAGGGCAAGAAACCCGTAGATTCTCATAAAATAGTCATCACAGTTTCTTTAATGAAAGATCGTCTGGAATGCTAAACCGGCCCTAACCTTAGTGAGATCCGTGGAATTCAATTAAAAAAACCTTAGCTTTGAATAGGTTCACTTTATGAGTAGTGAAAAAAAGAACAGTTTAAACTGTTCTTTTTTAAATAAGGCAGATGGCAACCCTCCCTTAAAGAGTTATACTAAATTAAAATACCTGGTCCGTACTTGTTTTAGATAATACCTCTTTGTTAGCCATCTTTAACGCTTCATACTCTTCCGTGAGCTGTAGATTGCGTTGTGTTATTTCTTTTATGGTTCGAGCAATGTTAGCTGTATCGTGAAGATTTAGTTTCATTGAACTTTAGTTTTAGAGTAGTGCAAAAAATCAAATTTTTCATAGTGTATAATGTAGCTTATTGTAATGATAGCGGGCCATAAAAGCCGCTTATCTTAAATAAGTATATGCACTGTATATATTTTTTTACCTTTTAGCAACAAAGCTAAACTAAAAAGATAAAATATCCAAAATGGATAGTTTATTTATTTTTTAATGCCTGGTCCGTCATTATGCATATTGGAAACAAACTTAGATTTCTCATTGAGAGTCGGAGTATGAGTAAGAAGGATTTTGCTTCTGAACTCGATACCACCGAACAGAATCTGCACAAAATCCTGAATAAGGATTCTATACAGATCAATCTCTTTTTAAAATTCTGTAAACTTTTGGAAGTCCATCCCGATCACTTCTTTGAAGACTGGGACTGGAAATCTTCTCCGGTTGATGTAAGCGAAAATCTGGAGGCTTATAAAACACGGCATCGTGGCCGCTCATCAGATATTGAGAAAGTCAGCCGGATTTTTGATACCGTTATTGAAGAAAAAGATAAACGGGTCAAAGAACTGGAAGACCATATCAAAACTTTGAAAAGAGAGATTAAAACGCTTAAAAAGGCGTAGTTTTTCGGATAATCATTTTTAAGACCGAGAATATCTTATCTACAGCTCCTGAGCAGGAGCTCAGATATGCTATTGCCTGTTGCGAAAGCTGACACCGCTTTTCCGGTTGCGAAAGCAGAAGCTTTACTGTGCGGTACACATCTTCAAAATTGTGAACCTCAAAGCCAAAGCCATGACCTATCATGTCCTTAGGTTCCATAAAATTCTGGTGCTTTGGGCCAAACAAAACGGGCATACCATAGGCTGCGGCTTCAATAGTGCTGTGCACGCCTTTGCCAAATCCACCACCCACAAATGCTATTTGACCATAGCGGTACAGGCGTGATAATTTACCAATGGTATCTACCACTAAAACCTGGCGGTTTCCTGTAAGTTTTCCGGATGAATACCATTCACAATTAGCGGCACCAAAGGTTTGTTCAATAGCCTTAAGGTGTGCGGGACTAATGTCATGAGGAGCAAGAATAAGGCGTAGTTCTGGAAACTTGGGTAGCAGCCGGGCCAGTATTTCTTCTTCTTCCGGCCATGAGCTTCCGGCTATTAAAGTAGTACAGCCTTTAACAAAACGTGCTGTAAGTACATCCTCAAAGGGTGAGTGTGCCAGTTCCAGAACCCGGTCTACCCGTGTGTCTCCGCATATTTTAACATTTGAGAAGCCTTTGCTTTGCAAAAGTTTTAATGACGCTTCATTTTGCACCAGTATACAGTGTAATCGTTTAAGCAAGGGTAAAAAAACGGAACGGAACGGTGCTTTAAAGTAAAACTGATCCGGCCTGAAAATAGCCGGAGCCAATACCACGGGGACGTTCTGCTTTTCAAGGGCTTTAAAATAATTAAGCCATATCTCATACTTAATAAATACCGCTGCTTCTGGTTTTAAAATAGAAACAAAATCCGCAGCCTGGGCCGGGGTGTCCAGGGGTAAATAAAAAACACCGTCTACAGCCGGGTTATCTGCAAAATGTTCATAACCGCTAGGTGAGAAAAAAGTAAGTAATATAAAATGATGGGGATACGCCTTCTTTACCGCCTGTATTACCGGTAAACCCTGTTCAGCTTCACCCAGTGAGGCGGCATGAAACCATATTTTTGACTGTTCACTGCGTGGGAGTAGCTCCCGTAATTTGGTGCGCCAGTTTTCGCGGCCTTCAATCCATTTCCGTGCCTTGATATTTCGTAGAGAAGCGGCACGGATGCCGGTGCCGTAGGTACGGATGAAAAGATTGTACAACCAATTCATTAATCGTAATAAAATTGGTCAGATGATTTTTGATAGATCGGTAAATACCAGTTCAGGCGGATACCATATATCAGATCCAAATGTGTTTCTGTATCATTTTTTCCGGTGCTGTAATTTATTCCACGCAGGTTCTGTGTAAAGGCTTCCAGTACCTCAAAAGATAATTTGAAATTGATCCGCCTGCGTTTGGATAAGAACAGATACCCAATGGATTGTTTTAGCAAAAAGCCACCTCGTAATTGGTCGTAGCCCTTGGCGTATTCATCCAGTATCTGTGGGGTGTCATTGCCCAGGTTGTCAAACTCTATCCAGTGGTATATATAGCCCACCCCCAGGCTAAGGGTTGGACCGGAATTGGCATTCACACCACCTAAACCACTAAATACCCGCGTGCCCTCTAAAACCCCGTATAAACCCCGCTCAAATACATTTACCTGTGCGTAATTACCGGTTTGGTTAAATATATTACTCCTGCTGCTTAATATTGGGCTTAATATTTCTTCTCGATTCTTTACCTCACGGCCAAACATAAAATGGAAGTTAGCATCAATTATCCAGTTGGCGTTGGTTTTTAAACCCGCACCTATGCCTATCGTATAGTTAGTGCCAAAGGTCTTCTCCAGATCTCCTCCCGGAAATTGAATGGCAGCACTGGGGCTTATCAGTACTACTTTATTAGGTTTGTCTTTTTGATCCTGTGCCTGAACAGAACCCCATATTATCAGCAGTGCTAATAAGAGGGCTTTTTTAAAACGTGATGATCTCATAATTAGGCAAATTTAAATTTTCAATAATATACCTATGCCTATATTTGTCCATTAATAATGAAAATAAGTATGAAAAAATTGCAAATGGTCGATCTGATCAGCCAGTATGAGAAGATCCAGGATGAAGTGGATAAGGCTGTTTTAGATGTAATACGATCGTCTGCTTATATAAACGGACCAGAGGTAAAAGAGTTTCAAAAAGAACTGGAAGATTATCTGGATGTAAAGCATGTAATTCCCTGTGCCAACGGTACAGATGCACTACAGGTAGCCATGATGGCCCTTGATCTTCAGCCCGGTGATGAAGTAATTACGGCTACTTTTACCTATGTGGCTACGGCAGAAGTTATTGCGCTCCTTAAACTTACCCCGGTTTTAGTTGATGTGGATGAAGATACCTTCTGTCTGGATCCGGAGCAGGTTAAAGCGGCCATTACACCTAAAACCAAAGCTATAGTGCCCGTGCACTTATTCGGACAATGCTCGGATATGGATGCTATAATGGACATTGCAAAGGAGCATGATCTTTATGTAATTGAAGACACCGCCCAGGCTATTGGTGCAGAGTATACCTTTACTAATGGAACCAAAGCCAAAGCGGGAACCATTGGACATATCGGAGCTACTTCTTTTTTCCCAAGTAAAAACTTAGGATGTTATGGTGATGGTGGAGCCATATTTACCAATGATGATGATCTGGCTGCCCAGCTGAGAAAAGTAGCTAATCACGGTCAGTCCAAACGCTATTACCACGATGAAGTAGGCGTGAACTCCAGGCTGGATAGTATTCAGGCTGCGGTGCTTCGCAAAAAATTACCGTATCTGGATACCTATAATGCGGCCCGCAGAAGTGCGGCAGATTATTATAATAGTGCCTTTGCTGGTCATCCTAATTTAAAAGTACCGGTAATATCCGGTAAATCCACCCACGTTTTCCACCAGTATACTTTACAGTTGATAGATGTGGACCGTGAGGGTTTGATTGATTATTTAAATAGTAAAGATATTCCCGCCATGATCTATTATCCTGTGGCGCTGCATATGCAGGAGGCTTATAAGGATGATCGTTATGGTAAGGGACATTTCCCCGTAACCGAAAGGTTGGTAGAAGCAGTAATGTCACTACCCATGCATAGCGAAATGGATGAGGAGCAATTAAAGTATATAACAAGTAGCGTTTTAGACTACCTGAATAATTAAGAATTCATGAAAATTGTAGTTGTAGGAACGGGCTATGTAGGCCTGGTTACCGGCACCTGTCTTGCCGATGTAGGTATTGATGTGGTGTGCGTGGACGTAGACACCAACAAAATAGAAAACCTTAAAAAAGGTATTTTACCGATCTACGAACCGGGTCTTGAAAAACTCGTACACCGGAACTTCCAGAAAGGCCGTTTACAGTTCAGTACCAGCTTACCGGAAAGCATTCCAGGTGCGGATGTGGCCTTTATTGCCGTAGGCACCCCTCCGGGGGAAGACGGCAGTGCGGACCTTCAGTACGTATTGGCCGTAGCCCGCGAAATTGGTGAGAATATGAACGATTACGGTGTAATCGTAACCAAGAGCACCGTGCCGGTAGGTACGGCCGCCAAGGTGAAAAATGAGATCAACCAGGCCCTGTCCAAAAGAAATAAAGAAATTCCTTTTGACGTAGCCTCCAACCCTGAATTTCTGAAGGAAGGAGCAGCGGTAAATGATTTTATGAAGCCAGACCGTATTGTGGTTGGAGTGGAGAGTGACCGGGCCAAAAGCGTATTGGATAAACTGTACCATCCCTTTACCCTTAACGGGCACCCGGTAATATTTATGGATGTGCCTTCAGCTGAAATGACCAAGTACGCAGCCAATGCCATGCTAGCCACCAAGATCAGCTTTATGAATGATATTGCCAACTTGTGTGAGATCATGGGAGCAGATGTAAACCTGGTGCGCAAAGGGATTGGTACCGATCCCCGTATTGGGAATAAATTTATATACCCGGGTATTGGCTACGGGGGCAGCTGCTTTCCCAAAGATGTGAAAGCACTGATCCGTACCTCCCGTGAGAACGGACACGAAATGCGCATCCTTCAATCAGTGGAAGATGTAAATGAAGATCAGAAATCCGTACTTTTCAATAAAGTAAAAAAGCGCTTTGGCGATCTTAAAGGTAAACACTTTGCTATGTGGGGCCTTTCCTTTAAGCCTAATACGGATGATATGCGCGAAGCACCTTCTGTGGTTATTATTAACCAGCTTGTTGAAGCCGGAGCTACCGTTACTGCTTATGATCCGGTAGCTATGGAAGAGGCCAGGCATATGATAGGCGATAAGATCAGGTATGCTAAAGACGAGTTTGAAGCACTTAGCAATGCGGAAGCGCTGCTGGTGGTAACGGAGTGGGCAGAGTTCCGTATTCCTGATTTTGAAGAACTGAAGAATAAATTAAAGACACCAATAATATTTGATGGTCGCAATATTTTTGAGCGTGCTCAAATGAAAGAGCTGGGTATTGAATACCATTGTATTGGTGTAAAAAGTGAAAATTAAATGAAAAGAGTGCTGGTAACCGGTGCAGCCGGTTTTTTAGGATCTCACCTGTGCGATCGTTTTATACGTGAAGGCTTTCAGGTGGTAGGTATGGATAACCTCATTACCGGGGATCTGAAAAATATTGAGCATCTTTTCAAGCTGAAGGAGTTTGAGTTTTACGAGCATGATGTTTCCAACTTCATCCATATTCCTGGCGAGTTGGATTACATTCTGCATTTTGCCTCCCCGGCCAGTCCTATTGATTACCTGAAAATTCCTATTCAAACCCTTAAAGTAGGATCATTGGGAACGCACAATTGCCTGGGTTTGGCCATGGCTAAAGGAGCGCGTATTCTGGTGGCTTCTACTTCAGAAGTGTATGGTGACCCTACCGTTCATCCGCAAACCGAAGAATACTGGGGCAACGTAAATCCTGTGGGGCCAAGGGGTGTGTATGATGAAGCCAAGCGCTTTCAGGAAGCTATGACTATGGCTTATCATACCTATCACGGTTTGGAAACCCGTATTGTACGGATATTTAATACCTATGGCCCACGTATGAGACTGAATGACGGGCGTGTTCTACCGGCCTTTATCGGGCAGGCTTTGCGCGGTGAAGACCTTACGGTATTCGGTGATGGTTCGCAAACCCGCTCATTCTGTTATGTAGACGATCTTATAGAAGGTATTTTTCGCTTATTGATGAGCGATTATCCTTATCCTGTAAACGTAGGTAACCCCGATGAAATAACCATAGGTGATTTTGCGGAAGAGATCATTAAACTTACCGGTACAGCTCAAAAAGTGATCTATGAACCACTGCCAAAAGATGACCCTACCCAAAGGCAACCCAATATTGACAAGGCCAGGGAAATACTGAAGTGGGAACCCAAAGTAAATCGTGCCGAAGGCTTGAAAATTACCTACGATTATTTCCGGTCCTTACCTGAAGATGAGCTTTATAAAAAGGAGCATAAAGATTTTGAAGGTTATATCCGCAAAACAAAAAACTAAACGGATGGGTAAAATATTGGTGACAGGAGGTTTAGGGTACATTGGTTCACACACCGTAGTTGAGCTTATTCAGGCCGGTTATGAGCCATTGGTGATTGATAATCTCTCTGAATCCGATATTGAAGTTAAAGGACGCATTGAACAAATAGCAGGAAAGGAGATAGCCTTTGAGCAGGTAGAGATGTGTCATATTGAAGAACTGGAAGACCTTTTCACCAGATATGATATTGACGGGGTTATTCACTTTGCGGCCTTTTTGCTGGTTAATGAATCGGTTTCCGATCCGTTAAAGTATTACCATAACAACCTGCTTTCCACCACCAACTTATTGCGTACAATGCTGGCGCATGAGGTATATGCGGTGGTTTTTTCTTCATCCTGCACGGTGTATGGTAACCCGGATCAACTTCCTGTTACAGAGAATGCGCCCATACAACCGGCTGTTTCACCCTATGGAAACACTAAAAAAATAGGAGAAGATATTTTAAAGGATACGGCTGCCGCATCGGATCTGAAAGTGATCTCCTTGCGGTATTTTAACCCTATCGGTGCGCATGAAAGTGCTCTTATCGGAGAATTCCAGGATGGCGAACCCCATCACCTGGTGCCGTATATCACCGAAACAGCTTTTGGTGTGCGTAAGGAGTTAAAGGTATTTGGAGATGACTACAATACTCCGGACGGAAGCTGCGTGCGCGACTATATTCACGTGGTGGATGTGGCCAGAGCACATATTTCGGCCGTGCAACGCCTGATGGATGGGAAGGCTGAAAGTTTTGAAGTGTATAACCTGGGAATGGGAGTAGGGGTTTCAGTTTTAGATATGATCAAAGCCTTTAAAAAGGCTACCGGCATAGAAATACCTTACACTATAGCTCCCCGCAGGGAAGGTGATGTGGAGGCGGTGTATGCAGATACCGCCAAAGCCAATAAAGTGTTGGGCTGGAACACCCAAAAAACTCTGGAAGATGCTATGGGTGATGCCTGGCGATGGGAGAATACGCTTCGCAAGGATTAATTAAGCTTATCTAAATAAAGTATTAATTCCTCCCAAGGTTTCGTTAAAGGCACGTTCCCGGCAGGGAAGAATATCATACTTTTAGTTTCTTTGTACAAAATCGTAAAAATGTCTGATCAGAAGAAGATACTTATTACCGGAGGTGCCGGCTTTATTGGTTCACATGTAGTTCGCTTATTTGTAAATAAGTATCCTGAATACCAGATATATAACCTGGATACACTGACTTATGCCGGTAATCTTGAGAATTTAAAAGACATTGAATCAGCGGATAACTATCATTTCCTGAAAGCAGATATTGTGGAAGCCGGGCAGATGGATAAGCTCTTTGCCGAGTATCAGTTTGACAGTGTCATTCACCTGGCAGCAGAATCACATGTAGATCGTTCTATCACTGATCCTTTGGCTTTTGTGCGTACCAATGTTATTGGAACGGTAAACCTGCTGAATGCCTTCCGTGATACCTGGAAAGACAATTTTGAAGGAAAGTTATTTTACCACATCAGTACGGATGAGGTGTATGGCACCCTGGGCAGCACCGGGCTTTTTGAAGAAACCACCGCTTATGACCCCAATTCGCCCTATTCAGCATCCAAAGCCAGTTCTGATCATTTTGTGCGGGCTTACGGTGAAACCTATGGTTTGCCACATGTAGTAACCAATTGTTCCAATAATTACGGGCCTAACCAGTTTCCTGAGAAACTGATACCCCTATTCATTCATAATATTAAGAATAACAAGTCTTTGCCGGTATACGGTGACGGAAAATACACCCGCGACTGGCTGTATGTGATCGATCACGCCCGCGCCATTGACCTTGTGTTCCACCAGGGGAAGGAAGGAGAGACTTACAACATTGGCGGCTTTAACGAGTGGCAGAACATTGATCTGATCAAAATCCTCATCAAACAGATGGATGAAAAGCTGGGCCGCCCGGCCGGTGAATCTGAAAAACTGATCACCTACGTAAAAGACCGCCCCGGCCATGACCGAAGATATGCCATTGATGCCAATAAGATCAAAAATGAATTAGGCTGGGAACCTTCCGTAACCTTTGAGGAAGGCCTTTCGGAAACCATTGACTGGTACCTGGACAATGAGGAATGGTTGCAAAGCGTTACCTCAGGTGACTATCAAAAATATTATAATGAAATGTATTCCAGCCGCTAAGTTAATCGCCTTTTCTCTGTGTTTTTCTATAGGACTTTCGTCTTGTAGCCGGCAAATTTATAACCCGGCCCTTAACCTGCCTGCTCAGCCCTTAAAGCAGGGAGAAGTAAATATTTCTCTTAATCAGGGGTATATGCCGGAAGCTACACCGGCCGGCCGTCAAATCCTTTCACCAGCAGGCGCAGCCTCTGTGCGCGCAGGCTTAACGGGTAACCTTATGCTGCAGGCAGAAGGTTGGGTGGATCTTAGCCCGGATCGCTTTTGGGAAAGAGGAGGCTATGCCTTTAGTGCCCTTTATACCTTTGGTAAAGGTGAAGGCCTTTTCACTTACGGTATTATGCCTAAGTACGGTTTTGGTTTGCAGTCGTCTTACTTTAATGAAAACACTACAGAGGTTAACGGACATGCCATGGCATTGTCAGTAATAGCTTATCTGAATAAAGAGAATTTAGGTGTGAAACCTTATTTTGGAATTACACCGATCTACGGTTTCCGAAGCTGGGACAATCCAGGTGCAGATAATGGTTATGCACTGGCCTTTCAGGCGGGCCTGAACTATGAGTTCAATGCCTGGCTTAATCTTAATGCAGAGTTGCCGTTGGTGTATCAGTACAATAATCGCGATGAGATAGCCTACCTGATCCCCGCTCCGATGGCAGGAATTAGTGTGGATTTATTCAATCATTAATCATAGTTTCTTTTTAAACTATCTCTGGCGGGGCCAATCAGAATCTAAGTTGCTTCTGAGAATATATGATGTGGCCAGAGGGCAATAATGTTTTTCGTGGAGTCTTAGCAAAGAAGCATTAACCAAGCCTTATTCTGGTTCTGCGTTTTATAGAACTGATCTTCGCCCAGAGAGAGAATAAGCTTACCTCTTCCTACACACCATCAACCCATCACGTACCGGGAAAAGTGCATTTTCCACTCTGTCGTCTTTCAGAACCTTTTCATTGAAAGCCATAAGTGCTTGGGTCTCCTCATCCTTCGGGTCAACTTTCTGGATCACCTTGCCGCTCCACAAAACGTTATCGGCAATAATGTAACCACCCGGGCGCAGGTGATCAATGGTGAGGTCAAAGTAATTGGAATAGTTTTCCTTATCCGCATCAATAAAAACAATGTCCCAGCTTTCATTAAGGGCAGGAATGATCTGCGTAGCGTCACCCACGTGCATCTGAATACGATCGGAATAACCGGCTTTTTCAATATAGCTGTTCACCATATCTTCCAGCTCTTCATTGATATCAATGGTATGCAGTTTTCCTTCTTCCTGCAGACCTTCGGCCAGGCATAGCGCGGAATAGCCTGTGTAGGTTCCTATCTCGAGGATGCGTTTGGGTTGGATCATTTTGGAGAACATGGAAAGTACGCGCCCCTGAAGGTGGCCGCTTAGCATACGCGGTTGAAGCACTTTGCTCCAGGTTTCGCGATTCAGCTCCTGTAATACTTCTGATTCAGGAGTGGTATGATCTTCTACGTACTGTTCGAGTTTTTCCGGTAAAAATTCCATGACTATGCGGGTTTATAGATCAGTGTGCTGAGTTGTTCAGGAGCCAGTATTTCATTGGCCACTTCAATCAGGTCCTCAGCGGTAATGTTTTCAATTTTTTCACGTACCTCGTCAAAGGTATCAATACGATCAAAGGTAAGCAGTGATTTACCTAAAGCCAGCATTAGAGACACATTGTTTTCCTGGGCCATGGCAATTTGTCCCAGTATCTGGCGCTTGGCCTTGCTGAGCTGTATAGTGCCCAGCTTTTTCTCCCGCAGCTTGCGCAGCTCTTTTTCAATCAGCTTTAAGGTTCTTCCTATGGTAGCGGGGTCTGTTCCGGCATAAATGCCAAAAACGCCCGTATCTGAATAGGGCGTGTAAAAAGATTCAATGTTATAGGTGAAACCGTATTTCTCCCGGATGTTGAGGTTAAGCCTGGAGTTCATACCGGGACCACCCAACAGGTTGTTCAGCAAATGGAGGGTGCGTGATTTTTCATCTCCGGCTGCATAGGCGCGGTTGCCGGTAATTACATGGTTTTGAAATACAGGCCTCGTACTTTCTACCCGGCTTGGTTGGTAGGAGTGAGGTGCGCTTCTTGGTACAGTGCCGGAGCGGGCCGGAATATCCTCCGTAATTTTTTGCAGGAAAGCCAGTATACGGGGCGCTTGAATATGGCCTACGTAACTGAATACCATTTGCTGTGTACCGTAGGCACTATCCAAAAAGTTTAGTACATCCTGGCGTTTAAAACTTCGCACCGTTTCAGGAGTGCCCAGTATGTTCATTCCCAGCGAGTGGTTCGGAAAAAGCTGGGCTTCATAATCATCAAATATCAATTCTGAAGGACTGTCCTTATAGCTGTTTATCTCGTCAATAATAACCTCTTTTTCCTTTACCAGTTCCTTTTCAGGAAAGGTGGAGTGGAAGCCGATGTCAAATATCAATTCAATGGCCCTTTGGTAATCATTGCCTAAAAAAGAGGCATAAATAACGGTGTCTTCTTTAGAGGTATAGGCATTGAGTTCTCCGCCTACATCTTCCATGCGGCTGAGAATGTGAAAGGCTTTTCGTTTTCGGGTGCCTTTAAATAAAATGTGTTCTATGAAATGTGCCAGGCCTTCTGTTTCCGGGATTTCATCCCGGCTGCCGGCCTGTATCATTAATCCGCAATGGCCTACCGGGCGGTTTACGTAACGATGTACAAAGCGAATACCATTGGGCAACTCAAAAACCTCAAATTCCTTCTTCATATATTGCTTGATCGGGCTTCTCCTAGCGCTTTTTCTTAAGAACGCGCGATTTAAAAATGCTCTGTGTAATATCTACAAAGGCACTAACGGCCATAGAAGCTTCCCGCTGCAAACTGCGCTGTGGCATTACATTATTAACCATATCCAGTGTCCAGGGCTTTTTAAAGTAATTGATCATCCTTTCGTCTTCCGGGTTTATCAAAAACTCTATCTTATCCTTCCACTCATAACTCATGGTAAGAGCCTGATGATGGGTGCGCTGAATAATTTTCCAGCCAATGGACTGGCGGGGAAAATAGTTAAGGAATAACTCTCCAAAATCGATACTGTCATTCAAGCCCAGTTTTTCCTTTTCAAACATGACCACTACACCGTCAATATCCAATAAAACCCACTTGTGTGATTTTTTAGGAATGAGGTACTCACCGATTAAAGAGGGTGTTTCCAGGTAGCCTTTTTTAGCTACACGGCTCATCTCCTGTATAAAACGGGCCGGGTTTTCCACATGTTCCAGAACCTGCTCACATATCACATAATCAAACTCATCATCCTCAAACGGAAGGTTTTCCCATCGGCCTGCATAAAAGTTTGATGGGATAAAACCTTAATGTCAGAGGAACGGTGGGTGTTGTCGGATACATATTTATCTACGCATACGTTAGCTCTGGGGTGCGGAAAGTCACCACTGCCAATATCCAACACACGATCGTCAGGTTTAATATCCAGTTTAAGTCGTGATGCAGGGCTCCCTATTCTCATTGTGCCTTAATTAGTTACAATTGATCGGCAAAAGTAGGGCAATAAAAGCACTTATTTCAGCCATTTATCGAGCCATCCGAAGAATTGGTCGTGCCATATCAAACCATTTTGGGGGCTAAGTATCCAGTGCCCTTCATTCGGAAAGTAGAGAAACTTAGCCGGCACACCCATTAATTTGGCAGCCTGAAAAGCTTCCATGCCTTGGTTTTCAGGTACCCTAAAGTCTTTTCCGCCATGAATAACGAGCAATGGTGTATCCCAGTTTTGCACATAATCTTTTGGGTCAAAAGTGGCGTAAGTCTTCTTGTTTTCCGGAAGCCAGAACGGGCCACCCAGATCCTGATTGGCAAAAAACAACTCTTCGGTTGAAAGATACCAGCTCTCCAGGTCAAAGAGCCCACAATGTGAAATAAAGGCCTTAAACCTTTTTTCATGAATACCAGCCAGGTAATACACGGAATAACCACCGTAACTGGCACCTACACAACCTAATTTGGTTTCATCTACAAATGGCTCTTTTTTTATATCATCAATAGCTGCCAGGTAATCCCGCATCGCTTGTCCGCCCCAGTCACCAGAAATATCTTCATTCCATTCGCGTCCAAAGCCCGGCAGACCTCTGCGGTTAGGCGCTATAACTATAGCCTTGTGCAGCCATAAGCTGAAAGTTCCAGCGAAAGCTGTAAAACTGTGATACCTGTGATTGGGGTCCTCCCTGGCAATACAATAAAGCGGGATATTTTTTAGCCGGATCAAAATCAGGTGGGTAAATAACCCATGCCAGCATTTCTTTTCCATCGGAAGCAGGTACCATCCGCTTTTCTACTTTACTAACCTTAAGGGTGTTGTAGATGTTGTCATTCTCATGCGTAAGAGCTATAGCCTCCCCGTTAGAGGGGTTTAATCTATAAATCTCAGTAGCATGATTCATATCCTGGCGATCCAGGATCAGTGATTTGCCCGCTACTTCAAAATGATTGTGATTGTAATCACCTTTGGTGATTACTTTCAGATTGGCTTTAGCTCCGCTGGAGGCAATTCTTTTGGGTAATTCAACTTTAAAAATTTGGTTACTGCCTCCGGCAGGCACACCGGCATACAGCGTTCTTTCATCAGCCCAGGTGTATGAATGAAAGGTAAAAGCATCGTATAGATTGGCTGATACCAATACGTGCATTTGTTCTCCACTCTTCAGATCATGAATAATAATGTCATTCACATCACTTTCATAGCCCGGTGTTTTCATGCTCATCCAGGCCAGCTTACTACCGTCAGGAGAAAATTTAGGTTCTTTATCATAACCCATCATACCTTTAGTAAGATTGGTGGTTTTGCCGGTGGCAAGATCTACCTGGTACAATTCGGAGTTGGTGCTCACCGCCCAATCCTTACCATTTAGTTTTTTAGCTTCATAAACCACGGTTTTACCATCGGGGCTAAGGGTAAAGGACTCACTGCCACCAAAAGGATTCAGAGGGGTGTCAAACTTTTCACCTTCCATCAGGTCTTTAAAATCGGTTACCTGTTGCATATCCTTTTCGATATACGCTATGCAGATATGATTGTACTCTGCATCACTCCAGTGGTCCCAGTGGCGGTACATCAAATCGTCAATTATATAGGCCTCGGCTTTGGGAAGTTCCGGGTAAAGGTCAGCGGTGGTTTGATCCAGCTTTACGCTTTTCGTAAAGAGAAGAGCAATGCGTCCATCGGGCAGATCATAAGCCTTAATGTTGCCGATCCCTTCAATATCGGTGATTTGCTTTTTATCCGAACCATCGGGCTTCATAATATGAAATTGCCCTCCGTGCGAAAACCCGATCATAGAACCACCTTTCAGGTAAAAGGCTCCGTATTCACTGCCGGGCATATCAGTAATCTGTTTACGGTTAAGCCCATCCAGGCTCATGTAATACAGGTTGCGATTCCCTTTATTGGCTTCAATATCATAATTGGTTACTCCGTACACCATACTCTTACCGTCCGGTGAAACCGTTTCAAGACTTATGCGTCCCAGCTCCCAAAGTAGCTTAGGGGTCATTACTTTATCTTGTGCATTAAGTGCTGCTGTGCTAAGCAGCAATAGGAGGAGTGCTATTTTCTTCATGTTGGATTTTGCATTTGAGTTCCGAAAATAGCCATTTAATCGGTTCGGCACTAAAGCATCCGTTTAAAAGGGAAAACTCAGATCATCAGGATATGGCCAGCGGAAGTTCAATTATAAAGGTTGAACCTTTGTCTTTTCCTTCACTTTCGGCCCACACAGATCCCTTATGTAACTCAACCAGGGTTTTTACAATAAAAAGGCCAAGGCCGGCAGAGCGTTCTTTACCGGTAGGTGTAGAGCTTAACCGGGCAAATTTGGTAAAAAGCTGGTTTTTATCGGTTTCATTTAAGCCCTGGCCTTCATCACGCACCGCAACCCTGATTTTATCGCTTCGGGTGGCCATGTGAATAAAAATATCAGTGCCGGGGTAAGCATATTTTATAGCGTTGCTGATCAGGTTTTCAAAAACTTCCTGAATTCGATTGCGATCCACCTGAATTTCTTCCTCCGATTCAATATTCAAATGCAGCTTTTGCTTTTTTTGTGCGGCCAGTAATTTGAAATTGTAATGAACAACCTGTAGTATTTCACCTAAAAATATATTCTCCTTTTTAAGAGTAAAGTCGCCATTCTCAATTTGCGAAATATACATGAGGTCATTGATCTGGCTTAGAATTCGCTTTGCAGATTCTTCAACCGTATTGACCATATCGCTGAGGTGTTCATTGCCACGGGTCTCCAGGCTTAAAACTTGTGCTGCTAACAAAATGGTGGATGTAGGGTTTTTGAGATCATGGGCCGTAAAGTTCAGAAGATCGGCTTGTGCACGTATCGCTTTACGTGCTGCCAAACGGCTTTCCAGTTCATCAATTACCAAAGATGATAAGGTTTCCAGCATTTTCATTTGCTTTTCCGTGGCTTCACGGGGCTTGGAGTCTGTAACACATACGGTACCCAAATGATGGCCTTCAGCCGTTTTTAACGGAGCGCCCGCGTAAAATCGAATACCTCCTTTTCCTGAAACATAAGGACTCTCCAAAAGGTCTGGTATTGTATGCGTGTCCTTAAATAGCGTAAGCTTATCTTCCAGTACGGCTAATGAGCAAAGACTATGTTCACGGGGAATGGAATTGTCTTTTAAGGGACTGAGGTTGGATTTGAAAAATACCCGATCTCTATCAACAAAAGTCACAAAACCATTGGGCACATCAAATATCTGACAAGCTAAATGGGCTATTTTATCAAAAGCTTCCTCAGCAGGCGTATCCAGAATTTCATAATTGTATAATTTCTGAAGACGGTTTTCATCATTTTGAGGTACTATGGAGACGGGCTTTGAGTAATTCGATTTCCCAGTGGCCGGGGCGGAGCTTTTGTTCATCATATACCTTTCTGCGGTAGCGGGGCAGGCCCGGTTATCTAACATTAACTGACATCCTTACGATGATAACAAAAGTATTATTTGCCGTTCCGAAAATACAGAAAATATATATGCTTACTTCAATTTTGAATATTTTTCATTTAACTGCTTATGAAAACGAGAAACAGTAAAAACCCACGAAGAGGTAAATCAAAAAAAAAGCCCCTGGTACAGGGGCTTTTAAGAGGTTTTTGTAAAAGAAACGATTTATTTAAACTCAAACAACTCATCTCCACTATTATAGAAATGATATTCCAGGAATTTAAAAGAGTCGCGGGGAATAATCTTGAGGTTCTTCTTGTATTTACGGGACCACTTTCTGCGCAGGCTGTTAAAAATACCTTTGGTAAGGTAAGCTGCTATAAAAGGATGGGTGTGTAAAAAGATGTTTTTATCCTTTTCCTGTGCGGTTATAAGCTCCAGCCGGTTTTCAATTTCATCTATAATGAGTATCGGGGCTTCTACCTCGCCATTGCCGTCCGGGTTTTCTTCACGGGTTTGGATATTCATTTCCGGGCGTACCCGTTGACGGGTGATCTCAATAAGACCAAAGCGGCTGGGAGGAAGTATTTTATGCTTCGCACGGTCGGAACGCATTACTTCCTTCAGTTTTTCATAAAGCTTTTTACGGTTCTCGGAGCGATGAAGGTCAATAAAGTCCACTACAATTATACCCCCCATATCACGCAGCCTTAACTGGCGTGCAATTTCTTCGGCAGCCGCAAGGTTTACAGTCAGGGCATTGGCCTCCTGGTTTTCATTACTATTGGTACGGTTACCACTGTTCACGTCAATTACGTGCATAGCCTCCGTATGCTCAATAATAAGGTAAGCACCTTTACCCATGGAAACTGAACGGCCAAACGAACTTTTGATTTGGCGCTCCACACCCAGACTGTCAAAAATGGGAACCCGGCCCTGGTATTGTTTTACCATTTCTTCCTTGCCGGGCTCTATGGATTTAAGGTAATCCCTTAGTTCCTGTCCCAGGTCCTGATCATCCGTAGTAATACTGTTAAAAGAGTCATTGAGGATGTCACGTAAAAGTGCTGAAACACGGTTCAGTTCACGCAAGGCGCGTTCAGGTGCCTTAAGTCGCTGCATCTGGCGGTGCAGGGTTTTCCACTTTTGGATGAGGTTTTGAAGATCTGCATCCAGTTCTGCCACAGAGCAATCCTGAGCCGCTGTGCGCACAATTACGCCAAAACCTTTAGGGCATATACTTTGGATTAACCTGCGTAAGCGGTCTTTTTCATCCTTGTCCCTCATTTTAGAGCTTACGCTGATGCGATTGCTAAAAGGAACTAAAACAATGTACCGTCCGGCCAGGGAAAGCTCGGAGGTAATACGGGGCCCTTTGGTTGATATGGGCTCCTTTGCTATTTGCACTAAAATCGTTTGCCCGGATTTTAGTACTTTATCTATACTGCCATTTTTATCGATGTCCGGCTCGGTGGTAAAATCCGTCAGCGACCATCGCTGCTTGCCGGTCAGGGTCTTTTTAGTAAACTTGTTCAAAGACCTTATTTGAGGTCCCAGATCGTGATAATGTAAAAAGGCGTCTTTTTCATAACCCACATCCACAAAGGCTGCATTGAGCCCCGGCACAACTTTTTTGATTTTGCCAAGGTAAATATCACCTACTGCAAATTCATCAGCATTGTCGTAATGGAGTTCTGTGAGTTTACCATCCCTGAGTAGCGCTATGGCTACATCGTTGGCAGTACGAGAATTGATTATTAATTCTGTACTCACCGTTAAATATTTTACTAGCATACCGCTTTATGTAAAAGCGGATGCTATGGATTAATGAAACACCAAAAGCACCGCTTGAAGGTGCTTTATGATGTGTATCTAAAATGTAGAAGACAATTACTTCTTCTTGTGGCGATTCTTTCTCAGGCGCTTTTTGCGCTTGTGAGTAGCCATCTTATGTCTTTTTCTTTTCTTTCCGCTTGGCATAACCTAAACGTTTTACTAGTTAACTCTTAGTTCTTTTAATTGCTGATCAATTTCTTGTTTTTGTTCAGGAGCAGCTGTTTCATATGCTCTCTGTAAACTTTCGCTGGCCCGGGCAGAGTCTCCCAAATTAAGGTGGGCTCTGGCGAGTAACCGGTGTGCATCAGTGTTTTGAGGTTGTTGTTCGAGCACTTTCTCAAAACGCCCTATGGCTTTTTCATACTGCGATGTTTGCAGTGACATAAGCCCCAGGGTGAAATTTGCCTTTACATTTTCAGGATGCTCGTCAGCCACGGCCCTGATCTGTAAAATAGCCTGCATTGGGGGTAACTCTCCAGATTCCAGCTTCATTACGGCTTCATCTACCCTTTGATCAGGAGTAAGGCCTTCTGAAGCGCTTTCTGAATGCGATCCGCTTTCCTCCGTTGTGCCTGATTTTGGGCTGGAAGGAGTTACCGGTGAAAAATACAAGAACGCCAGTAAGGCCAAGCCAACTAAGATCAATATTGCCAGGCCTTTTTTCATAATCTACTACTTAACTTTTACTTTTTTCTTAACTGCGTCAACAAAAGTTTTGGCAGGCTTAAAAGAAGGAATATTGTGAGCCGGGATAATAATAGTAGTATTCTTGGAAATATTACGCCCGGTCTTTTCGGCTCTCTTTTTAATAATAAAGCTTCCAAATCCCCTTAAGTATACATTATCACCTGATTCCAGTGAGTTGCGTACTTCTTTCATAAAAGCCTCTACAGTAGCCTGTACATCAGCTTTTTCCATACCAGTCTTGTCGGAGATCCTGGTTACAATGTCAGCTTTAGTCATTTGTATATTAATTAAAAGTTAAACTGTCTATTTTTGAGGGCTGCAAATATAAGGGGAAAATAGTTTAACGGGAAACAGATCTCTCCAATTTTTTCTCCTCTAAATGCTTCAAATACAAATATTTTGCCGAAAACTTTTTTTCAAACAGAGCTTAAAAAGTGGTATGAAGACCATAAGCGCGATTTACCGTGGCGAAAAACGAGCGATCCTTACCGGGTTTGGCTTTCTGAGATCATGCTGCAACAAACCAGGGTGTCCCAGGGCCTTTCATATTATGAGAAGTTTTCAAAGCGTTTTACCTCTATAAGAGATCTGGCAGAGGCGGACGATGATGCCGTAATGAAACTTTGGGAAGGGCTGGGTTATTACAGCAGGGCACGGAATATGTTGCACGCAGCACGGCAGGTTCAGAATGATATGGGGGGTGAATTCCCGTCTACCTACACAGAGATCAAAAAACTTAAAGGAGTTGGTGATTATACGGCAGCAGCTATCGCCTCTATTGCATTTGGAGAGGCCTATGCAGTGGTAGACGGCAATGTATATCGTGTATTGTCCCGATTCTTGGGGATAGATACGGCTATAAACAGTTCTGGAGGTAAAAAGGAATTTGCAGCGGCTGCTGAGATGATGCTGGACCAAGATGATCCGGCTACTTATAACCAAGCTATTATGGAGTTTGGTGCGCTGCAGTGCGTGCCGAAAAGTCCGGATTGTGAAAAATGTGTGCTCAAGGATAGGTGTATGGCTTATGGCAGGGGAAGGGTAGGCGAATTACCTGTTAAAAACAGGGTGAAATATGACCGGCAACGTTACTTCCATTACCTTTTATTGAACCGTTCAGGGCATTTGATAATTGAAAGACGTGAAGATTCGGATATCTGGCGACAGCTATATCAGTTTCCGCTTCATGAAGGTCCGGAACCTTTGGAAATGGAAGAACTAATTGAAGTTTTCAAACTTCCTGCTGATTTTAAAATTATAGAATACTCCTTTCTGAGCCCGCATAAGTTAAGCCATCAAACCATTCATGTGCGTATCCTAAAATTGCAGGTGCCCGAAAATGAAGTGGTTGAGTTGAGAGAAGGGCAACAGTGGGTGATGTACAGTGAGTTAGATGAGCTGGCTTTTCCGCGTCCTTTACGGCAGTATCTCGATCAAAATCAGTTAACTTTGCCATTTGGCTTCTGGGCCTAATTTTTTAAATTTGTTTTAAACGGAACTTGGTATATGTCTGGATCTCTTAATAAAGTAATGCTAATCGGTAATCTGGGGAAAGATCCTGAGATTAAAACTTTTGAAGGTGGTAATTCCCTGGCCCGTTTTCCAATAGCTACTTCTGAGAATTACACCAACCGTCAGACGAATGAAAAAGTTACCCAAACCGAATGGCATACTATAGTTTTACGCAGAGGTTTGGCGGAAGTGGCTGAGAAATATCTTCACAAAGGCGATAAAGTATTTATTGAGGGCAAGATCAAAACCCGTAGCTGGGAAAATGATCGTGGCGAACGCCAATATGCCACGGAAGTGCATGCAGATAATATGACTATGCTGGGTGGTCGCAGGGATGATGGTAATCCTTCATCTGCCAACACTACGCAAGATTCTGCGCAACCAGCAGACCTGGATAGGAATTCCGAAGAGGACGATCTGCCCTTTTAAGTTTAACTAAGCAACATCAATTTGGACCCCGACCCCTCGAGTTACCTTTTTCTGGCCGATATTATCAAGCCGTTTGATCCTGCTCTGATCGTTCCTTTGCTCATATTGTTTGTTCTCCTGGTCTGTTCAGCTATAGTCAGCGGTTCAGAAGTGGCTTTTTTTTCACTCAGATCCCAGGATCTGGATGAACTTCGTCAGACCAATAAAACCGCTCACGATAGCATTACGGATCTTTTGGATCATCCTAAAACACTTCTGGCTACTATACTGATATCCAATAATTTCATAAACGTGGGTATTGTTATCCTCTCGTCATACCTCACCA
Source organism: Owenweeksia sp. (assembly GCA_965212245.1). Lineage (GTDB taxonomy): Bacteria > Bacteroidota > Bacteroidia > Flavobacteriales > Schleiferiaceae > CAKZNE01. The sequence goes on along the minus strand of OZ243107.1, from coordinate 407,413 downwards.
CTGAGCTGATGGATTTTTCGGATAATGAGACACTGGGTTTTCTGGTACAGGTAGTGGCTATTACTTTCCTTATTCTGCTATTTGGTGAAGTACTGCCAAAAGTATACGCCAATCGGAGGGCCGTGAGCTTTTCGTCATTCATGAGCCGCCCAATGTTTATTATGCGATGGTTTTTCAGGCCCTTCAGTCTGATGTTGGTGCGTTCTACTTCTTTTATTGAGAGGCGTTTACGAACCAGTTCGGAGAATCTTTCGGTAGATGACCTTAGCCAGGCACTGGAGCTTGCCAATGAAGATACTACAGATGATGAACAGAAGATACTGGAAGGTATAGTAAAGTTTGGAAGTACAACCGTAAAGCAGATCATGAAACCCAGGATGGATGTGATAGCAGTAGATCAATCCTGGGACTATGTCAGGGTGATGGACGTTATTCTGGACTCTGGCTATTCGCGGATACCGGTATACGAAGAAAATTTTGACCAGGTAAAAGGTGTGCTGTATATCAAAGATCTTTTACCCCATGTGGAGGAAGCTACTGATTTTGATTGGTTAGCTCTGATCCGGGAGCCCTTCTATGTTCCTGAGAATAAAAAGATTGATGATCTGTTAAAGGAATTTCAGTATAAAAAAGTTCACTTGGCTATTGTGGTGGATGAATTTGGAGGAACCTGTGGTATAATCACTCTTGAAGACGTTATTGAAGAGATAGTAGGGGAGATCAGTGATGAGTTTGATGATGAAGAATTGGTGTACTCTAAATTGGATGAACGCAATTACGTATTTGAAGGTAAAATACACCTGAACGACTTTTTTAAAGTGATGCAGGTGGATGGCGAAGCTTTTGCCGAAAAGCGCGGTGAAGCCGATACGCTAGCTGGTTTCCTGTTGGAGTTGGCCGGTAAGTTTCCGGAACGGAATGAGGAAACCCGGTTTGATGCGTTTGTTTTTAAAGTAGAAAGCCTGGAAGGACGCAGGATAAAGCGTATAAAAGTGACCCTGGCAGATGATAAGGAAGGTGTTGAAAAAGCTTAGCATACTCATAGTATTACTGACAGGGCTTGTAGCTTGTAAAGAAGAATACACGCCTAAACCGCGCGGATACTTCCGCCTGGAAGTGCCGGATACCAGTTATACCCGCTTTTCACCGGGCAATTGCCCGTACAGCTTTGAACTGAATTCTGCGGCAATATGGATAGATAAGCCTCGTTGCTGGGGAGATATTTATTACCCGTCTATAAAAGCCCGGATGCAGCTTACCTATAAACCAGTTACTCCTGAAAACCTGGATACGCTTTTACGTGATGGGCAGGAGCTGGCCATAAAGCATCAGGTGAAAGCTGATGGTATGCGTGAAAAGGAATATGCCGACCCGCTGCAATCGGTGTATGGGATTTTATACCGTATACAAGGAGATGCGGCTACCAGTACTCAATTTTTTGTTACGGACAGTACCGACCATTTCCTGCGCGGGGTTTTGTATTTTTATGCACCGCCTAATGCGGATTCCCTGCGACCCGTTAACAATTTTATGTTTGATGAAACGGTGCGCCTCATCGAAAGCTTACAATGGCAGAACTCGTTACCATAGCTGAATTTGATAATGTAAATGACGCCTACGTGCTCAAATCACGTTTGGAAGCGGAGGGTATTCATACCTTTTTGCAAAACGAGAATATGAACACCATACTGTCGGCATTTGCCTTTACAGGTGTTAAAGTTCAGGTAAGCCTTCATGATTCTTTTCGGGCGATGGATATTCTTTATGAATAAAAAAAGGCCGGAAAATCCCGGCCTTGATTCTAAGGTTATATTTCAACTAAGGTTTTTTAGCCTCTTCGGTATTCATTTCCCGGTTTTTCACATACGTATCCAGCCAGGTGTTCTGCTCCCATAGTAAATGTAATACACTTTCTTTAGCGCGGTAACCGTGGCTTTCTTTAGGTAACATTACCAAACGGGCGGGCGCACCCAATCCTTTGAGTGCATTGAAGTAACGCTCGCTTTGCAGGGGATAAGTGCCGGAGTTGTTATCTGCTTCACCGTGCACCAGTAGCAGTGGAGTTTTCATTTTATCCGCATGCATAAAGGGCGACATCTCATAATAAGTCTCAGGTGTATCCCAATAACTTCGTTCCTCACTTTGAAATCCAAAAGGAGTAAGGGTGCGGTTATAGGCTCCGCTTCTGGCAATTCCGGCTGCAAAGAGATCAGAATGAGAAAGGAGGTTGGCTACCATAAAAGCACCGTATGAATGTCCGCCTACGGCTACACGATTACGGTCAATATAGCCCAGGTTATCCACTGCATCAATAGCCGCTTTGGCATTACTTACCAATTGAGTGCGAAAAGTTTCGTTAGGTTCTTCATCTCCTTCTCCTACAATAGGAAAAGCAGCATCATCCAGCACCACGTAGCCCTGCGTAACCCAGTAAATGGGGGAGCCATACCAGGGGTAGGTAAATTCATTGGGATTGGAAGTATTTTGTGACGCACTGTTTTTGTCTTTAAACTCACGGGGATAGGCCCACATCACCATAGGAAGCTTTTCTTTTTTAGCCTTATCATAACCTACCGGCAGGTAAAGTGTAGCATCCAGCTCCAGTCCGTCTTCACGAGTATAGGTAATCACCTCTTTGTGCACATCCTGAATACTCTTAAAAGGGTTTTCAAAAGAGGTAAGCGAGGTAAGATCATCTTTTTTATAGATGTTCCGAATGTAATAATTGGGATATTCGGTGGGTGATTCAACACGTACCAGGATGTCCCCCTTGGTAATGTTCGTAGCAAAATAAAGGTTTTCCGCTTTATCTGTGTAGGCAGACTGATAAAGGCGTTTGGTTTCCCGGCTTTTCAGATCCAGCTCATCCACAAAAGGGAACTGTCCCTTTTCAGAGTAACCGTCTCCCATCAGGTAGGCCTTGTTGTCATTTAATGAAAGTACATATTGATCATATTCATTGCGTTCAGACATAAAACTACCCGGGTCGCTGTAGCGGTCCTGATAATTGCGATCGTATAAAACCACAGGTTCCTGGCTGGCATCGGAAGGATTAAAAAGGTAGGTTTTGGTATTCCGGGTGTTCCACCAATAATCATAAGCAATGGCTACATTATCATTTCCCCATGATATCCAGCTCATGCGGTTTTTGGTTTTAATCAGAGAACGGGGTGTGCCGTTGAAGGGGGCGTTCAGCTCAAAAACCTCATCCCGGTATTCTGTTTCATTTTCAGGGTCTCCACCATCAAGGGCTTGTTCCCATACAATAGTATGCGGTTTGTCTCCGCGCCATGACATTCCTCTTCTGCCTTCCCGAACAGCCATAAAGCCTTTGGGTAAAACTTCGGTAAGCGGAGCTTCCAATACATTCTGTACAATTTTACCATTGGCATCATAAATATTGGTGGAAGATGGAAAACGATAGTAAGGAACGATGTATGAGAACGGACGCTTAATGTGTGATACCATTACATATTCTCCATCCGGAGAAAAATCTACATCGGAATACATGGCTTTAGGTAGCCACTGAGTTTTTTTACCATCCAGACTCACTTTATAAATTTCCGATTCGGTGAGGCTTTCAAAATTGTGCTCATCATTTTGGTTTTTAAGCAGATCCTGATAGGTACGATTCTGAGCTTTTTCACCGGAGCTCACTGAAATTATGGGGCCGGCAGGAACGGCTTCACTGGTATTGATGAGTGTTTTACGGTTAGCCGGCAGCATGCGCACCAAAAGAGATTTACCGTCTTTAAACCAGGTTATGGGGTTCCCCATATTGGCGTTTACAGATGCATTGGTGAGGCGTTTGGCGGTACGTTTTTTAATATCCATAACCCAAACTTCCACACCTTCTGCGGAGGTGTGAGTAAAAGCCATCTTACTTTGGTCAGGAGACCAGTTGAAATTGGCCAGCCTTGCATTGGCGGGTAATCCGCTTACGGGCTGAGCATCCTTAGCCTGAGCCTTCTTGATCTCCATATTGTTATAATAGTTGGTACGGCTCCCAATGTTTGTTTTGGGGTTTATCCGCAAACCGGCCAGGCGCATTTCCTCTTCAGAAAGTTCGGCAATAGATTTAAAAGGATCGCGGTATAGTAGTACCAGCATTTCGCCTTTGCGGTCAATTCGTACCGAAGGGGCTAATGGTGCTTCCACCAGATCTAAAATAGCTTGTGGTGGTTTTTGATAGGAAAGTTTTTCCTGGGCATTACTGCAAAAGACCAGTAATATCAAGCTTAGGGTAGACAAGAAATTTTTCATAGAATGGATTTTGTTTGATGATCAACCATGAGGCTGTCGGGTTATGAGAGGTAGCAGACCAAGGATATGATCGAGACTTTAAAAGTACTAAATTGATAAAAAAGTCAGGTATTGCCGGAAGTATTTACCATTTCCAATAATTTCAAAGTGGTTTTCCAGTTGCGTGTAGTGGCTTTCAGCTTTAGTTTATTTTCAATGAAGTTATTGTTGAGCCTGGTGCGGCCATACCCATCCGGACAATGGAGGTAAATCACATTTTCCTTTACCATAAACTGATCCCGCCCACTGTTCACGATATTTAGTTTTTCCAGGTGAGATGGTTCGGGTACTCCTTCCAGAAATGTAACGTATAAGTCCTTTGCATTGCCTTCTTTTTCAGGAAGGAAAGGATTGTTTTCAATGGTTTCTTTTATTTTAGTAGCCGTGAGAACAAGAACTGGTACATCAAAGTCATACTCCTGAAGGATCATATTATGAATTATGGCGGCTAGCTGGGAAATGGAATTTTCAGAAGACCGGAATACCACATTGCCACTTTGTATATACGTTTCCACGTTTTGAAATCCAAGTTCTTCTAACTGTTGTCGCAGAATGGCCATGGGCATTTTCTTTTGACCACTTACATTAATTCCGCGGAGAAGGGCTACATAGTTTTTCATGCTTCAATTTAATTAAGGCTTCTGCTTATAAAGTAGTGATAGCACGTAATGCGGCTATTAGGGGTTCCGGCTTTTCAGGGTGTATGTCGTTGCGGAGTATCAATTGAAAGTAAGGTTGAAGCTTTAACCAGGGTGTTATGCTTAGTTGTCCGCTGAGTTCTATAGCCGTTTCACTTATTATATCGTACTTCTCAGCAGTTTCTGACCATTGGCTGAAAAGCCGTGTATAGCCTATAAATATACCTAACTCGTGTGCCCGGTCCCATTTAAAAGGCTGCACTATCCGTAAACCGGTGCCGGCATAATACTGCAAGTCGCTTAGCTCGGGACGGGAAATGCTGTATTGTGTAAAGAGGCCTATACTTTTTTCTTCTTTTTGAAAGAGGGTGATATCAGAGACCAGGTAATATCCCCATAAACCCCTCCTGATACTATTGTCTTTTTTAGAAATGAAATTACCGCTGTGGTAATAGGTTCCTGGTTTTAGAATTACCCGATCATGGAGGAGGTGAATCTCGGGTTCCACTATATAAAGCAAACCTTTGTCCCCGGATATCTTCCAATCAATAGTTATAAAGTTTTTACGGGCAGCACCAAATTGACCGTCAAAAATTCCGGTTCGTATACTTAAAGCTTTTTTAATAGTCCATCTGGAGGTAAGGGCTATAGCTGTGAAAGGATAAGTAGGAGCCGGCATATTGAGTGTGGTAACCGGGTCTATTCCGGCAGAGCTATGCGCAAAAAGCAAGGCATTTTCTGAAACCAAAAAATCTGTATTGATATCCTGCTGACCTATTTTAAGCTGAAGATGGTCATTATTATACTGGTAATAAGTTTCATAAAAACCGTAAAGCCAGCCGGCTTCTATGTTAGAGAAGGTTTGCAGATCGCCCACAGATTTTAAAGAAGGTTCACCACCGTGGGTAAGCATTAGCCCAAGATGAAGACTATGTGTTTTTTTATAAGAAAGTGAAGAAGAGTTGATCAGCCACCCCATATAATCCAGGCCAGTGTGGCGTTCAGGAGTGGTGTAGAGGGCAAGGTCAGACCAGTATTGAATTTCGGTATCTGCCTTCCAAAGTGAAGTCTGCCCATAGGCGTGAAACCCCTTCAGGCTAAACACCAGGCTTATGGTGAAAACCAGCGGACACTTAACTATTAAAGAAAGTGATGTATTGAACAAGGCAGTAGTAAGTGGGCTTCAGTTTTCGAACTTACAAAAAACGCCAAGGCGGAAGGTGGTATGAAAACAAAAAGGCGGGCACAGCCCGCCTTTTTGTTTATAAACTAAGTGTAAGCTTAATAAAGCGCTTCGTACGCAAGTTCATCACAGGTGGAAAACCCTGCCCAGCTGATACGTCCCTGGCGCATAATAGACTGGCTGTCATCATAGGTGTCACAACCATAATTTCCGGTGTAAAGTAAAGAGCCGTCAGAGGTGTTGGTATGGCAAAAACCGATACAATGACCCAGTTCATGAGCGCTCACTTTTTTCTTATGACTATTGTATAGTGTGGTACCTGTATAACCGGAATTGATCTTGATCTCCTTGTGAATGCTACCTGAGCTTTTCGGGAAGCCTGCACGGGCAAACACATTTTCATCTCCAGACCCGAAATCTTCATACCGTACGTTGATCACACCAATACCAGTATAAGTATAGGGGTAAACGTATTCATAAAAATAAAGGGGGCCACCCAAGGCGTTCCATTCACTCATGGCGTTTAACATTTGGGTTTTCCATGAACTGGGAACCCCGGCATTGAAATAAATGTAGGCCGCTCCGGTAGGGTTAACCTTATATGAAGATTTACGATGCTTAGCCTTGAAGTCCACATTGCCATAATCCTCCCAAAAATTAGCTTTTGGAAATTCAATATCATGCTGATAAATAAAGGATTCATCTCTTTCTTCCAACTCATCAGGATTCAACTGCAGGTCATGCACCAGAAAGGCTCGGATCTTATCCGAATCATAAGCGGCTTGTGGCGCTTCTTTTGATTTCGATCTTTGGGTGTCATCTTTACTACAGCTAAAGCTAATGGTAAGAAGTAGAAATAATAGAGTAGTGAGTTTTGATAATTTAATCATGCTTATTACTATTTGATTTAAGCCTAATATAGAGATAAAATATTCAAATTAACAATATTTGATGGTGTAACATTCGTTTATAAAATTAATAACCTTAGTAATTAAAATAGAGTAACTTAAGGAATGTGATTTTCTTTTTTGAATCTAAATAAATAAAGTTTTTTAATTTTTAAAATACTGGTTACACATTTAAAAAATTAATACAAAAAATAAGTAGATAATATTTGTGACTATTTAGAAAAATACACTCTAAAGATTAGGGTAAAAAACACTTTTTTCAGAAAGGATAATTTATTTAAGTCTGGGGAGAGCCCATCCATTCTTAACAGCTAATAGTCTGAAGCTGATTATCATTAGTGCAGTTATAAGAATTATGAAATCCATTTTACCGTTGAGGTAATGTAATAGGAGGTAGGTGATGCCACCAAGTATACAGGGAGTGGCGTAAATTTCTTTTCTGAAAATAAGTGGTGTGGTGCTGCAAAGGATGTCTCGTAATACACCTCCAAAAACGGCAGAGATAGTTCCCATAGCCACCGCAATGGGAGCGGAAACACCAAGTTCTAAAGCAGTTTGTAAACCCAGAATTGTGAATACACCAATTCCAATAGTGTCAAAAAGGAATAAGGTTTTGCGTAAGCGAACAATGTATTTTTTAAAGAGCAGGCTTATGGCAAAAGCAGTGATCACAATGTATAAATAAGTGATATCCTGTATCCATACTACTGGAAAGTTACCGAGCAGTACATCCCTTAAAGTACCACCGCCAATGGCGGTTACAAAGGCAATTATAAAACCTCCAAAGACATCCATTTTTTTGGAAGAGGCGGTAAGTACTCCGCTTATGGCGAAAACAAAAGTTCCGATGAAATCAAAATACTGGAGAATATTCATGCGCGGTAAAAGTACAATTAGGAGCAGGCACGTATAAAAAGGTAATCACCTGCCTGATTTTCATATTGATCTATGATCTGCTGAATTTTCCCGCTTTCAATATCCCTGGCAAGTAAATCCAGCCCCTTTTGTACTTCTTCAGCATTTGAAAGTGCTGCAAAAGAAGAAATACCACTTCGTATCTGCGGGTCAAAATACATAGCTGGTTTGTATTTGCCAGACTGTAAAAAAAGATCCTGGAGATCATTCTGAACAAAATACTTTTCGGTAGTGATTTGAGAAAAACCGCTTTGTTCCAGGCATGCGCTTATTTTTTTCAAAGAAGGCATTTGCGCAGTTGACGTTTTCATCATTTGCGGAAAATAATGGTTGAGCCAATACGTCTCCATCTGCTCCGGGCTAGAAGTAAAGATCACCAGGTTACTACGGGGTATCAGAACCCTTTTTATTTCAGCAAAACCGTTAACCATATTTTGCCAATGGTGCAGGGTAAGGGTAGCTATGGCTCCGTTAAATACAGCATCGTGGAAGGGGAGGTCTTCCACACTGCCTTTTTTCCATTCAATGGAGTTGTTCTTTTTACGGGCCTCAGTAAGCATTTTCTCAGAAGGGTCTATTCCGGTAAGATGAACACCCCGGTTGTATAAGGCATGCGTATAATTCCCGGTTCCGCAACCTACATCGAGATAGTATTTGCCACTTTCCGGTTTTAAAAGTGAAATTAATCTTTCGGTAAGGTATGGATCGGCTTTACGGGTGCGGTTATACCCCTGGCCAATATGATCATATTTAGCAGTCATTCCTCAATATACTTGTGTGAAGCTAAGGTACAATCCAGCAGCGATTACCACCATACAACAAAAAGCCTGAGAAATTGCTTTCCAGGGGTGCATACCCAAACCATGGGTGAGCGTTTGTTTTTCAGCAGCTTCACGATAGCTGCATATGCGTCATCATAGCAACTCCAGCCAGAATGATGTTCCGGCCCGGCAAGCCAGTTTTCCTTTGTGGGAAGGTGGAAGAGGCAATTCCTGAAATGCTCTTCGGTAAGATCCACTTCCCGTAACCAGAAACCTCCTATTGCCTCCGGTCTGATATCTTCAGGCAGGTTCCACTTTGAACGGCCAAAAGGCAAAAATAAAAGCCCTGGCAGGTGTAGTTGTTGAGCCATTTGTTCCGGCACCAGGTTTAACTTATCCAGGAACTCCCTGCTTTTAAGGTGAAACAACAAAGGGAACTGGTGTTTAGACAGGCGATTGAGCTTAAGGTGTAACCAATCACGGTGATTTGGTCCTACCCAGGGTAGTGGTTCAGATGGTTTGAAAAGGTAAAATTTGCAAGCCAGTTCGATATGGAGGGCTTGCTTTTTCAGCTTATCAAAAGCAATAAAATCAAGTTCACCCTTAGTAATCCCGTCTTCAATAATTTGAATGTTTTGGGCCAGCAGGTCATACCGCTTTGAATTTTGCAAATAATGACTGAAAAAGTATTCCATGCGTTTTCCGAAAACGCCTTTTAAAGGCACATCAGAAGGAGCTTCATGAACTACTTTTTCATAGCTGAATAAAGAAAATTTAAAATTTTTCAGAAGAGGAGAAGCATTCAGAAAAGCTTCGTATTGGGGCTTTATATTTTCAGGTTCAGACACGCCTGGCCAACTCCATTTTCAGGTTTTGTCCGTACAGTTCTTCCTGGTGATCCTCTATTCGAAAGTTCTTTTCATCAAGGTTGTCGGCAATTGTTTCCTTTTGCTTTTTGCGCCTTATAGCCTCTACAAATCTGCGTACATCTGTTTTAGTTTGTAACAGGAGCCCCGGAACAGGAACTGATGCCTGTGCTTCACGATCTTTAGCTACCATGGTGAAGTAAGAGGAGTTACAATGTTTTTGCTTACCGCTTTGGATATTTTCAGAATCCACCCGTATGCCCACCACCATAGATGTTCTGCCGGTATAATTGATAGCCGCTTTTAAGGTTACCAACTCGCCAATCTCAATCGGATTTAAAAAATCCACTGATCCAACAGAAGCCGTTACACAGTAATTTTGGGAATGTTTGGAAGCACAGGCAAAGGCTATCTGATCCATTAAAGAGAGAATATAGCCTCCGTGTATTTTGCCTCCAAAATTGGAGTGAGAGGGAAGCATCAACTCTGATATGGTAACGTGCGATTCTGACGCGTGCTTAAACTTTTCAGTCATAATTAGAGGTTTTTTGCCAGTAGTTAATGCGTATGGGTTTTAATGTGGCAATGCCCTTAATGCCTGTTTTTGGTGACGTTTAAAGTGGGCATTTAAAAAGGAAAGCATCCCGGACAGGGAAAGGCGGCCACCAAAAGGATGTTTGTAGAGCTCGGTGTTTAGATAACTTTGGGGGACCTTTTCCAGAAAGGTGATAAGCTCATCCCGTTGAGCTAACCACTTACCTGTTAATTCGCTAAGTTCCAGTTCATCTGGCATAGCAGATGAGTTTACCGCTTTGGGCGCTTTGAATTTCAGCGGACTGGAAAGATAACCCACTACCAGGAGTGAACGTATCCGGGCTAAGAGGCTGGCTTTTTTAATGCTGGGGTTAAAACTGAGTTTTTTTTGACAATAACTTAAAGCATAACCCTCAGAGAGAAAAAGATGGTATAAAGCCTGTAGAGGAGACCAGCTTTCGGGATTGGGCCGGGTATTCAATTCTTTCTTGGAGTAAGAGGCTAATTTTTCTTCAAGATTTTTGAGAACTGAATTCATTTCCCGGACTTTCAACACAAGTTCATCTCTTTTCATACCTTAATTCTGGAGTGTGTGAGTTTGTCAGAACGAATGGGGTCATCATGATCATTATCTTCCATGGCCAGTTTATATGCATCACGGATCAATTGTATTACTTCCGGTTTACGGTAATCATGATGAGTTGCAACCGGAATATGCCTTATAAGCTTACCGGTTCCCTGTAGAAATCCGGAGGGATCCGGTATTAAAGTACCTTTATTAAAACCCAGGTTTAGATGGGCCGAGTATATTGGTATCATACAATAGGCATCACCCAGCTTTGGTGAAACGCTGTATACACTGGTAAGGGCATGGGTATGGTACAACAGCTCATGCGTATCGGGGAAGTTCTCCAGGATAAAACTCCTTAAGTCACGGTAAAGGCTGCTAAGAGATTCTTCTTTATGCTTAAGAAAGTAATTAAAATCCGGGTGTATGGGACGAATACTTTCCATAGTGCAAACCTATAGCGCGGCAGCATCTGCTTGCATGGCGCACAGAAGGTTACCTTCTGTGTCCAGGAATTTAATGATCCAGCCTACATGAGGTATGGCTGTTTTTGGCATTAAAAGGGTACCACCTCCTTCTTTAACAGCTTGCTCTACCTGGCTAATATCCTTTACCTGTATGGTGCCTTCCAAGCCAATAATTTTTTCTTTGAGAGGCGAGTATTTCCGGTGTTGAATAGCACCAATAAGAGGAGCTTTTTCGGCATCACTAACCTTAATCTGTTTAAAATCCTCAGTTCCATAGGACTGAAAACCCCAGCTAAAAATCTTTTGGTAGAATTTTTCAGCCCGGTTCAGATCATCTGCGTAGATAGCAAAGTGTGTTAAGGTATTCCCCATGGTTTGCGTTTTTAAACACAAGCCCTGAAAAGGGCTTGTGTAAAATTCTGGTATACCGAGTTATAGTCTAATCTAAATGATAAATTTTCATGATATTTTCGAGTACTTTGTCAAAGTCAATTTCCAGATCAATGATCTTTCCGCTGTGAAGATCAAAAACCCACCCGTGAACGCTTAGTCCTCTTTCGCGATAGGCCAGTTGAACATCGGCAGTCTTTAATACATTCACACATTGCTCCTGTACATTTAATTGGACCAAACGATTGTAGCGTTCATCTTCATTATGGATAGCATCCAGTTCTTCCTGGTGTAAACGGTATACATCACGAATATTCCGGAGCCATGGATTAAGTATACCTAAATCCTGAGACTGCATGGCGGCTTTTACGCCCCCGCAGTTATAATGGCCGCAAACTACTACATGTTTGACTTTAAGGTGGCTAACGGCATAATTAATGACGGACATAGCGCTGAGGTCCAGGTTGGACACCATATTGGCGATATTGCGGTGTACAAATACATCACCGGGTTTTGCCCCCATCATATCTTCTGCAGTTACACGACTATCCGAGCAACCTATGTACAGTAATTCAGGGCTTTGACCGGCTGCCAGCTTTTCGAAGTAGTCAGCATTCACTCCCAGCTTGTTCTGCACCCATTGTTGATTATTTGCAAAAATCTCTTTGATGTTCATAGTAAAATCTATTCTGAAATTTGAGTTGTGTTTAACCTAAAAGTAAAGAAGAGGTTCGGCCTTAAAAATAGGAAATTCTATTGGTCTTACAGAGGTATCAGGACTCTAAAAAGATGATGTCTCCTGTTTTTTTGAACAACAACAGGCTCTCTGTCAGTATAACGAGAGAGGTATTTGCGTAAAGAGGAAGATTTTACTTCTCAGACCTCTTTGTCCATAAGGTCAGTAGCTACGTGATAGCGTGGATCATCAATGGATGATTGAATGATGGTATCGAATTCCGGGTTATTGCGGATCAACAGTCTCTTGCATTCGGGACTCAGATGTGTGAGGGTCACTTCTTTGCCCAGGTCAAGGTATTTATTAGCTACGTTGCGCAGGGCTTCTATTCCGGAGTGATCACTTACCCTTGATTCTATAAAATCAATTTCTATTTTTTGCGGGTCGTTGCGTGGATCAAATTTGGCATTAAAAGTTTGGGTAGAGCCGAAAAACAAAGGCCCCCAGATCTCATATATCTTAGTGCCATCTGATCTTAGGTGCTTACGCGCACGTATCATGGTAGCGTTTTTCCAGGCAAACACCAGGGCAGACATTATTACACCAGCCAGCACAGCAATGGCAAGGTCTTGCCAAACGGTAATTACAGAGACTGTGATAAGTACAATGGCATCCGCCAGAGGAATTTTATTCAAAATGCGGAAGCTGCTCCAGGCAAAAGTTCCGATCACCACCATAAACATTACACCTACCAAAGCGGCAATTGGAATTTGTTCAATAAGCGGAGCGGCAAAAAGCACAAAGGCTAATAATGCCAGCGCAGCCACCATGCCGGAAAGGCGTCCTCTTCCTCCGGAGCTTACGTTGATGATAGATTGACCAATCATGGCACAACCACCCATTCCGCCAAATAAGCCATTTATCATATTGGCACCACCCTGAGCTATGCATTCACGATTACCACTTCCCCGGGTTTCGGTCATTTCATCAATAAGGTTTAGGGTCATAAGTGATTCTATAAGGCCTACTGCTGCCAATAGAAAGGCGGTAGAAATTATAAGTCCCCAATGTCCCTCCACGGATGGGATGAGTCCGAATATTTGTTGCTGAAAAGCAGGCAGGGAACCTTCCAGGCCACTACCACCACTATCACGGATAAACGATCCTACAGTACTTACATCCAGCTGACCCAAAATGGTGATAGCCGCTACTACAATAATAGCGGCAAGAGCACCCGGTATTTTTTTAGTGAGTTTTGGTAGCCCGAACATAAGCGCCATCGTAAGACCTACCAGGCCCAACATGATCCAGAGGTCTGCTCCCTGAAGCCACTGTACATTTCCGTCAACGCGCTGCTTAAAAAGTTCAAGCTGGGAGAGGAAGATAACTATGGCCAAACCGTTTACAAAACCCATCATCACCGGGTGGGGGATCAATCGTACAAATTTACCCAAGCGAAAAGTACCGGCCAGTATTTGAATGGTACCTACCATAAGAAGTGTAATGAATAACCATTGTAAGCCAAGATTTTCCACGGGTTGAGCCAGCTCCAGGCCTACTTCATTACCCTTCTGAATGAGGTGCACCATAACTACAGCCATAGCTCCGGTAGCTCCGGATATCATACCCGGCCTGCCACCAAAAAGGGCTGTAATCAAGCCCATCATAAATGCTCCGTAAAGCCCAACCATAGGGTCTATTCCGGCTACAAAGGCAAAGGCCACCGCTTCCGGTACCAATGCTAAAGCTACGGTAAGCCCTGAGAAAATATCGTTCTTGGGGTTGGATGTGAAATTGTGGAAAATACGGTTCATGTGCTCTTAAAAAAGGGCGCAAAGGTAAGCTTACTTTTCTGAGCCTCCGAGGGTAAAGCAGAATTTCGCGGTAACTTAATATGAGATTCCTCTCCGGCCTGAAAGCCGGAGAGGAAAAACTTACTCTACAACGGGAGTGTCACTTACCAGCTTCCATTCTCCTTGTTCATCTTTTACCAGATTGATAAGGGAAATAAAGGTCAGGTTAGCGGAAGCCATTTTAACTTTTGCACATGCGGTGGAGCCGTTTGTGATAACATCCTGAAAAGTCAGCGTGCGGGGGGTGCCTCCAAATTCTTTGTTGCGGATTTTTTCAAGGTACACTTCCCGTGAAAGGATCACGACTTCTTTACTTCCGAAAAGACGGTTCATAACTACCCGGTAATTGGGGTCCAGATACTGTGCTGTTTCCCGGGCATTGCTATTATCACCGCCTTTGGCAAAAGCTTTTATAGTTGTTTTTATGGCTGTTACTTCCTGATTTTGAGCGTAACTCATAGTATATACACTTAAAGTGATAAAAATGGATAAAATGAACTTGTTCATAAGGTGGATTTTAAATGATTAGAATTAAAAAATAGACGGATTAAAATTTTAAGTCATAACTCTATACGCACTGAGGTTCGCATCATGGAATGATGTTGAAAATCATCTTCACGGCTATAGGCTATGATGAGGTTATACACATTTCCCTCGGAAAGATCTTGATGGTAAGCACTGTTTACCCGTGTAGGAATGGTGAAAGACAGCAGGGAGGTTCCTTCTTTTTCGCTGCCCCTTATGTTTTTTACCCGGGGGCTACACTCTAAGCTCTCAAGCGTACGGTAATTACCGGGACTAAGCGTATAATATTCCACTACGTCTGGCTTTCCTTCTTCAATGTGCCCCATCAACAGATAAGTTCCTTTAATACCCGGAGAAGGATTAAAACCTATGGCTACCCAACCTTCAGTAGGTGCACTCATGGAGATATGGATATTTGGTCCTTTATGGTGCCAATTGATCTCCATATTATTTTGAATCAGCGTTTTCCTGTCACTCTCAAGGTTTGAAGAGCAGCCAACTATGAAACAGGTCAATAATGCATGTATATTCATGTTTAATCAAATATTGATATATCAATTTATAATTCAAAAAAAACCTAACTCATGTTTTCCTGCATCCGTAGCAGAAAAGATCTTAGGGTGTCCAGCTCTTTAAGAGTAAAACCGTTAACACTCTGTTTGCGCAGTTCCTTTATCAACTCCATATTCTGGTTTACGAATTCCTTTCCCTGGGCTGTTAGAATGATGTTATACTGTCTCCGGTTTTGGGGTATGGCTTCTCTGCGTATCAGTTTTTTCTTTTCTAAGATATCCAGAGTACGGGTTATAGAGGCAGGGTCTCGTAAGGATTTTTTTGCCAGATCTTTTTGAGACAACTCATTGGATTCTTCAATGATCTTAAGCAATACCCATTGCTCTACTGTTATTCCCATATTTTGCCTGTCAATAGCTAATTGGGAATGCTGTTTAGCCATCTTGTTGGTACGGTCCAGCTGGAACAGTATTACATTTTCAATGTCGTGTGTAGCCATATAAGCTTCTTGAGAACAAACGTAAGTAATTAAATTGATTTATCAATAATTGATGCATTCTTATATGGTGAAAGCTTCCCCGCTTCTGCAAAGTGCCTCTAAACCTGGTAATACATGCAAAAAAATAGTTGTAGATTCAGGTTTGAATTTAACTCTAATCTTTATTAACATGAAACATTTTTCTACTATTATCAAGGGTATAGCCTTGGTAATGTTATTACTGGGTGTGTCTGAAATTTCAGCTCAAAATTCAGATCTCAAAATCTATAACGGAACAGATTGCTATTTTGAATTAGTAATTTATGCCTATGACTGTGCACCGGATGACTGTACGCTGGGACCGGTATGTATAGGTCCGGGGCTTAACCTTGTTCACCCTTGTGGTGGTGCAAATCTGGAGTGGATGTCTGCGGATATTGTTCCCACTGATGCAGATTGTAATTATTGTGGCGTATACGGCAGTACCGTTGAACGGGTTACCAGCTGTGGTGCGGGCAATACTATGTCTCCTTTTATCGGAACCTGCGGGGAATGTGGGGAAGTACAGGTGCAGTTTATAGGTCCGGATGAGATATTGATCCAATAAACCTCCGTTATTTTAAAGTTTAAAAAGGGTCTTCGGGCCCTTTTTTCATTCTTGTACTCCCAAACTATATCGGGTTAAACAGGTTAATTGAAAAAACATACTTATGCCTTACATAACAAATAATTCAAAAGAATCAACTGATATTTTTTATGAAGATTATGGCAAGGGACAGCCCGTAATCCTTATCCACGGATGGCCGTTAAGCCATAAAGCCTGGGAAGGGCAGCGATGGGCCATAGTAGAGGCCGGGTACCGCTGTATAACGTATGACCGCAGAGGGTTTGGGGCATCATCCGCGCCCTGGGGTGCTTATGATTATTCTACATTGGCCAATGATCTGCATGAACTCATCGCTCAGTTGGATCTCCGGAACTGTATTATCTGCGGATTTTCTATGGGGGGAGGCGAGGTAGTGCGCTATCTTACGGACTATGGTAATGATCGCATCGCCAAAGCTGCCTTAATCAGTTCTATAATTCCATTGGTGGCTCAAAAAGATGATAATCCGGATGGAGTGCCAAAGGAAGATCTGAGGGGGATTATAGATGCGCTGCAAAAAGACCGGGTAGGTTTTCTCAAAGGGTTTCACTCCAGTTTTTACAATTATGAGAACCTGAAGGAAGACCGTATTAATGAAGCACAACTGCATTACGATTGGTCCATTGCCGCACATGCTTCACCGCGTGCTACCATTCAGTGTGCGCTTTCATGGGCGGAAACAGATTTCAGGCCGGAGCTGAAGAATGTAAATGTGCCTACCCTCATCGTACACGGTGATGCGGATAATATTGTACCCATTGCCACTTCCGCTGAACAGGCCAGAGAGGGAATCCAGGATAATGAATATCATGTGATTACCAGCGGGCCACACGGTCTGAATGTCACCCATCGGGATGAGCTGAATAAAATTCTGCTTGACTTTCTGAAGAAGTAGAGTATAGTTTTAAATAGAAATAGCTGAAGGAGGTTCATCCTTCAGCTATTTCCATAAGCTTATAAGGTCTGTAACTTTTTTTGACCAGACTTTAAGAGTGCATAAAACTGAAATCCAAATAAACCGGTTCCTAAAAGCAAATGCAGGGGTTGGGCAAATTTGGGCAGGGCCCAGTATGAAAGTATAATCCCGAAAATAATTTCAAGGCTAATAAGCGCCATAACCCAGTTCATTTCCGGTAAGATATTCCCCATTTTACGATGTTGCCGCCACAACCATAAATTCAGAATTAAGATCAGTATGGAGAAAGAACGGTGTACATAAAAGCTCCAGTCCAGCTGTGAGACCCAATAAATGCGTTCCAGGTTTTCCTTGTTGGCGATATCAATTTGTTCACGTACCTGTGTGCCCAGCACTATTTGTATTAAAGTAAATATAAGAGCTGCAGCCACGCCCCATTTATAAGTAGATGTAACTGGCAGAGATCCTTCTTTTTTACGGAGCGAGTGAAGGAGTAAGCAAAGAACCGCTATAATAGCCAGCGCTCCCATCATATGGATGGTAATACTGCCCGGAATAAGATTCCCATCCACTACTAACTTGCCCAGCCATGCTTCAAACCCCAGTAAAAACAGGCCAATACACGAAAGCAGCAGCCATTTCCAGTTCTTGCGTATGTGCCACAGACTTATGATAACCAATAGGAACATCGGTATACCGGCCAATGCTCCTGCAAGGCGGTTAATGTATTCGGTCCAGGTGTGGGCCGGGTTAAAAAGAGCGTAATCGTGTTTGGTATAAGGCGCCCAATTACTTTCGGAATAGGATGAGGTGGTAGAAAAGTCCGACTGTGCCACCCTTAGGCTTTCATCTACAATAATGATCTGCCCTTTTTGATATGTATGTTGCGGCTGCCACTCCAGTTGAGCACGTTCGGTAGGAGGGATCAGATAGCCAAAACACTTGGGCCAATCCGGGCAACCCATGCCAGAGCCCGTCATACGTACCACGCTGCCGGCCAGTATTACCAGGTAAATTAATGCCAGTTCTATGCGTGTGAGCCGTCTTATCCACTTCATAAAGCAAAAGTACAGCAGGGTGTTGAAAGCACGGTTTAGAATGACGCTAAATTGAAATATTAGCATAGGCTATGGCTTAATCATCCGGTGTGAAAGTGCGGAAGCTGATAGCTTTGAAAAACTATCTTTGATCTTTGATCTGATAAAGGGTGTCAAAAAACGCAACTTTAACAGCCTGGGCTGTATTTATAGGATTGGCAATTACCTGGGGAAGCTCATTTATTCTCATGAAATTTGGTTTGCGGTCTTTCTCATCCTCTCAGATTGGGATGTTACGGATATCACTGGCATTTCTTTTTACCGCTCTTATTGGTTTCCGGCACTTTAAAAAATTGAACCGGACTAATATTTTTCCGCTGGCTGTGGTGGGCCTATTGGGAAATGGGATCCCTTATATTTTGTTTCCGCTGGCTATTCGGTATATGGACAGCTCTTTGGTAGGTATTCTGAATTCGCTGGTCCCGCTGTTTACCCTGCTAATAGGTGTTATCTGGTTTGGTATTCGAATCAAGTGGTTAAGTATTGTGGGTATAGCAATGGGGCTGGCCGGAGCTATCTGGCTTTTATTACCAGGCATGGATGTAGGTATGAGTAATCTGGCTTATGGCGTATACCCGATTATAGCCACGGTTTGCTACGCTATTTCCATTAATACCATTAATAGTAAGCTTAGAGACCTGGGATCATTTGCCATCACCTTGCTCAGCCTCATGTTTATAGGTGTACCGGCCATTGTGTATGTGTTTTCCACCAATTTCCTGGATATCATGCAATCCGATCCGGAAGCCTGGAACAGTCTGGGATATATAGCCGTTTTGGGAATAATGGGTACCAGCCTGGCAGTTATTCTTTTTAATTACCTCATTAAATCCAGTGGCTCCCTTTTTGCAGCCTCTGTAACCTATATTGTGCCGGTGGTAGCTTTGATATGGGGCCTGGTGGACGGGGAGGATATCGGGCTCAATCACTTGTTCGGCATGAGTGCCATTTTGCTTGGTGTGTATTTGGTTAACCGGAAAGGCAGCCCCGCAGATCGTATTCGTAAAAAGGCGAAATAAAAAAAAGCGGCCCCCAGGCCGCTTTTTTTTATTTCGTTTAACCAAGCTTATTTTTTTGCTTTAAAAGCATCGTCTTTAATGCCTTGGTTTACTTTAATCTCCTGAACTACCATTTGAATTTTCTGGGCTCCGGAAGAGGCATTTATCTCATAAGGGTATTTTACTCCGCTTACCTCACGGTAATCTGAAAATAAGGTAGTGCTTACCACCGGCCCCTGCGGAGTTTCTGTAGTAGCCTCTTCCTTAACAGGTAGAAAGGTCTCAGCTGAATAGTAGCGGGTAACCTTTTCACCAACAGGATCAGTTATTTCCATTACATAGGCTTTTTTACCATCAACCATGGCCATACTTACCAATTTAAGCTTGTAGCCCAGTTCATCGTATTTAAGCTCCTTATCCATCATGGCTTCCAGCTTAATAGAAAGCAGTCCATCTACATCGGTTATTTCCTTTGACCCCTGCATACCGTTCATTTGAGCTTTCTCTCCGTCAAAAACGGTTTCCTGAACCACCATACCCTGCATACTCAGGGTGGATTTTAACATCATCGGTCTTTTCTGGATCTCAACTTGCTCAATAGGAGCCGGAGCACCTGCTACGGTTCCTTTCATGCGTGTTTCAATATCCTTCACTTTTTTCATGTTTTCAGCGCCACCCTTAGCTTTGATGTATCCGTCAATAACCGTTTTAACCGTTACATCAGCCGGCACCGGCATGGAAGGCTTGGTAGTAGGGTTGCCTTCGTCATCATAGTAGTTTACTTTACCAAAACGTTCCAGTTGATCTGCTACTTCAGAGGCTTTCCCTACTATAGTAATGTGCATATGGTTAGGCTGGATGTATTTTTTTGCTGTGGCCATTACATCCTCCTTGGTAAGCTCCTCCAAACGGGTAAGGTAGGTCTCGTAATAATCATCAGGTAAGTTGAAACGTTGAATGTTAAGGGCAAAATTTGCCACGGTTTGAGGACGTTCCAAGGCCCGGCCGAAGCTTCCGATAATAGCATTTTTGGAGCCACGAAGTTCTTCATCGCTTACCGCTTCAGTACGGATGCGGTTGAACTCATACAAGAATTCAGCTACGGCACTATCCGTAACCTCGTTACGCACGCTGGCATCTGCCGTAAATTCTCCAATCAGGCGATCGGAATCATAAGCTGAATAAGCACCGTAAGTGAATCCTTTGTCCTCACGGATATTCAGGAATAAACGGCCTTGAGAGCCTACACCCAGTATCTGATTAGCAAGCTCGAGCTTCACTTCATCGGCATCTCCCGGTTTCATTTCAATGGTGTTTCCCATGTTTATTACAGATTGTACGGCAGATTCCTTATTGGTTAAGGAAATTTCAATACCGTCAGGCTTTGCCGGTGCTTCAAAAACATTGGCAGGCCGGTTTCCACGTGCCCATTTTCCGAAATATTGCTGGGCCATTTTTTTGGCATCTTTAGGCTTTATATCACCTACTATGGCCAAATATGTAGCATTAGGTACCCAATAATTAGTGTAATACGTTTTGCAATCTTCCAGTTCTACTTCGGCCACAGTTTCTGTGGTAGAACTTTCACCATACGGATGATCTTTTCCATACAGGCGGGCATTGAATACATTACCGGCCACAACCTGCGGGTTATCTTTAGAAGACTCAATACCTGAGATCATCTGTTTTTTCAGTTTGTCAAACTCTTCCTGGGGAAAAGCAGGGTTCAGGGCCACATCGGACATAAGCTCCATCAGTTGTGCGTTGTACTTGCTCAAACCACTGGCAAAAACACTGGATGATGAGGTAAAAAGGCTGGCACCCATAAAGTCAATTTCCTCATCCAGTTTAGCTTTAGGGCGGCTAGCTGTACCCTGGCGAAGCATTTCTCCCGCAAGTTCCACATATCCGGCCTTATCGCCTTCCAGTATAGGGTCGCGGTCTATCACCAGGCTCATGGAAACACGGGGAAGCTTGTGATCTTCTACCACAATTACTTTTAACCCGTTCTTTAATTCATATAGTTTGTATTTGCCAAAGTCCAGCTCCGGGGCATCCCCTGCTTCCGGACGAACACTTCGATCCAGTTGTGCAAAAGCCACGTTAAAAATGGACAGGCAAAAAGCTAATGCTAATATCTTTTTCATCTCTGATTCTATTGTCTTGAGGTTGAATTATTGTTTTTTAGGCAAATAGTAAAGCACAACGCGGTTGGAACTCACTAAGTAGGTGTTTGCCACACGCTTCAGGTCTTCGCGGGTAATTTCCCGGTATTTTTCGATCTCGGTATTAATGAGGTCAGCATCGTTAAAATACACGTGATAATTAGCTAAGCTCTCCGCAATACCGGCCATTGTAGAATTGCTGGACACAAAATCATTTTCCAATTGGTTTAAAACCTTCTGGTATTCTTTTTCTGAGATCAGTTCATTGCGCACTTTCTGTACTTCAGCATCTACCCCGTCTTTAAGATCCTGTAAGGGAACGCCCATATTGGTAATACCAAGTGTGATGAAAAGTCCACCGTTCTCCATAGCAAAAGGAAATGCTTGTACAGCTACGGCCAGTTGCTCACCGTCTACTAAGGTTTTATACATGCGTGAACTTTGTCCGTCAGATAACAGAGTGGTAAGCATTTGCAATGCGTAAGAATCTTTAGTGCCCTGAGCGGGAATTCGGTATCCCAAAAACAAACCCGGAAGCTGGATATTGTCGTATACGGTATCTACAAACTCTTTGGTAAGAGGCTCAAAAGCCGGGTTTGGACGTGGTATCTCTTTAGTGCCTTTACTGATCGGGCCGAAATACTTTTCGATCATTTCCCTGGCCTCATCCGGGTCAATATCTCCGGCAATGGAAAGGGTGGCATTATTAGGTACGTAAAAGGTTTTATAGAAATCAGCAAAGTCTGCAATCTGCGCAGCATTCAAGTCTTCCATAGTACCAATGGGTGTATGTCCGTACGGGTGATCTTCAAAAGCCTTCTCAAACATCATGGCCCGGAAAGACATATAAGGCTGATTGTCAATTTTCAGTCTTTTTTCTTCTTTTACCACCTCGCGCTGTGTTTCCACTCCTTTATTGTCTACAGTAGCCTGCAACATGCGCTCACTTTCAAGCCAAAGACCCAGCTCCAGTTGATTAGAGGGAAGGATTTCATAATAAAAGGTCCTGTCAAAAGAAGTGTTGGCGTTTAATGCGCCACCGTTGCTTTGCACAATATTCATATACTCTCCTCGCTCAATATTGGGAGACCCTTCAAACATAAGATGCTCAAAAAAGTGTGCGAAACCGGTACGACCGGGACGTTCGTTCTTGGAACCCACATGGTACAATACGGATACAGCTACAATGGGAGTGCTATGATCTTCGTGTAGGATCACGTGTAAACCATTGTCCAGATCATATTCCTCAAACTTTATATTGGCCTGAGCAAAAGCTATTTGAGCTGCACCCAGGAATAAAAGAGATAAGAGTGTTTTTTTCATTGGAATAATAGAATGATTAGTATTTTTTTGCGATGAGGCCAAATGTACTAAAACTTCAATGGCTCCTTAAAAAGAGGTGATCGTTTTCGAACATAAGAAAGTCAGATAGCTCGCTTTTCAATGGTGAATATTCCCAATAGCTATAATTCCGGCCCTTTCAGAACAACTTTATCACTGTAGGGAATATCCGGGAACAAAAGGTTTAAAATTTATTTATTCTAATATCATGAACCTTTAAAATGAAAAGTAAAATGAAACATTTAAGCATTTGGATGGCGTTGGTTTTAGCTGTTGGCCTTACTTCGTGTAGTAAGGAAGAGCAACAACAACAACAAGAAAATTCAGCCCGTAAGGCATATGTAGGTTATTACTCTGCACTTATGCCAATTAAGCATTCACCCACTTTTGGTCCTTGTTCCGGTATAGGTGGTTGGTGTGTGGATCTGGATATCGGTCCCGCAGGAGATAATATCCCTATGGATTTTGCACGAGCCGGATTTACCTATGATCCAAGCATAGAATCATTAAAGGTAACTTTTGAAGCGTATAACCCGGAAGAAAACCTTGACGATGTTGTAGTATATGAAGTTGATCAGGATAAGTCGCTACCGTCTGAACTTACCAATACATTGGAGATGCCAAATGATGCCGTAGTGCCGGAAGGTATTTATGACCTGGGCATTGATGCAGACGGAAATAAATTTATTACCGTAATTATTCGTCCTTAATTATTAACGAGCCCGGTTTACCGGGCTTTTTAAACCCTACTTATTTATGAAACTATTGAAAAATTACTCTGTATTTTTTGCCTTCCCCCTCTTAATGATGGGGATGGTTTTGTCCTCCTGTTCAAAGCAGGATAAAATGGCAGACTCCTCTCAGGTAATCGGGAAAAAGATCATCAATAACTTTCCCAATACGCATGGTCCCATTCAAATACCCATCAAAATCTCCTCTTATGCAGGCCCCTGTATAGCAACCGGAGGCTGGTGTGTGGATATGCCGATTCCTTCAGGAAACGATCCTTTTTTGCAAGGCCATGCTATGAGCAGATTGGGTTATGATCCAGCCAATCCTGCTGATATGCTGATCTATTTTGATGCCTATTATGAAGGAGAGAATCTGAACGGGATCAGTAACTATGAAGTAGAAGCAAATCATAATCTGCCTGCTGAGGCATCTATGAATCTGAGAGGCGTGCCTAATACAACCGTGCTTAAAGGATCTTATCCTTTAGGGACATCTGCCGATGGAAGTCGTTTTGTAATAGTATCTATTACAAATCCGTAGGAGGCAAAAAGTAAATGACCCTGTAAGAGCTGCATTTTTATGCGGCTCTTATTGATATATTACAATACTTTATTACATTTGCAGCCCCAAAATTTAATGTGTATGTACGCAATCGTAGAGATAGCAGGGCATCAGTACAAAGTACAAAAAGATCAACAGATCTATGTGAACCGTTTGCAAGATGATGAGGGAAGTGATATTTCCTTTGATAAGGTATTGCTTACCGATGACAATGGTTCTATAGAAGTTGGCGCCCCGGTTATAGAAGGTATTAAAGTAGACGCAAAGATTGTTTCTCACCTGAAAGCTGATAAAGTAATTGTTTTCAAAAAGAAGAGAAGAAAAGGCTACCGTGTAAAGAACGGTCATCGTCAGGCTATTTCTCTTATCGAAATTACTGGTATTGGCAAGAATAGTGGTTCTGCAAAGAAAGCCGCTCCTAAAAAAGAAGAAGCGCCCGCTAAGGAAGCTCCTAAGAAAGAGGCCGCTCCGGCAACTGAGAAAAGTGATTTGAGTTCTAAAACCGTAGCCGAATTGAAAGAGATGGCTAAGGATAAGGGCATCACCGGGTACTCTTCTATGAAAAAAGATGAATTAATACAAGCTTTAAGCTAACTTAAAAACAGTTTTAAGATATGGCACATAAGAAGGGAGTTGGTAGCTCCAAAAACGGTAGAGAATCAGAAAGTAAACGCCTTGGTGTGAAGATATTTGGTGGCCAGCAAGCTATTGCCGGAAACATTATTGTACGCCAGAGAGGTACCCGTCATAACCCGGGTGAGAATGTAGGTGTTGGAAAAGATCATACCTTATTTGCACTGGTAGACGGAACTGTAGCTTTCCGTAAAAAAAGAGATAATAAGTCATACGTTTCGATCGTACCAAGCGAAGCCTGATCACGTAAGACTAAAAAGAATATGAAAAGCCTTTTCGTGCCTTACGAAAGGGCTTTTTTGTTTTATAAATTAGCCCACCGAAAATCAACAATCCCATGCTGGAACTTTCGTATTTGAGAGAACATAAAGAGGAGGCCGTTCAAAGGCTTGCTAAACGTAAACTTAAGGCTCAAACCACTGTAGAAGATATTTTGCGTCTGGATGAGCAACGCAGAGCTAATCAATCTGAGTTGGATGCGGTGTTGGCGGAGAGTAACTCCATTAGTAAGGAGATAGGTCAGTTGTTTAAGCAAGGCAAAGCGCAGGAAGCTAATGCCCTTAAAGAAAAAACGGCTGAGCTTAAGGAGAAAAGTAAAGAGCTGCAATATGAGCAGGAACAGGTAAAACACTCTCTGGAAAATTTACTGTTAACCTTGCCTAACACTCCGCATAATAGGGTAAAGACCGGAGCCAATGCGGATGATAATGAAGAAATTAAGCAGGTGGGTGAAAAACCCCGGCTACAGGAAGGAGCCAGGCCCCATTGGGAACTGGCAGATGCGTATGATCTAATTGACTTTGAACTGGGTGTAAAGATAAGCGGAGCAGGCTTTCCGGTATACAAGGGTAAAGGGGCACGCCTGCAACGCGCCCTTATTAATTTTTTTCTGGAACAAAATATTGAAGCCGGTTACCAGGAATTCCAACCGCCTCATTTTGTGAATGAAGCTTCAGGTTTCGGAACCGGGCAACTTCCTGATAAAGAAGGGCAGATGTACCACATGGAAAAGGATAATCTTTATGCCATCCCAACGGCAGAGGTACCCATAACCAACCTCTTCCGCGATGAAATTGTGGATGCCAAAGACCTTCCTATTCGTTGTACGGCTTATACCCCTTGCTTCAGGCGCGAGGCCGGAAGTTATGGTAAAGATGTGCGTGGACTTAACCGTCTCCACCAGTTTGACAAAGTGGAAGTGGTAACCGTAAGCAAGCCTGAAGAATCCTATGCTATTTTGGATGATATGGTAGCCCATGTAGGTGGCCTTTTGGAAAAACTGGGTTTGAATTACCGTATTCTCCGTCTTTGTGGCGGTGATATGGGCTTTACAGCTGCCATGACTTATGATTTTGAAGTATGGAGTGCAGCTCAGGAACGCTGGTTGGAGGTAAGTTCCGTATCCAACTTTGAAACCTACCAGAGCAATCGCCTGAAACTGCGTTACCGTGGAGAAGACCGTAAGACACACCTTTGTCACACGCTGAATGGTAGTGCCCTGGCGCTGCCCAGAGTGCTGGCGGCCTTACTGGAAAATAATCAGAGTTCCTCAGGAATTCGTATACCTGAGGTATTAATTCCTTATACCGGATTTGATCATATAGCATGAAAAAAGTAATACTGAGCATGAGTATAGTGGTGTTAGCGATAGCCTCATGTCAAAACCACGGACATTTTGCAGAAGAGATCCACACGGTAGACTCGCTTCAGGCAACTTTGAGTTTTTATGAATTGAAGCTGGACTCAGTAGATGAACCGCGTTTACGGGAAATTAACCCGCAGGTAAATGAACTGTATGAATACCTCAGCAAGAATTACCTGGATTCATTAGATCGTTCCTTTTGGATTACTAAGCTCAACGGGATGACCATTGTAAAGAAAGGTGCCGGACGTTATCTCGCTGATTACGAAAAGTTGAGCACCGAGATCAATTATACCCAGCAGCAACTGGCTACCTTAAGGAACAGTCTTGCAGATGAAAAGATAACCGAAGAAGATGCGGACCAATACCTTAGAGACGAAGCCAGCGCAACGGGTGAAATAATCCTTTACGTGAATAAGCTCCAGGGCCCGGCTCGCTTATCCATCCAAATATGGGATACGTTACATCCTCAGATGCGGGCGATGGCTGACTCACTGCAAGCCCTGCCATAACTTTTGGTTCTTTTAGCCGTTTATGTTGTATATATTTAGAAAATGAAGAACAAAGCCAGGCTAAAATTACAATTGCTGACTATTCTGTTTAGTGCGTGGTGTTCGCTGCTTATGGCTCAGTCAGATTATGAACTGGGGATGCAGTATTATGAAGAGGGAGCATACGAAAAGGCAGTTGATTATCTATCTCCTGCCCTCAGGCGCTCTCCCAATGCCAAGGCTTATGAAGCTGTCATAAATAGTTATCTGGCACTTGAAGAGTACAATGAAGCTGAAGACCTGACTGAGTATTTTCTGCGAAAGGGATTATTAAATGCTATGGATTTGTATACTGACTTGGTATACATCAATATACTTAGTAAAGATACCCGTGAGGCCGATAAGGCGATGGAGGAAATGAAAAAACGGGTACAAGCCAATCCCAGCCTGGCGTATGGTGCAGGTAATGCCCTGCAGAAAAAGGGTTATCCAAAGCTGGCATTGGAAATATATGAGTTAGCGGAAACCCGTAATCCCGGGATGCAGTTTGACTATCAAAAAGCCCTTTTATACGGAGAGTTGGGTGACCTGCAGAATATGTACCGCATGTATGTAGAAATGGTAATGCGGTCACCGTCCTACCTACCTTCTGTAAAAAATCTTATAGCCCAGGGTATAACTGAGGGCGAAGAAGATGAAAATATACAATTCCTGAAAGAGCAGATCATTACCAAAATTCAGGAAGGTGGCCCCCGTACTATGAATGACCTTTTGGTGTTTGTATACATCCAGGAGAAGAATTTCAGAGGAGCATTTACGCAATTGAAGGCTTTGGATCGCAGGGCTGGGGGAAACCGTGCTGAAGTATATAATTTAGGTCGCGTAGCGCTGAACAATGGAGAATTTGAGCTGGCGCTGAAGATATTTGATTACGTTTTGGATGCCGGAAAAGACAATCCTTTTTATGAAGAAGCACGGGTACAAAAACTGGTGGCTCAGCGAAAATTACTGGAAAGTAAAGATGATACTGAAATAGCAGCCTGGCGGGATCTGCAAAAGCAATATTATCGCGCTGAAATTGAATTAAAGGGTTTACCGGAAATAGGTGCTTTGCGTATTGACCTTGCCCATCTCACAGCCTTTCGGATGGATGAAACCGATTCAGCTGTGGCTATACTGGAGCATACCATTGGCACCTCCTACGTCTCTGATGAGGATAAGGCACGCGCCAAAATAGAACTGGGTGATATTTTGCTCTACACCGGAGAAAGGTGGGATGCTATTCTCTACTATGGCCAGGCCGAAAAAGCTTTTGAGAAATCGCCCATTGGCCAGGAGGCTAAATTTAAAAGAGCCAAAGCGGCCTATTATGTGGGTGATTTTCAATGGGCACAAGGCATTTTTAATGCTCTGAAAGCGTCCACTTCCAAACTTATTGCCAATGATGCCATGCGTTATTCCCTGCTTATTAATGACAATATTGCCTTGGATACCACCACCGATGCCATGAAGCTTTTTGCCAGGGCAGACCTGCTGAACTTTCAGGGTAAAAAAGATTCGGCAATGATCATTCTCAATACTTTACAAAAAGCTTTTCCTGGGCACAGTATTCAGGATGAGGTGTTATTGTTACGCTCTGAGATATGGATGTCCAACAAGAATTACGAAGAGGCCGCCATCGATCTTAAGGCCATAATTGATCAGTACCCGGACGATATATTGGCAGATGATGCACAGTTTCGGTTGGCGGAATTATTAGAGACCCGAATGAACCGGACCGAAGAGGCCAAAGAATTATACCGAGATCTCTTTACCGAGCATCCGGATAGTTTTTTTACGGCCGAAGCCCGGAAAAGATTCCGGCTGCTGCGGGGCGATTTTTTAAATTAATTATGAAAGAGCTGCACATATCCAAAAACAAGCAAAAGCTCAATATATCTTTTATTCATTCCTTTCTTACTCAAAGTTACTGGGCTCAGGGTCGTACCGTAGAGCAGGTGGAAGCTACCATCCGCAACTCGGTATGTTATGGTTTGTATATTCATGACCAGCAAATAGGTTTTGCCCGGGTATTAACGGATCATGCCGTGTTTGCCTACCTTATGGATGTATTTATGATTGAAGATCAAAGGGGTAAAGGATATGCTGCTCAACTGATGACATTTATTATGAATGATCCTGAGTTGTCCGGGGTGTCCCGCTGGATGTTAGGTACTCGTGATGCTCATTCTTTATATCGTAAATTTGGCTTTTCAGAAATACCGAACCCGCAATGGGTTATGAGCCTCAATAAGACTATTTAATCCTAATTATGTATATCTACAACGTAACTGTTAATATTGATGATTCAGTACATGATGAGTGGCTGAAATGGATGAAAGAAATACATGTTCCTGATGTAATGAATACGGGTATGTTCCTGAGTAATAAAATTCTACAGGTAATGATAGAAGAAGAAAGCGGAACCACCTACTCCATACAATATGAGGTTAAGGATATGGAAACACTTATGTTGTACCAGGAAATGTACGCTCCAAAACTGCAAAAAGAACATATCGACAAGTTCCGGGATAAATTTGTATCCTTTCGTACAGTACTTAAACTGACCCATGAACATGGGAACCAACCCTGATTCTAAGGGAAGTAAAATATACGACCTCAATGAGGCCCGTGAAAAAATAGCGGCCTTTTGTGCTTATCGTGAGCGCAGCCAGGTTGAGGTTAGGGAGAAGCTCTTCTCCTATGGGCTCATTCCGGAAGTAGTGGATGAGCTGATTATGGAATTGATCCAGCAAAATTTTTTAAACGAAGAACGCTTTGCCCGGGCTTTTGTACGCGGAAAGTTCCGCATCAAGAAGTGGGGCCGGCAAAAAATAAAAAGCGCTCTTTACCGGCATGGTTTGTCTGTGTATGTGCTACAGAAAGCCTTTGAAGAAATAGACGATAAGGCGTATGATAATACACTGAACGATTTGCTGGAAAAAAAATACCGGGAAACCAGGGATTTGAATGTTTTCCGCAAAAAGGGAAGGGTAGCCCGCTGGCTGATCAGCAGAGGGTTTGAACCGGATATAGTTTGGGATAAGCTAAAACAAGTATCAGATTAATTTTTGCGGAATGAGCGTGTAACGGTGCCCTTTTCTGTGATAACCCGCAGAAAGTAAATGCCAGAGGGAAGGTGATTCACATCAATTTCAATTCCATTTGCCTGGAGACTGGTTTGGGTAAAGGGTACTTTTTGACCGGCTGTATTACGGATCTCCAGTTCTTTCACCATACCAATTAAACCTGATTCCTGATGTACCTCAATAGTATTGATTGCCGGGTTGGGATATATGTACAGATCTTTTTTCCAGGCTTCCGCAAAACCTAAAGTACCTGTGCAGGGATTGGAAGCCACTGCTTGCCGGATACTCGGAAGCATGGCGTATAGGTTGGCTCCCGGGCAAAGGGTGCCCTTGGGGCAGCCATTGGTAGCGGTAGAAGTATTTCCATCCCGGTGGCTCGAAACAGAAGGTAGGTTAAGTTGAGAGGAAGCATGCCAGCGGCTATCCTGCGGAGGTATATTTTCCATACAAGCTTCCCAGGCAATAAGGTAAGAAAGGCTGGATATCATGCTAAAGGTGGGCTGTGCTGTTTCAAAATTCCCCAACATGCAAATACCCGTGGTGCCACTGTTCATGCAACTGAAATGTGCACCTAATACACGGTCTCCTCTACCTTCATAGATCACACCATTGGGATCAATTAACCAATTATAGCCTACATCACTCCAGCCATTGGTGTTTACATGAAAATCCCAGATAGCTGTAACTACAGCCGGCCAGTTATTGCTTACGCTGCTGCCTGCGGAATGATGTATAATAATATGGGTAGGAGTAGTATAAGCAGGATTACTGTCTTTAGGACAATCTCCGTCAGGACACCAGCAATTACGACCACAAAACGAAGGTTTCTGGCAATTGCAAATAGAATCATTGGCCGCCTTCATTTTTCCACGTGTCTCAGGCGAAGCGGAAGGGAAAAATAAACGGAAAACCACCTCATGATTTAAAGCCTGGTCTGCACGGAATTGAATAGCTTCAAAAGTTTGGTCCAGGTAAGGGGCGTAAAAGGTAGTACGGTCAGGTGTTTCGCCTTCGGTATTAGGTAGCATGTATTGCCAACTGGTCCACTTACCACCTGTTTGAAGGCGATAGGCTAAGTTGGTATTCAATTCATGCGCCATAACGTAAGCCGAAAGACTTATAAAAGGTGCTTCCGGAAACTCTCCGGCCTTATACTTTGCGCTGGTAAAGCCTGATTCTTCCGGAATGCTTTGAATGAAATTTACTTTTAATTCCAAGCTGTTTTGAGCCCATAGAGCAGTTGAAAAAGTAAAGGCCAGGAGAAAGGAAAGGGAAATAAAATGTTTCATACGTATACAATGCAAAGGTAATTTCGTAAAATCAAAACTCTCATGTATGCGTAAAGTTTTTAAAAACCCCGGAACAACCAAAGTTTAAAAAACATGAGGATGCCGGCAAAAATGAAGATGGTTCTTGGGTATACCAGCATATGTGTTACAGTTTTTAAGAACAGCAGGCGTAGGATCAATGAAATACTGTCGTAAATAATTACTCCGCTATCCAAAGACGCGGCTGCACCGCTTAAGTAACCGCCTTTAATAAAAAACAGTTTAAAAAGCCAAAGGCTAAGTTCAATGATCAGTAAAGTAAAAGCTAAACGTTTGTTGGGAATAAAGTAAGCACTCATAATGAGCAGCAATGAGGCTCCAATCAGTAAAAAATCTGCAATCTTTTGACTGGGATACATTAAGTTAATGTTATAGGCTTTTTGATGAGTGGTTTCCCATCCGCTGATCCAGCCGAGTATAATCCATGTCAAAAGAAATGTGTAGAGTAACCATCTGGAATTTAAGTATGTATGTAAGGGCTGGCCTCTCCATCTGAACTGAAGAAGGTGGAAAGTTGATCCGATCACCAGAGCTGGCAAGGCCAGCTCCAAAATAGACAGAAGCAGGTACATGGCTTGGTTAAATTGGAGGCTTAATTTAAAAATTTTTCAGCACCTCTGCCGTGTGGTCAATGTCGGTTTGGGAAATATCAAGATGAGTTACCATCCTTAGTTTGCCTTGCCCCATACCTAGTATACGAATATTTTGATCGGCCAGTTTTTGCAGGAAAATTTTAGGATCTCTATCTGGTTTCAGGTAAAAAATCACAATGTTGGTTTCCACCTCATCCGTTCTTTCCACCCATTCACAATCTTCCAGGGCCGTTTTTAGTTGCTGTGCTTTACGGTGATCTTCATGCAACCTTTCTATGTGATGATCCAGCGCATAAATTCCGGCCGCTGCCAGGTAACCAGCTTGTCGCATACCTCCACCCAATTTCTTGCGTACGCGTAAAGCTTCACGGATAAACATTTCCGAGCCTACTAATAAGGACCCTACCGGACATCCTAAACCCTTGGAAAGACAGATGGAGATGGAGTCAAAAAGATCTCCATAATCTTTGGTTGACTCTCCTTTTACCACCAGTGCATTAAACAGGCGTGCACCATCCAAATGATACCCCAGGTCATTTAAGCGAGCTACCTCGCCAATTTCTTTTAAGATATTAAGGTTATAACAACTGCCACCACCTTTGTTGCAGGTGTTTTCAATAGTAATCAGCGAAGTGCGGGCCGCATGGATATCATGACGGTTATTTATAGCACCCTCTACGGTTTCAGGTGTAAGCAATCCCCGTTCTCCGGGTAAAAGGCGCATCTGACAGCCTGAATTAAATGCAGCTGCACCTCCTTCATAATTGAAGATGTGTGAATATTCATGGGCTATGATTTCATCTCCGGGGCGGGTATGTATATTAACCGCTATCTGATTGGTCATAGTACCGCTGGGACAAAACAAGGCGGCTTCCATACCAAACATTTCAGCTGCTTTTTTCTCCAATTTAGTAATGGTAGGATCTTCACCGAATACATCATCACCAACCTGAGCACTAAACATGGCATTTAGCATTTCTGGTGTAGGTTTGGTTACCGTGTCGCTGCGTAAATCTGTCAAAGCACAATTTTTTGTTGAGATCCTAAAAGTAAGTATGTTGTGCGAAAAGTAAAACTACGTGCTTAAGCCAGGCTTTTCTTTTTGCGGAGGTGGCCATATACCAGGCTGTAAAGCATAAAAAAACCAGACATAAACCAGCTCATTCTCAAAAGAAGGTCTCCGGTCTCAGCATAATAGGTGAGCTCATTATTCGCATGAATTTTAAGTCGGATAGCCGCATCTTTTTTATACGACCGGGCCTGCATTACATCACCCCGCTGGTTTATAAAGCAGCTGATACCGGTATTGGCAGAACGAGCTATGCTCCTGCGGTTTTCAATAGCGCGAAGGCGTGAATAATGCATATGTTGGATGTGCCCTTGTGTATTACCCCACCAATCATCATTGGTTATTACAGTTAAAAGATTGGCGCCATTACGCACGTAGCCACCTACGTATTCACCAAAATCAGATTCCCAGCAAATTATGGGTGCCACTTTGAACTGCTTATTGGTAGAAATAAAATTTTCCCTCTTCTTCTGGGTTGCCAGGGTACCGGATACGCCACCCTTAAAGCGTATATACTCTCCGAAAAATGGCTCTATGTAACGGAATAGCGGCATCATTTCCACCCCTGCTACCAGTTTGGATTTATGGTAGGTGTGAACACTATCCGTACGGTTTATGAAGAGAGCCGTATTATACAGGTCAAAATAACCATCCTCATTTTCCATGGGACGAGCCGTATAGCTGCTGTTTTGATATTCATAATGCCGAAGAGTGGTAGCCCCTATAATGATATGCAGGTCCGGGTGAGTATCGCAAAGTTGGCGAAGCATGTTAATGGCTATGCTTTGGTCAAAACGGTCTTCCCAAATTCCTTTAGGTAAGTAAGTTTCCGGACCTATCAAAAAGTCTGTGGAATCATCCAGCATAGGCTTGGCCAGCTTAATGAGTTTTTGCAATTGCTCAGCTTCGGAAAGTTCAAACTTTTCAGTGTATGTATCAATATTGGGTTGAATCACCACCACATCAGCCTGCGGGCCTTTATCTTTATAATTGGAATAACGCTGGTGCGAAAGAAGGATAGGGAGCAGTATTAATAAAACAAGGGTGAGAATCAATTGGCCGGTAAGTGGTTTCCATTCACGATGTTTACTAAAGGAAGATAGGATGAGAAATACTACGATATTTACGATCCATACCCATAAGGTGCCACCAAAAGAGCCGGTGTATTCATACCATTGAACCCAGCTTACCCGGTCTGCAAACCCATTACCCAGAATAAACCAGGGGAAGCTGAAATCCCAGTATTTATGAAGGCCTTCCATGCATATCCATAGAAAAGGTAATGCGATATACCCTCGCTGGCTGCCCAGTTTGTTTTTAACAAAACGGAACAGCACCATAACCAGAGACATGGGAAGGGCACTAAAAAATACGGTGGCAATAACCCCGATCCAATCCGCCTGACCAACCCACCAGGCCCCCATCACATTCCATACAGCAAAGCTTAACCAGGTGAGCCAAAACCAGGCACGGGCACCGGATAATTGTTGTTCCAGAAAGAGTAATGGCACAAAGCCGGTAAACAGAAAGGGTGTAATACCTGCCTCGGGCCAGGCCAACCATAAAAGTAGAGGGGTGCATAGTGCTAACCCAAGTCTTTGAAACATCAGGACCGTTTGAAGGCCGCAAAGTTAAGCTTCACTGAGAAAATATTGGAATATAAAGCATCAGATGCGTTACCTATATCAGTAAGAGCGTAGTCTATATGAATACCCCGGTATTTAAAACCGATACCCAGATTGGGTTGTACTGTATAAGCAGTAGATCCTGTAAAATCACGCACCCTTTGAAAATTACCGGCTCCGCCACGTAAGAAAACAAAATTGCGGTACCCCAATTCAAAACCGAAGCCCGGATCTATGTTTCCAAAACCAGACGAAACCAAAGTGTTGCGCTGACCGTCAAAAGTTACATCCATATTAATTTCAGTATGCAGGCTGTATTTTTCATTTAGTCTGAAGCTGCGCCCTACTCCTAAAAGTAAACGGGGTATGGTGAGTTCAAGATCATCTTCGGGCAATTCGTTGCCCAACTCTACCAGGCGATCTAATTTTTCCTGATCATAACTCCATGAATTAAAAGTAGAGGTAACGTCTCTAAGGTTCCCTCCAAATTGCCAGGCCCCTACCGAGTATTGAGCTCCCACGTCAAAACCAAAACCTATGGCATTGGCAAAGTCACCGATCTGGCGATAAATGAGCTTTACATTGGCACCGTAACGCAGATTAGGAATTTTTGCAGACTGACGTGCATAAGAACCGATCAAAGCGTAATCTGCCGCTGAGAATTTGGAGATGCGGTCGTAATCCACATTGCCGTCTTCATCAATCAGTTCAGTGGTGTCGAGAATATCGTCCACACCAAAACGAATAAGAGTGACGCCTGCTGTGCTTACGGCATCTACCGGCATAGCATAAGACAGGTAATCGTACTGCGCTATACTGGCAAAATATTCAGCATGCATGGCTGCCGCCTGCCAATCTCCTTTGATTGCAGCCAAACCGGCCGGGTTCCAGTAACCTGCCGTAACATCATTTACTGAACCAATAACTGAATTGCTCATAGCCATAGCCCGGGCATCCACCCCAATATTCAGGAACTCATTGCTGTATTTCCGGCCCTGGCCAAAAAGTAAAACGGGTAAAAACAAAAAGACGACAGCTAGTTTTTTCAACATCCTGTATTTTAAGGCAAATAAAATCCAAATTTCCGGCATTAAAAACTTGATATTTACACTAATATTGCCCTAAACCTCTATTTGCAGTTGAAAAGTTTCATTCCCAACGGACTAACTCTGGCTAACCTGGCTTGCGGGCTGCTGGCAGTTACTTCTATATTTTCCGGTGATTTTATTACCGCAGCCTGGCTGGTGGGTTTTTCCCTGGTTTTTGATTTCCTGGATGGCTTCACCGCCCGTTTACTAGGCGTACACTCCGAGTTGGGGAAACAATTAGACTCATTGGCGGACCTGGTAACTTTTGGTGTGGCACCTGGTTTCCTGATGTTTAAACTTTTCAGGATTGCCATGCAGGGTGGAGAGCCAATACCTGAATTTCTGCCCTATATAGCATTACTGATCCCTTTATTTTCAGCACTCCGGCTCGCTAAGTTTAATATTGACACCCGTCAAACTGATTTTTTTATCGGCATGCCAACCCCTGCTAATGCGATCTTTATTTTCTCCATTGCATTGATTGCTTTGAGCGGAAGCAGTGAAACGGTGGAAGATATTTTACTGCACCCTTTCTTTCTTACCGCCATTACATTACTTACTTCTTTTTTGCTGGTGGCAGAATTACCCCTCATGTCATTAAAAGTGAAGAACACATCATGGCGTGAAAACCGGGGCCGGGTGATTCTATTGGTCGGAATAGGTTTGCTTCTATTGATTTTCCGTTTCAGGGCACTGCTCTTTATTATACCTTTGTACCTCGTTTTATCGCTTATATTTAAACCACATCACAAATGAAATTTACCGCTGAGATAGACATTATGCCACATAAAGCCTTATTGGATCCCCAGGGAAAGGCCGTAAGCAACAGCATGAAGAATGTAGGGCTTCCTGAAATTTCAGGGGTACGTATTGGAAAGCATATTTCTCTGGAGGTAGAAGCAGCAAATAAGTCTGAGGCCGAGGAGAAAGTGAATGAGGCTTGCCGCAAACTACTGGTAAATCAGATCACTGAAAATTTTGAAGTTGAAATCTTGGAAACTGTTTAGTTTTCTTACAAAAGTTTTTTATATTTGATATTCTTGAGGATTAAGGTTTTTTAATCGGAACTGTACCCCCGTTCTTTACAAAAAGGAACGGGGGTTTTTCTTTTTCTTATAAAAATGAAAAAGCCCTCCGTTTCGGGAAGGCTTAGTTTCAATTTACTTTAGGGTTCTACATATGTACGTGCTTATGCACGGTTTTAGTAGATTCATTGGCATTATGATCTGAAGCGGTTACCCTGATCTCATAATCCTGATGCATACCCAGATCAGGAATTATAAATGCTGTGTCCATTAAAGCTACCTGGGCATGAGAATGCTTATGTACATGCAACATTACAGAGTCTTTCTGAGTGGTGTTCACCACATTTAAATGTAGCTCGTGCATCTCATCATTATCTTCAGCTTTAATGCTGATAGGCATTTTCATACCACTGATATACTGAGTAGCTGTGTCAGGCAAGAGAATAGTAATAAGCGGAGCCGTAGTATCCGTTGCCGGTTCATTAGTTGAATCATTTTCATCTTTTTCACAGGCTATTGTAGAAAGGAAAAGGAAGGCTAATGTGCTGATGATTAAAATTTTAGACTTCATATAATTGATAAGATTTTAAAATTTATTTTGAATTGCTGATTAAATAATTAACGGAAATAGCCACCTGAGGTCCGGGGCGGTAGTTACCCTGATTGGTGACTAGGTTACTGCCGGCCCTTATGCTCCATAGCCAGCTTTTGGTTTTTACCTGGGCCCCGGCCATAAAAGAAAGACCCTGGCCACCGGTGCCATACTGGTAATAACCGCGTGAGTTCACATCACGGGCAAAATATTCCCATGCTAATGAAGCAAGTGGCACCACAGCCCACTTAGAAAATCCGAATTTATGGGCAACGGTTAGCTGTACGCCAGATTGATTACCGAACTTATAAGCCTCCCGGTTTAGGGTATTAACCACATACTGAGTTTGCAAAAGTCCTACCCAGTCCCCCTCACTTAGCTGGTAACGCGATTCGAATACATAATCCCAACTGGCGGAACCAAGTTGGAAGTTCTGCGGAAGTAATGAGCTCTCCCGGTCTTCAAAACGTCCGGTAGGAAGAAACACACCACCACCAACCGTCCATTTACGGCTGGAAGATTCTGTGCCGCTGTAGTAAGCTACATAGCTTGCTTTTACGGAAGCATCACCTAAACCAGAGATTAGTATGGGATTACTCTCACTGCTGCTTTTTAAACCCCATATATAAGGTAGCGCAGCTCTTACTGACCAGCGCGGGTTTAATACATAACGTCCGGAAAGTTCCAGTTGGGTAAAGTGATCACTACTACCTAAGCTTGAATTAAAAGTGCGGGATAAGTAGGATATACCTAAAGTGTTTTGCGGATATAATGACAGGTCACCAAAACCCATCATCATGCCGGCACAGCCACATACATCACATGACCGCGCTTTTGCGAGGAAGACAATGCTGAGGAGCACTGTCACAAAAGTCTTCATAAGATAAAATGATAAGGATTAAAAACTCAGTTTAACCCTTGCGTATAGGAGGAGGAGTTGGTTGATCCGGGTATACTACTGGGAAGGAGGCCGGGCGGTAATCACTGAAATTTTGCCGGGTTAAAAACCACTTCTTCTGATCCTCTTCTGAAGCTAAGTTTTGTGCGGTAACATACCAGTATAAGCTTTCAAAAACCGGTAAGACCTGCTTTTGGCCGGAGTTGTCAAGATTTAACTTTTCAGCAAGCTGGCAAGTACCTTTACAATGAAGTTCCGGCTTATCTTTATTCTCACAAAGTATATTCACATAAACCCCGTAATTGATGGTGTAATCCAATACAGGAAGAGCAGGCTTCATAACAGTAAGGAAATAAAATCCCGTTAGTAAAAGAGCCAGACCATTATGATACTTGTGGAATAACATTTGTGTAAAATTACATAAGAAAGAGCTAAAAACTTTAAAAAGCATGTATCATTGATTAAATGAATTTTCTCGCCCACTTATTACTTTCCAACAATGATGATGATCTGATGATCGGTAATTTTATTGCTGATTCCGTGCGGAGCGTGGAATGGGATCAGTTTAGCCGTAAAGTAATATATGGTATTGAATTGCACCATAAGATTGATTTCTTCACGGATCATCATTCTGTGGTAGAGCAGAGTAAGAAGCGGATACGGGATAAGCACGGAAAATACACTCCGGTGGTTATGGACATTGTGTATGATCATTTCCTGGCCGCTAATTTTTCAGAATATTCCAGTGAGCCGCTTAGCATTTTTGTGGAAAACTGTTATGCTCTTTTTCACAGGCGATGGGATGAGCTTCCTGCTGGTGTTCAATATATGTTGCCTTATATGGAAAGGGATAACTGGTTGGTAAATTACAGCAACAGAGAAGGCTTGCAACGGTCTCTGTCAGGCATGGGGCGCAGGGCTTCTTTTGAAAATAAGATGGACGAAGCCACCGGTGATATTTTTGAGAATTACCAATCTTTTGAGGCGGATTTCAAAGCCTACTTTCCTCTTTTACAGTTGTACGTTGAAGAAGAGATCCGCAAATTTCCCTGGTAGTAAACGTTCTGAAACTAAACCAGGATTTAACGGTTAATCATAATCAACCTAAATTTATACATGGATACTCAGGAATTAAAAATTGAGCTGCGCAACCTTCAGGAAGAAGATTATAAGGATTTGCGCAGTGTGATGGTAGAATCATACGATGGATATGAAGATGAGCCCTGGCGCCTTAGTGATATTAAAACGCTCCTCGATAAATTCCCCGAGGGTCAGATATGTATTTGTGCCAATGATAAAGTAGTAGGCTGCGCCCTCTCCATTATTGTGGATTACAATAAGTATGGTGATAGTCACACCTATGAGAAGATAGTTGACAATTATGAATTTAAAACCCATGCACCACACGGTGATGTGTTGTATGGAATAGAGGTATTTGTGCATCCGGATTACAGAGGTATGCGTTTAGCCAGAAGGTTATATGATGCCCGCAAAGAGCTTTGTGAAAGCCTTAATCTGAGGAGTATCATTTTTGGTGGACGCATGACACGCTATGGTGAGCATGCCGATTCACTTACCCCCAAAGAGTATATTGAAAAGGTAAAGAACAATGATATTTATGACCGGGTACTGAATTTCCAGTTGTCCAATGACTTCCATGTGAAAAAGGTGATTCGGAATTATCTTAAAATGGACACCAGCAGTCAGGATTATGCCGCCTTAATGGAATGGAATAATATTTATTACGAGGAGCAGGAGAAGCATATTAATCAAACCAAATCCGTAGTTCGTATCGGTTTGGTACAATGGCAGATGCGGGAGCTTACATCTTTTAATTCGCTGGTAGACTATATTGATTATTTTGTTGATGCTGTGAGTGCTTATCAATCTGACTTTGCACTCTTTCCGGAGTTGTTTAATGCTCCGCTGATGATGGAATACAATCACTTGGGAGAGAGTCAGGCTATCCGCCAGCTGGCTGGCTTTACCGAGCGTATCCGTGATGTGTTTATTGAGAAAGCCGTGAGCTATAACATCAATATCATTACCGGAAGTATGCCTTTTTTACGGGATGGTTCACTGTATAATATCACCTACCTCTGCCGCAGGGATGGTACCTGGGATTACTATGAGAAAATTCATATTACTCCTGCTGAACAAGACTCATGGGGAATGCAGGGAGGTGAAAAGGTGAAGATATTTGATACCGATGCCGGAAAGATAGGCATTATGGTATGCTATGATGTGGAGTTTCCTGAAATAGCCAGAATGTATGCAGACCAGGGGATGCAAATACTTTTTGTGCCTTTTCTTACCGATACCCAAAATGGCTATATGCGGGTCCGCAGTTGCGCCATGGCCAGAGCCATTGAAAATGAATGTTATGTAGCCATTGCCGGTTCGGTAGGTAACCTGCCCAAGGTGAATAATATGGATATTCAATATGCGCAGTCAGCGGTATTTACACCCAGCGACTTTGCCTTCCCTACCAATTGTATAAAAGCAGAAGCCACCCCCAATACGGAAATGACTATTGTGGCTGATGTAGACATGGATCTGCTGAAAGAATTACACAACTATGGGAGCGTACGTACCTTAAAAGATCGCAGGAGTGATCTGTATGAATTGAAATGGAAGTTAAAAGAATAATCGGAATATGTTTGTTGCTTTTGACCCTCGCGGGATGCAAGCCAGGTGGGTTACCCTTTCTTTCACAAACTTACCCGCATCAGAATTATGGTGATCAACTTAAAAAACAAGGTCTTAATAACACACGTATAGGAAAACAATGGCTGAATCAGGCCAGGCTTGCTTTAAAAAACCCGGTTCGGGTTGAGGCACCCTTTGCGGTTAATGGAGTTTTTTACACAGAGCAGGTGGAAGCACTGGCGTGGAAGTTTGCGTTAAAAAGAGGGGCCAGTATCAACGTTTCTGCTTCCTGGCAAAGCCCTGATTCATCCGGTATATTTATAGATTTATTTCAGGAACAAGAGGGGAAGTGGAAGCATTTGGGTGCATCATCTCAGCTTGAATACAAGCTGAGTTTTGAAAGTAAGGAAGAAGGTAATTACCTTTTAAGGATTCAGCCTGAATTATTAGGAGCAGGCCGTTTCAGTTTGCAAATACAATATGCTGAAACGTACTCTCACTTTCCGGTACAAGGTAAAGACAGCCGGGCTATTTGGAGTGTATTTGGAGATGAACGTGATGGTGGAAAGCGCCAACATGAAGGTATTGATATTTTTGCTGAAAGAGGAACTCCCGTTGTGGCTCCGGTAAGTGGCATGGTGAGTACTGTCCGTAATGGAGGGCTGGGAGGTAAATCAGTGTGGCTTCGGGATAGTAAGAGAGGCCATAGTCTCTATTTCGCTCACCTGGATAGTCAGGCTGTACAAAAAGGTAAAAGAGTTAAGCCGGGAGATACACTTGGTTTTGTAGGTAATTCAGGAAATGCACGCAATACACAACCTCATTTACACTTTGGTATTTATGCTCGCTTTGACGGGGCTGTAAATCCTTACCCCTTCGTGGACAATCTTTTTAAACCCGTACCGGTTTTAACTGATTTCCCTGTTCAAAAATTACAGATCGTAAAAGGCGCAAAAGCTAATTTCAGATATGGGCCGGGTACCAGCTTTGATGTAATAGCAGCTTTGGAGAGAGGCGATTTGGTATGGGTAAAAGGGTACACTGCTGATTGGGTGCAGGTAGAAACACCTTCGCAGCACAAAGGCTTCATTCACGCTTCACTTTTGGCGTCAGCTGAACCTCAACCGGCCAGGCTTGCTGAAGAAAAGTGGGCCTTTTGGGATCCTTTCCTTCATCCTGCTGATAGCTTCAGATTAAATGAAGAAGCTGTATTTGTTTTAGGAAAGTATGAAAACTACCAACTGTTGCAGAATCGTAATCAGAATACTTTCTGGGTATCGGTCAACTAGGAGTAAGTGTCGCATTTCTCCATAAAAAAAGCCCCTCATGGTGAGGAGCTTTAAATATCGTACATGAAATCCGTTTGGATTAGTTATCGCCTTTGTAACCTATCATTTTATGAGCCAGCTTGGGATTTATAGACTCCAGGCCAATGAGAGTTAACCAGTAACCTACAAAAAGTCCAAGGAAGAGCAACATACTGAAGCCCATTAAGAAAATGAAAAGGAAAATAAAAAAGCCTAATACTTGGGTAAACATGGTTATT
Organism: Owenweeksia sp.; assembly: GCA_965212245.1. Lineage (GTDB taxonomy): Bacteria > Bacteroidota > Bacteroidia > Flavobacteriales > Schleiferiaceae > CAKZNE01. Next base: position 365,073 of record OZ243107.1, on the reverse strand, counting down.
CTGTTTTGGGCTGCTAATTTAAGGCAAAATAGTTTTTTAAGCTGATTAAATTTGCAGCATTATGCAATGGAGTGGAAAAAAGACCTTACTGCTAAGTTCAATACTATGTGCTATACTGCTTTTTACGGTTTCATCTCAGTTGGATGAGAACGGCTGGATAGCAGAAAACGCCTGGCTGCGGTCTGAACTGCCGGAAGGAAAATCAGGAGCATTACTTTTAGCACATGCCGGAAAAGGTTTAATGGCTGCGGCCGGTTTATTAGTATCGGGTATGCTGCTCTTGTTTTTTATGGGAAAAAGTATGAGCATGGGGCGGTTTGCGGTTTGGACTATTCTCCTTTGGACGGGCAGCATTTTTCTGGCCAGCCTGCTTACTACTTCCTTAATGCATCCGTAAATGAGATCAATATTGTAATAACTATATAAAACTTAAACATGAATTATCGTATAGAAAAAGACACCATGGGTGAAGTTAAGGTTCCTGCTGATAAATACTGGGGAGCCCAAACCGAACGCAGCCGGAATAACTTTAAAATAGGTCCGGAGTCCAGTATGCCGCTGGAAGTGATCCGGGGTTTTGCATACCTTAAAAAAGCAGCCGCCCATTCCAATCATGCTTTGGAAACCTTGTCCGAAGAAAAAAGAGATCTTATTTCAGCTGTGTGTGATGAAATCCTGGAAGGTAAGCATGATGATCAGTTCCCACTGGTAATCTGGCAAACCGGTTCTGGCACCCAAAGCAATATGAACTGTAATGAAGTGGTGGCCAATCGTGCTCATGTATTGCAGGGAAACAAGCTGGGAGAAGGAGAGCGTCTTATCCACCCAAATGATGATGTGAATAAGAGTCAGTCTTCCAATGATACTTACCCCACGGCTATGCACATTGCTTCCTATAAAATGATAGTGGAAACTACCATTCCCGGGGTGGAAAAGCTCAGAGACACGCTTAAGGAAAAATCAGAAAAGTACTGGAAAGTGGTTAAGATCGGACGCACACACCTTATGGATGCCACGCCTCTTACCCTGGGTCAGGAGTTTAGTGGTTATGTTTCCCAACTGAATCACGGTCTTAAAGCCCTTCGTAATACTCTGGACCATCTTTCTGAGCTGGCGCTGGGTGGAACCGCTGTAGGTACCGGTATCAATACCCCTGATGGATATGCAGAAGATGTAGCTGGTAAAATAGCCGAATTCACAAAGCTGCCTTTCCGTACGGCAGAAAATAAATTTGAAGCTCTGGCTGCTCATGATGCTATGGTGGAAACCCACGGGGCTCTTAAACAACTTTCTGTTTCGTTGATGAAAATTGCCAATGACATCCGCCTGTTGGCTTCCGGACCCCGCAGCGGTATTGGTGAGATTGTCATTCCCGCCAATGAACCTGGTTCTTCCATAATGCCAGGCAAAGTAAACCCTACCCAATGTGAAGCCATAACTATGGTGTGCAGCCAGGTAATGGGAAATGATGTTACTATTTCTGTGGGAGGTTCCAGCGGACATTATGAACTGAATGTGTTTAAGCCGGTAATAGCGGCCAACCTTTTGCAATCTGCCCGGCTTATTGGCGATGCCTGTGTGAGCTTTAATGATCATTGTGCGGCTGGTATTGAACCTAATAAAGAAGTAATCCAGCGCCATCTGGATAACTCACTGATGCTGGTAACTGCTTTGAATACCAGGATTGGTTATGAAAAAGCAGCAAAAATTGCTAAAACGGCTCACGAAAACGGAACCACACTGAAGGAGGAAGCTGTGAACCTGGGTTTCCTTACGGAAGAGCAATTTGATGAATGGGTACGCCCTGCAGATATGGTGGGTAAATTGTAATGCGGAGTTACCGGGCCATATACCTGAAGCGGGTTTTCCTTTTACTATTATTAGGTGCCGGCTTTAGTTTGAAAAGTCAGATAAACCCCTCCTTTATAAGCCTTTCAGTGGGTAGAGGGGAGGTTTTAAGACATTCTTCTGACGACCAGACTACTATTCCGGATCTGGGCCGGATTTCGCTTTACTCTATATATGCAGATGTGGGTATTGATGCTGCTTCCACCTTTTCCTGGGCAAGCGCTTTTGATAACCCTAAAGTAGGTCTCACCTTGCTAGGGAGCAGTTATTCCAGCTCTTCAATTGATTATGTGGGCGGTGTGTTGGTTTTTCTTTCTAATAAGTATGATTTATTTCGTTCACCCCTTTTCTTTTATTACCATGTGGGCTGGGGCATTACTTATACTAATAATATATACGATCTGGAATCCAACAGGACCAATGAATCAGTAAGTACCTATCTCAATGCTACCACAGATGCTCGCATTGGCTTGGGCTTACGTTTGTCCGAAAGCTGGAGGTTTCAGGGGGGATGTTCTTTATTACACTCTTCCAATATGGGTTTAAAAAAACCCAATTACGGCATTAATCAATACAACCTCATGGCCGGGCTTAGTTATGAATTTGGAAGTGAAAGCTCAGTCATTGAGGCTAAGGAGCAGAAATTTCCCAGGCAGGAGGTCTTGGTGATTGGACATATCGCAACGCGGCAGGTAGCTTATAACGATGCCTATTTACTTGTTGGTAATTTAAATGTGGAATACAACCGCGTACTCAATAGGGTGCTCCGGGCGGGGGTTGGCATGGCTCTGATGGAGGACGGGATTGCCTATGAGCATAAGAAATACTTGAAGCCTCTGGAAGGCCAGGACTATAAACCGCTTGGGCCTGCGGAAACACTTTCTTTTGGAACCCATCTGAACCTTGAATTATGTTTCAACCGCCTTTCTTTGGTAGGGCAGTTGGGATATTATTGGCTACACCCTTATCGGGATATAAGAGCGTCATCCGCGCTACCGGAAGCCTATGCCGATTACATGAAATACCATAATGAACATTACATCTACAACCGCATAGGTTATCGTTACCGTTTTAACTCCGGTCTGGTCATCTCACTAATCGGAAAGACTCAATTGTTTAAGATTCAGTTTACGGAGTTCGGTATAGGTTATTCCTTTTAATTTAGCGGGTATAAATTTGTTTTATGATCAAGAAAATATGCGTTCTCGGCATTTTAAGTTTGGTGCTGAATGCCTGCAGAGAGCACCAGCCGGCTGACCTGATATTGTATAATGCCAGGGTATATACGGTTGATTCTGCTTTTCAGGTTCATGAGGCCCTTGCTATAAAAGACGGAAAGATCCTGGAAGCCGGTACTACCCATAACATTCGCTATAATTTCCGGGCACCTAAAAGTGTTGATTTGGAGGGTAAGTTTGTATACCCTGGGTTTATAGACGCCCATTGTCATTTTGTAGGTTACGCCAAAGGGCTCAAAGAGGTGAACCTCTGGGGAACTCAATCTTTTGACGAAGTGATGGAAAGAGTACAAGAGTTTCAGGCTAAAGAAAAAGTAGGTTTTATTATAGGTCGTGGTTGGGATCAAAATGATTGGTCTATAAAAGAGTTTCCTCACAACACCAGGCTTAATCAATTATTCCCGGAAACACCGGTACTTCTAACACGTATAGATGGCCATGCTGTGTTGGTAAATCAGGCAGCTCTGGATTATGCGGGTATTACTGCGGATACTTTGGTAAACGGAGGTATTCTTGAAAAAAACGAAGACGGAACACTCACAGGGATACTTATTGATAATGCTGTAGACCTGGTGAGTAAACCGGATATGACCCCCGGGCAATTAACCGAGGTGCTGCGTCATGCGGAGCAAAATTGCCTGGCCTATGGGCTTACCACTTTGGATGATGCCGGACTCGAAAAACAGGATATCTTGTTTTTAGATAGTCTTCAAAAAGCCGGAGTATTAAAGCTGCGACTCTACACCATGGTGGCCGATAAACCGGAGTCGCGCAACTATTTTTTGGATAAGGGGCCATATAAGACCGATCGCCTTAATGTGCGGAGTTTGAAGTTTTATGCCGATGGGGCTTTGGGGTCAAGGGGTGCCTGTTTGTTGGAACCTTATTCCGATAAATCCGGTCATTATGGACTTTTACTGGATTCCATTTCACATTTTCAAAGTTCTGCTGCTCAGCTTGCTGAAAAAGGCTGGCAGATGAATACGCATGCCATTGGTGATTCTGCCAACCGTATTATACTACAAACTTATGGACAGTACACTAAAGACTCTGACAGGCGCTGGCGTATTGAACATGCTCAGGTAGTAAAGCATAAGGACTTTGATCTCTTTCGGGAATACAACGTAATGCCCAGTGTGCAACCCACTCATGCTACCTCAGATATGTATTGGGCGGAAGAACGTTTAGGGCCTAAGCGCCTGCGTGATGCCTATGCCTATAAGATGCTTCTGGAGAAATACGGTAAGATAGCGCTTGGAACAGATTTTCCAGTGGAAGATATTTCCACCCTAAAAACCTTTTATGCAGCCACCATCCGGAAAGATGCTGAAGGTTTGCCGGAAGGAGGCTTTCAAAAAGAAAATGCACTGAGCAGGGAGGAAGCACTTCGCGGAATGACCATATGGGCCGCCTTCTCTAATTTTGAAGAAGCAGAAAAAGGTAGTCTTGAACCCACCAAATTTGCGGACATTGTAATTATGGATACAGACCTTATGGAGTGCAAGCCCAAGGATATCCTGAAAGCAAAGGTGTTGCAGACCTATATTAATGGAGAATTGGTGTATAATCTTGAAGAAAAATCAGCGAAGTAAACGCTTGGTCACACTAAGGGCGCGGGCTTCTGCTGCTTTATAAAATGGAATCTCAATATTTTCTTGCTGAACCTTAAATAGTTTCAAGCCTTCTTCATATACATATTGGTCTAATGAATTGGCTTCCTGCAGTTCTTTCCTGAATTCATTCAAGATCTGTTTTTTTTGATCAGCGGCCCGGTTTACGTTGTGTTCTACAAAATACCATTTACGCCAGTTCAGACTCTGGCCTAACATATAAACACTGTTCCTGAAATGTTCAGTTATGCCTACAAAATTCATCATGTGCAAGTGTTCAATGGCTCGTTTCACATGATACTCCTCTTCATTACGAAAGAATTTTTTACCGGAGGTGTAGGCCAGGAACTGTGTTTGTAAATTCCAGTTACCGGTTTTTCTCAACTCGTCCTCCTTCAGGTAAATCTTCATTCCCTCTAAAACCGGTTTGTCGGAATGGTAACCTTCCCGTCTCAGATGAAAAAAGTTTGAAATACAGCGATCGGTTGGACTTCTCAAAAAGGTGAAAAGGAAATTTTTTTTTGTTTTCAGCTCTTCCTTAAATCGAAAATGTCCGAATACACAAGCCTTTTGTTGCGCTTGTTTCAGGAGGTTTTCCAGATTGTTTTCTTCCCTTTTCTGCATGTGATAAACTTCATGTAATGCATAATTTTTTAGCAACAGCTCCATTAGAGTTGTTCCTGCGGTTTTAGGAATATGAAAGAAAACTGTGGCCATGTCAGCCAAAAATAGATAGAATAGGAATATGTATTAAGATCAGCGCTTCATTTGTATATTAGTCAACCTGTTTGATTAAGCAAATAAGATACATGAGCAACACAGCACCCCGTATATTCGATTTTCTTTATAACCAACTGAAAAATCACCCGTTACCAGACGCCCTGGTCAATAAGATCAATGGTAAATGGGAACCAGTCTCTACCGAAGAATTTGTATCACGTTCGCAGCAAATATCCAGGGCATTGCTCAGAATGGGGGTTAAAGAGCAGGAAAAAATTGCCCTTATCTCCTCCACTAACCGGCATGAGTGGAATATTCTGGATATTGGTATTCTGCAGATCGGTGCGGTGGACGTGCCCGTATACCCCACTATTTCCAGTGAAGATTATGAGTACATTTTTAATGATGCTGAGGTTACCTATTGCTTTTTATCAGATCGTGAATTGTATGATAAGGTAGAGCAGATTCGTTCAAAAGTACCCAGCCTGAAAGAGATTTTCATATTTGATGAAGAAGAAGGTATCCGTAACTGGAAAGAGGTACTGAAAATGGGGGAAGATGAGTCCAACCAGGATGAATTTGAAAACCGCAGAAAAGCCGTAAAAAACGAGGATCTGGCCACCTTGATCTACACTTCCGGAACTACCGGAAAACCCAAGGGGGTGATGTTATCTCATAACAATTTGGTAAGTAATGTGCTGGATAGTGCAGACCGTATTCCAACCTTTGAGAATTCACGCTCTTTGAGCTTTTTGCCTGTATGCCATGTTTTTGAGCGAATGCTCACTTATCTCTATATCGAGAATAATATCCCCATTTACTTTGCCGAGTCTATTGATAAGATCGGGGATAATATACGTGAGGTTAAGCCGGAGATATTTGCCCTGGTGCCGCGTTTGCTGGAAAAAGTATATGACCGCATTATGGCCAAGGGAGCTGAGCTGAGTGGTATTAAGAAAAAACTTTTCTACTGGGCCGTCAGCTTAGGAGAGAAATACGATATTCAGGATAATGGGGCATGGTACAACTTTAAGCTTTCTATTGCCCGGAAGCTCATCTTCTCCAAATGGCAGGAGGCTTTAGGAGGGAATGTGCAGGTAATGGTTTCCGGAGGTGCGGCACTCAACCCCAGGTTAAACAGGGTTTTTTCAGCGGCTGGTTTTAATATTCAGGAGGGTTATGGTCTAACGGAGACCTCTCCCGTAATTGCTGTAAACGGTCCTGATTCCAAACGAAAAATGATAGGTACAGTGGGATGGCCCATCAATAATGTAGAGGTTAAAATAGCCGAAGATGGTGAGATATGTTGCAAAGGCCCTAATGTAATGATGGGATACTACAAGCAGCAGGAAAAAACGGATGAGGTTATTGATAAAGATGGATACTTCCATACCGGAGATATAGGTGAGTGGGTAGATGACAAATTCCTTAAGATTACTGACCGTAAGAAAGAAATGTTTAAAACCTCAAGTGGTAAATATGTAGCACCCCAGCTGCTTGAGAATAAAATTAAAGAGTCTCGCTTTATTGAACAGGTTATGGTAGTAGGAGAAGGAGAGAAAATGACGGCTGCCCTGGTGCAACCTGATTTTGAGTTTTTAAAGGCCTGGTGTAAGCGTAAGAATATAGCCTGTAATACCAATGAAGAAATGGTGCGGAATGAAACCGTGAAAGAACGGGTTATGCTTGATGTTGAAAACATTAATAAACACTTTGGTAAGTGGGAGCAGGTTAAGAAAATTGAACTTACGCCCGATCAATGGTCAGTTGATGCCGGACACCTTACACCGAAACTGAGTCTGAAACGCAGAAACATTATAGCCATGTACCCTGAACTCTACAAAAATATTTACGGACACATCAAAGAATAAGTTTTCATGAAAACATTGGGAAGGGCCATTGTAATGGGCCTTTTAATAAGTAGCCTTAACCTTCAGGCACAATCCAAAAAAGATCTTAAAGCACAATTGGGCTTACTGGAAGCCCAGGTTGATCAGCTTAAAAAAGCTCTCATCCGTGTGAGTCACGAAAATGAAGAGTTGAAAGCCCGGACGGAGGGTAATACAGAGGAAAGACAGAGAATTGAAGTACAGTATGAGCGTTGTGATCGTTTATGGGATACCATTGATAAACAAAAGACACAGATACGGCAGCTGGAAGAAGAACTTTACCAGGCCCGCTTAGCCCGTGCTGAACGTAAAATGCCAGCCGCTTTTAAAAGAGGAAAATACACGGTGAGTAATGCCAGAGTCCGTGATCAACTTAATGAGGCATATTACGAACATTACCTGAGCAATTGTCTGCGGGTAAGTAATATTCAACGCTTGTTTTCAGAAGATGTGCTGATTGAATTCGAATTGAATCCGGTTAATAATGAGTTCTCAGGTTTTTTGCGCCATCGCTATACACCGGAAATGGGGAAGGATGAATATTCTCTGCAACACATTTACGGACAGTACTCTGCCGAGGGAGATTTTAGAAATCTTAAAATATTGCGTTTGGACAGATCAAGCGTAAATATTCTGGTTCGATTTGAAGAGGATCGGGAGCTTTATAACGAGATTTCAGGTTCTGAATCAGACCTCGCGCTGATAGCAACTCATTATGGCACCATCGGTGAGTTTTCCTTTTCCAGATGCCGTTAAATATTATGCGCGCATAATATTTTTCCGTACATTTGAATCACACCTTTCAAATGCTTCCAATCTTTGAAACCTGAAGAAACAATTGACTTCCATATTAAGTACACCTGGCAGAATATTGCTAAGATGTATAATGAATTAGCAGCTGGTTATGGTACAACTATGGCTACTGGTTATGTACTTCTGAATGTAGATATGGAGGAGGGCACACCCTCCACATCCCTGGGTCCAAAAATGGGGATGGAAGCCACCAGCCTGTCCCGCATTTTAAAAACTATGGAAGAAAAAGATCTGATCTACCGGCAAAGAAATCCGGCAGACGGGCGTAGTGTACTGATCTTTCTTACTGCGTTTGGAAAAGAAAAACGGGAAGACGCTAAAAAGGCGGTTATTGAATTTAACCGCGCTATTTTCTCAAACATCCCTGAACAAAAGCTTGACATTTTTTTTGAAGTAATAAAGAAGGTGAACGAACTGATCTCCAATCGAAAAATATATTCCTGAGGAAATGAAAAAAACAATTAAAAAGGTAGCGGTGCTGGGCTCTGGTATAATGGGATCCCGTATTGCGTGCCACTTTGCCAACATTGGTGTTAAGGTCTTATTGCTGGACATTGTACCACGTGAGCTTTCCGAAAAAGAAAAAGCAAAGGGCTTATCACTGGAAGATAAACCTGTGCGAAACCGTATCGTAAATGAAGCTCTTCAGAGTACCCTGAAAAGTAATCCTTCACCTATCTATTCTAAAGATTTTGCCAGTAGGATCACTACCGGGAATTTTGATGATGATCTGGACAAGATAAAGGAGTATGACTGGGTAATAGAGGTAATAGTTGAGCGCCTGGATATCAAAAAGCAAATGTTTGAGAAGGTGGATAACCTTCGTAAAGAAGGGAGCTTTATTTCTTCCAATACATCCGGTATTCCTATTCATCTTATGACAGAAGGCCGGAGCGAAGATTTCAGGAAATTTTTCTGCGGAACGCATTTCTTTAACCCTCCGCGTTATCTTGAATTACTGGAAATTATTCCTACCCCGGATACAGATCGTGAAGTGGTTGATTTCCTGATGAATTATGGAGATGTATACTTGGGGAAAACCACGGTTCTCTGCAAAGACACACCTGCGTTTATAGCAAACCGGGTAGGTATTTTTGGGATCATGGATCTCTTTAATAGTGTACAAGAGTTAGGAATGTCGGTTGAAGATGTGGATAAACTCACCGGACCGCTAATCGGAAGACCTAAATCGGCTACTTTCCGCACGGCTGACGTGGTAGGTTTGGATACGCTCATTCATGTAGCCAATGGCTTACATGAAGCTGCAAAGAATGACGAGCGGAATGAAGTTTTTAAGCTTCCCGGTTTTCTGAAGAAAATGCAGGAGAATGAATGGTTGGGTTCTAAATCAGGTCAGGGATTTTATAAAAAGGTTAAAGATGATGACGGAAACAGTGAGATTCTTTCACTGGATCTGGATTCTATGGAATACACTCCTCAAAATAAATCTAAGTTTCCGGTTCTGGAACAAACCAAGTCCATTGACAATGTAAAAGACCGGTTTAAAGTATTAGTCAACGGAAAGGATAAAGCCGGAGCATTTTACCGTAAATCATTTGCCGGGCTTTTTGCCTATGTTTCGCATCGTATTCCGGAAATATCAGATGAGTTGTACCGCATTGACGAGGCATTACGAGCCGGCTTTGGCTGGCAACACGGTCCTTTTGAGATATGGGATGCCGTAGGCTTTGATAAAGGCCTTGAGCTTATAGAGCAGGAAGGTCATCAGGTAGCCGATTGGGTTACAGAAATGAAATCAGCTGGTTTCACCTCCTTCTATGAGGTGAAAAAGGAAGTCTTACATTATTACTCCATTCCCAATAAAAAAATGATTGAAGTACCCGGTATTAGGGATTTCATCATTCTGGATCATATCCGTCCTTCCAAAACGGTTTGGAGTAATGATGAATGCAGTGTGGAAGATCTTGGGGATGGTATTCTGAATATTGAATTCCGATCCAAAATGAACAGTCTCGGCAGTGGTGTTCTTTCAGGTATTCATAAAGGGATTGAATTGGCTGAAAAAGATTTCAGAGGAGTTGTTATTGGTAATAATGGTCAGAACTTTTCGGTTGGGGCTAATCTTGGGATGATCTTTATGATGGCCGTAGAGCAGGAGTATGATGAGCTCAATTATGCGATCAAGTACTTCCAGGATACCATGATGCGGGTACGTTACTCGAGCATTCCCGTGGTAGTAGCACCTCATTCAATGACTTTAGGAGGGGGCTGCGAAATGACTCTGCATGCGGATGCTGTGCAGGCTGCTGCTGAAACTTATGTGGGTTTGGTGGAATTTGGAGTTGGTGTTATACCCGGAGGTGGTGGAACCAAAGAACTTACCCGTATGGCTTCTCTGCGCTATGTGAAGGATGATGTAGAGCTGAACGCTTACCGCGAAAACCTTATTAAAATAGCTCAGGCAAAGGTATCTACCTCTGCCGAAGAGGCTTTTGAACTGGGTTTTCTCGTTCGTGGTCGTGATGGTGTAAGTATGAATAAACGCAGGCAAATAGCTGATGCCAAAGCCCGGGCTATTGCCATTGCTGAAGTTGGTTATCACATGCCGGTTAAAGAAAAGGACATAAAGGTATTGGGTCAGCAAGCGCTTGGTGCTTTTACGGTAGGTGCACACCAGATGTTGGAAGGTGGATACATATCTGAGTATGAGAAAAAAATGGTGCAAAAGCTGGGTTATGTAATGGCCGGTGGAGCCTTAAGTGAGGCAAATTTTGTTTCCGAACAATATCTGTTGGACCTGGAAAGAGAAGCCTTCCTGAGCCTCTGTAGTGAGAAGAAAACCCTGGAACGTATTCAGTACATGCTGAAAACCGGGAAACCTCTTCGAAATTAAGATTTTCAAAAGACAAAAAAATGGGAACTATGCAAGAAGCGTATATAGTTGCTGCTAAACGAACTGCAGTAGGAAAAGCCCCTCGTGGTGTTTTCCGTTTTACCAGGCCGGATGACCTGGCGGCTAAAGTTATTCAGAATCTGCTGAGCGAGGTGCCGGCACTTGACAAAGAAAGAATTGATGATGTTATAGTGGGTAACGCCATGCCGGAAGCAGAACAAGGTCTGAATGTAGGGCGCCTGATCTCTCTGATGGGACTGCAAACTGAAAAAGTGCCGGGTGTAACGGTAAACCGGTACTGCTCATCAGGTATTGAAACTATAGCCATTGCCACTGCCAAGATCAGGAGTGGTATGGCAGACTGTATTATTGCCGGAGGGGCAGAAAGTATGAGTTACATCCCTATGGGTGGGTACAAGGTAGTCCCTAATTATGGCGTAGCACAGGAGCATGCAGACTGGTATAATAATATGGGTCTTACGGCTGAAGCGGTAGCGGAAAAGTATAAGGTTAGTCGTGAAGATCAGGATGCTTTTGCTTTACGTTCACACCAAAAAGCTTTAAAAGCCATTGATGAGGGTAAGTTTAAAGAAGAGATTATCCCGATTGAAATTGTAGAGAACTATCTGGATGGTAATGAGAAAAGACAAAGCCGTTCTTATACAGTTGATACGGATGAAGGTCCCCGTAAAGATACTTCGGTTGAAGCATTGGCGCGATTACGTCCTGTATTTGCACAAAAAGGAAGTGTAACTGCAGGTAACTCTTCACAAACTTCAGATGGTGCTGCTTTTACCATTGTGATGAGTGAGCGCATGGTTAAGGAATTAGGACTTGAACCAATTGCCCGTTTGGTGTCATACGCTGTTGCGGGAGTAGAGCCGCGGATCATGGGTATTGGTCCCGTAAAAGCTATTCCTATGGCATTGGAAATGGCTGGCATGAAACTCAGCGATATCAATCTTATTGAACTGAATGAAGCTTTTGCTTCTCAATCTCTTGCTGTGGTGCGCGAGCTAGGTATTAACAAAGATATTCTCAACGTTAACGGTGGCGCCATTTCTATGGGGCACCCCCTGGGATGTACCGGGGCCAAATTAACGGTACAGGCACTCCATGAGTTAAAACGAAGAGATCAGAAATACGGAATGGTTACTATGTGTGTAGGAACCGGGCAAGGTGCGGCAGGCATTTATGAGATGATGTAACTCTTCAGCCTTCATAAAAAAATAAAAGCAGCTTTTAGCTGCTTTTTTTATTACTGTTTTAGGCGGACGGGACAAATTTCAAAATGATTTCCCGTTTTTTTTGGTAGCTGATCTTGTCTGATTGGTAAAATTCAATAATTATAAGTGAAGCTGTAGCACAATAAAGTCTTTAAACCTGAAAATTGCTACAAATGTTATTTCAGTATTAAAAAACCGTTTTCCGAATCTTGAGGGTGGATCTAGTTTAGCTTTAAAATTAAAAACCAGAAAACCATGAGATTGAACATCCCCCAATTATTGATATTGGTGCCTTTAATGCTTGTTACAGCTTGGAATTATCAAAGTCGTGCTACGTGGTTTATAACACCAGATGTCATCTCTGAACATAAAGCAGGCATCCTTTTGATCCTTTCAATGGAAGCCGTCCGCTATGCAGTAAGCCTTCTGAAATTTGGCAGAGAAACCTGTGCCCATGCATGGATGTCCAGCTTATGGGGTATTATCCTGCTCATGGCTTTTACGGTGATACATATCATACCTGGCTGATTAAGAAAGGGAAAGAAATCGAATGGTTTAAACTCTTGAATGATTAAAGTATGCGGATTCAAAATCACTTTCAGCGATGGGAAAACGGGGCTTTATCCCAGCTTTTCTGGCAGCAGAATCATGCTCTGCAATTGCAGGTTCTGGCACTTCACAATGAGATATATTGACCTGATTTTCACAAAAATTCCAGTAAAAACAGCCTTTGGGCTGTTTTTTTATTTATTTTAATTTCAATGGCCCTTTCAGGGATTGATTTCCGTAAATGTAATTGAAGGGCGTGTAAACGGATGAGACCTATGAAAATTGTAAATACAATTTGTTTTTTCCTGACTGTCAGTGTAATGACAGGGCAAAGCCTTTTTCCATCCTCAGATGCTACCTGGGTAAACACCGTATATTCAGTTTTAGAGCAAGGCGGAGGTAACACTGAATATCTTCTCAGTGAAACGGAGAACTTTTGCCTTTCCAATAAAGACACGATTATATACGGTAAGAAATATCGGCAACTGTATATATGTGCCGGAGCATACAGGGGAGCTCTTCGTCTGGCGGGACAAAAAGTATATTTTGTACCGCCCAGGTCTTACCTGGAATATATCCTTTATGATTTCGGAGTCAATCAGGGAGATATTATTCCCAATGTATACATGGAAGATGTATCAAGCTCTGGCTTACCCACATTGGGTGCGCTTGAAGTTGAAATGGTTGATCATGTCTGGATAGGCGGGGAGTATCGCAAGCGCATACACTTTAAAGGAGCACAAAGAGGGCTTTGGATAGAAGGTATTGGTTGTACTGAGGGACTTTTGAGAAGCCCGCTGGCCAGCAGTGCCCGTGTTCAGTTAAACCTGGAGTGCATGAGTCACCGGGACACTTCACGTTACCCGGTTTTTTCTCCGAACCCATGTAATTTACTTACTCTGGCACCTATAAACTATTTTGTGGATGTATATGCTGAAGTAAAAAATATAAATGGAGCACCTCTTTCTAATTATGCTGTATACATCGGAGGTGGTTCCGGACAGGGAGGACAACCCCTTAAAAAATTAATTACTGGATCAAAAGGAAAGGTGCATGATTCATTGATGCCGGGTTCTACTCCAAGTTTATATGCTTATGTGTATGACTGTTATTTCAATCGTGTACTGGACTTTGAAGTAGCACGGATAGGTACGGAATCAGACAGTACTTCTTTTGAATTTATTCTACCCTGTGCAGCCGATACATGTGATGTGGTACTTTCACATGCACTGGTGGATGCCGATTCCGGAGTATATGAGTTCTCATTTGAAACAGTGGGGGAATCCAGACAGGTAATGAGCCCGTTATGGTCATTCTCAGATGGGGTACTGGAGCATGGATCGCCAGGTGTTCGCAGGACTGTAGAGCCTGGTGACTTTACCTACTGTATTGATTTGGGGTGTTCGGCTAAAACCTGTAATTCATTATATGCGGATCCAAATTGCCGGGCAGAATTTTTTCTGGATACTGTCAACTCTATTGTTTTTAATGGAAACGTGATTTTTTGGAAAAATTCCAAACTCGGTAGTCAATATACCTATAGCTGGGATTTTGGAGATGGTCAAACTTCCAACCGTGCTTACCCTATGCATAGCTATAAACAACCTGGTCAATATGAAATTTGCCTGACGGTTAATTTTAATGATGGAGTATCCAATTGCTCTCATACCTATTGTGATACTGTACTGTTTAACCAGGCTCATCTGACTTTTCAGATTATGGACCCTTCCACTATAGGAATAGATGAATTAATGAAGAACAAGGCTGAATATTCCCTTTTCCCCAATCCAGCCTCAGATGAGGTGTATATAAGATGGGACGAGCATGAAGATCATTTGGTGAAGGTGATGCTTTATCATATGAATGGCCGGTTAGTACAGGAATGGGCAGGAAGCAAAGAAGGCACAGAAGGCGAACAGATCATCCGGTTGGAAGAAATTCCACCTGGTACTTATATAGTAAAAATCATTATGCAGGATGTAGCGAAAACCGTCCCGCTAGTGGTTCAGTAATATGAAAACAAACATAAAAATGAAGAACCAGGATCTGTTATTTTAAAATAATGTATGAAGATTACTTCCGGCAACGGTGAGTGGTCTTCATACATATTGTATGCAGAAAGATTTAGAGAAAATTTTAAAAAAGTGCCTGAAGAACGATCAGCTCGCACAGCATGAATTATATCATCTGTGCTTTGAACGGCTGATGCGTACGTGTGTCAAGTTCCAACGTAACCGGGAAGATGCGGTAGCACTGCTTAATGATGGCTTTTTAAAGATTCTGCTGAACCTTGATAAATACGATTTTAAAAAGGATTTCTTTCCCTGGATTTCGACCATTATGGTACGTACGGCAATTGATCACTATCGAAAATCAAAAGACTATAAAGAAACCATAGACCTACAGCTGGATGTATATAATTACACAGGTTATGGTGAATCGGTAGTGTATAATGATGTGATTGAAAAAATGGAGCAGGTAGAGGTGGATAACCTCTTGCATGCCTTACCAAAAAATGAAAAAGTAGTGTTCAACCTCTTTGAGATGGAGGGGTACGCGCATAAGGAGATAGCAGAGATGCTAAACATCTCCGAACGCAGTTCAAAACGTTACCTGCAATCCGCGAAAGGAAGATTAAGAGAAATGCTCGAAAAAAAAACTGAAATTAAAAAGGTAGTTTGATGGCTGGAGAGTGGAAAAAACTTAAAGAAAGGCTGGAGGCCGGGGATATGCAGCCCCGGGAGTCGGACTGGGAGAATATGAAGTCCCTGATTGGCCGTCACCCTGACCTTACCCGTGTGCCCCTATATGGAAGAGTTGCTTTCAAAGGGTTCATACTATTTATAGGGATAAGCGTTCTGGTTGGTGCGGTATTGTGGTATTATGATATTCCAACAGACCCTGCTTCACAGATCACTAAAATTGAAAAAAATAATCAAATACGTCCGGTTCAAAAAGAAACAAGCACCAAAAATACTGAAGCAGAGACTGCAGGCTCAAATAAAAACCCGATCTCCGTGGATGATGTAGCTTTCTCTTCATCGGATGAGGGTAAAGCTTCTATATTCAAACCAGAAAAGCAGCTCTTTACTACTACCAACGCAGCGAAAAAAGGTGATAAAGTAAACATGATCAATAATGAAGAAGCAAACTCATTAACTGCCTTATCATCCGAAAGTACCGATGGAGCAACAAGTTTGCCCGTTAAAAGGGATAGAGAAGTTGAGGAAATGCTGAACACTTTAGAATCTCCATCTGAAATATCTTCTAAACCAACCCTGAACTTAAAATCTATTCATTTCTCAGAAATGAATACAGAACAGGACTTAGTATTACTTTCTATTACAAAGGAAGATGATTCTGAAGACGAATCCTTTATAGATCCAGCTACCGGCTTTACTTTTAGTTCTCTTCAAGGCGCGATATCTTATGCCCCCTTATTAAATGGAGATCGATCTTATACCTCAGGAGCTGGCGTGGAGTTTGAATTTGTGAACAGACGATTTTTGATTCAAACCGGGTTATACCTGAATAACCACACCCGATTTTTTACGGATAGTCTTCCTTCCGTTAATATTCATTCTCAAGATATAAGCCGGGTTGATTCTACCTGGATCATTGATGGACCTTTTCTTGGACATTACGAATACGATACTGTGCAAACCACGATTTACGACACCCTCACAACTTATCAAACTGCGGGTGTAACCCCACGTGTGGCTTATCGTTACCTGGAAGTACCAATAATGGTGGGCTATCGTTGGTACTCTCGGTCCGGTCGCTGGAATTTTGATCTTGGAGCAGGTGTTGTAGCTGGCTGGTTAAATTATAATGGTAGCGTTAACGAGACGGAGAATGTTGAAGTGAATAGCCTCAGGCTTGATTTAGCACTTCGTCCTGCCATAGGTTATAATTTAAACCTCAATTGGAGCATACTGGCCAGAACAGGTTGGCGTTATACAGTATTAGATCAAACGGGTATCTCATCCAGACATCAAGCCAGTAGCTTGCCGTTTTTCCAACTCGGACTTTCCTATCACTGGTAGGCAGATGCTGAAGTCATCCATAGGCTTAAATTCTTTATTTTTATTATGCGCGCATAATAAAAATTTGTAACTTAGAGCTCGCTATCCAAGAGCAATGACTAAGCTTTAAATTACAAACTGAAAATATTGTCTGTACCTATGTCCAATACCTCTGAAACCAATAATTTTTTAAAGGGAGGCGAATTTTTGATTCGTGATGTTTCCTGTGATGAGATCTTTATTCCGGAAGATTTTAGTGAAGAACAACGCATGATGGCAGATGCCACCACTGAGTTTATCGAAAAAGAAGTGATCCCGCACCGGGAGCGCTTTGAAAAAAAAGATTATGACTTTACCCTGAGCTTGATGAAAAAGGCGGGAGAACTGGGACTGCTTGGTATTTCGGTAGCTGAAAAATATGGTGGCTTAGGAATGGATTTTAATACCTCAATGTTGGTTTGTGATCGTATTTCCGGAGTTTCAGGTTCTCTTTCAACTGCATACGGTGCCCACACCGGTATTGGAACGTTACCTATTTCTCTTTACGGTACTGAAGACCAAAAGAAAAAGTACCTGCCCAAACTGGCCACCGGTGAATGGATGGGTGCCTATTGCCTTACAGAGCCCGGAGCAGGGTCAGATGCTAATTCTGGAAAATCCCGGGCAGAACTTACTTCAGACGGTAAGTATTACAAGATCAACGGACAAAAGATATGGATATCCAATGCCGGGTTTGCCAATTTGTTCATAGTATTTGCCCGCATTGAAGATGATAAATATCTCACTGGTTTTATTGTAGAGCGCGATTACGAAGGCATAAGTTTTGGAGAGGAAGAAAATAAATTGGGAATACGCGCTTCTTCCACTCGTCAGGTGTTCTTTAACGATTGTATGGTTCCGGTTGAAAATTTATTGGGTGAGCGTAATGGTGGTTTTAAAATTGCCATGAATGCCCTTAACTATGGCCGTATTAAACTGGCTGTAGCTACTCTGGATGCGGCCCGTAGGGTGATAAATCACTCAGTTCAGTATGGTAATGAGCGAAAACAGTTTGGGCAGAGCCTTACAGAGTTTGGTGCCATACAACAAAAACTGGCCGAAATGACCACTCTTACCTGGGTAGCGGAAAGTGCTACCTACCGGGCTGGTCAAAATATTGAAGATCATATTGCCCGCTTGAAGGAAGAAGGTGCCGGGTTAAGCGATTCTAAATTAAAAGGGGTAGAGGAATTTGCCATAGAGTGTGCCATTATGAAGGTTTTTGCCTCCGAAGTGGGAAGTTATGCCGCTGATGAGGGAGTGCAGATATACGGTGGGATGGGCTACAGTGCCGATGCACCGATGGAAGCAGCTTATCGTGATGTACGTATTGCCCGTATTTATGAAGGCACTAATGAAATTAACCGCATGCACAGTGTGGGAATGCTATTGAAGAAAGCCTTGAAAGGTGAATTGGATTTAATGTCGCCTGCTATGAAAATAGCAGATGAACTCATGGGGATACCTTCTTTTGATACACCCGATTATTCAGAGCTTTTCAGTGAAGAAAAAGAAATTTTAGGTAAGCTTAAAAAGTCTATTCTCATGGTGGCCGGAAAAGCCGTGGAAAAGTTTGCCATGCAAATTGAGGATGAGCAGGAATTACTGATGTCTGCCGCCAATATGATTATTGAAGTATATGCTGCGGAGAGTGCTTTGCTCCGTGCTGAAAAACTGGCTAAGCAAAAGGGAGAGGAACAAGTATCCATTGAAATAGATATGACCAGGCTTTTCTTATACCGTGCGGTTGAGAACGTAGCCCGTTCCGGTAGAGAGGCTATTTACAGCTTTGCAGAAGGTGATGAACAACGGATGTTGTTAATGGGATTAAAGCGCTTTACAAAGCTTCAGAACCCCATTAATGTAACACAAACCCGCAGGAGAATTGCAGCAAGGGTAATAGAAGCTAATAAATACCCTTTCTGATATAGTGATTAAGTAAGTTTGTCAATGAAAGCTCCCGTTTCGGGAGCTTTTTTAATTTTACATTATGCAGCAGCTAAAGTCTTTTTTTGAAGACGCAGAAAGCCTTGAATTTTCAAGAAAAGAGATTATTACCCGTGAGGGCCAGGTAGAAAAGTACTTGTATTGGGTAGAAGAGGGGATACAGCGTAGCTATTATATCAAAAACGGAAAGGAGTATACTATTGCATTTACATATCCACCATTGGTAACCGGTATCCCCGAATCTGCAATGTCGGGAAAGCCCTCACGTTATTTTCTGGAATGTGTCACACCTTCCCGTTTGCTTAGAATGCCATACACCCTGCTTAGGCAGGGGACTAATACAAACCCCGAACTTCAAAAGAAATTTCTGGAAATAACCGAGATCGTGCTTATTGGTGTATTGGAGGGTCAATTTGAACTTATGGCTTTTACAGCTGAAGAAAAATTCACCTCCTTTTTAAAAAGAAGTCCTCACCTGCTCAACCAAATCCCACATAAGTACCGGGCCTCTTATCTGGATATGGATGCATACACATTTAAGTAAGATGCTGGGTCGTGTTCAGCTTTAAACTTAAGGGTTTTGGTAATTCTGGCCGGGGGTTATAGACTATTGGAAAATTTTCAAAGCTATCTTGCATCAAGATTCTACTGAGATTGAATATGTCTAAACCAGTGATAAATTAATGATGAATATAAACGCCCTTTTTAATATACCCGTATTGGAAACCGCGCGCTTGATTTTGCAACCTATAGGAGATGAGCATTTTACTTCAGTAATGAGTATACTTGGAGATCGTGAGGTAAGGCATGGTATGCGCATGGATGCTCATGATACTCCGGAAAAGCAAAATGCATGGTGGCGTAGATTTGAAGAAAGCCGTAAACGCGGAGAAGCCGTACAGTGGGCGGCCTTTCTTAAGGAGAATAATACGTATGCTTCTTTGCTTACTGTCAAAGAAATTGATCATAATAGTCATCGGGGAGAAGTAGGCTATTCTGTAGTAAAATCACTGTGGGGAAAAGGCATTGCCTCTGAAGGAGTAAAGTGTATAGTGGATTATATGTTTAATACGGTAAATATCCATTCACTCATAGCGCAAATACTTCCTTCTAATGAGGTTTCTCAAAAGATAGTTTCAAGGTTGGGGTTTGTTAAAGAAGCTCATTTTCATGATGTACATAAGTATCAGGAAGTGTATTATGACCTATTACAATTTTACAAGATCAATCCGGCTCATACCTAAAAAAGCCCCCTGTAAAGGGGGCTTCTTCATTTAACTCAACTGCTTATTTACTGAATAACCAAACGAGCCGTACGGCTGTAATTATCACCTGAAACTTTCAGGATATAAGTGCCGCTGGCCACACTGGAGTAATCCAGTTCAATTTGCTCGTTTCCATTGGTGGAAACAGTACGGGAATTAATAATTTGACCGGTAGTATTTACCAGGTCAAGCTTAAAGGTTCCTCCACGATCCAGTTCAATGGATGTACGACCTTTATTAGGGTTAGGATAAATAGTGAGGTAATCAGCACGCATCTGTTCGTCCAGACCAATTCCAGGTATTTTTACGACTCTTAAGAACGGAGCGTTAAACGTGCTGGACTCCACATAACCGGAGAACCAACGTCCCTGACTAACGTCAAACATAATAGAACTCGTTCCCTGTGCCGGAAAAGATTTGTCATTGGCAATAGCCACACGATTATTTCCACCGTTGGAGAACATAAAAACCGTAAAGTAATAGGTGCCTGGCGGTAATACTAAAGGAAATCCATTATTGGAAAGATCATAACGAACCAAAGCTCCGTTATCCTCAGCAGTACCCAGGGTAAAGGCACGTGATATAAGTGCTGAAGAGCCAAAACCTCCGGTAAATGTAAACCCGGTTGAGTCGTAAATCTCTATTTGAATATCACCTCCAGCTACAGTAGCGGTGGAATAGTCAATGATCATAGCCATTATTTCGGCTGGTTTTGAAAAATGGTAGCGGGCAGCTATTGCACCTCCATCGTTTCCTAATTCTTCCGAACCTATAGAATTTCCAAACACACCAAAATCCATAGAAGTAAGACTATCCGTTTGCCTTAACAAAAAGGTATCACGTACTGACTCTGAATCGGGGCTGGCCGGTACACTATCCGAAATGGCACTATACACAAATGTATATGTGCCATTAGCGGGAGGTGTCCATGTGTTGGTGGTTAAAGAATTAAAGTCCAGGGTATCTCCTTTCAATAAAGTGGAAGAGTTATTGGATTGCACCGTACCCACAGATGTCCCTGCAGCATCATAGATCTCAACTTTTAAATCTACACCGGTTTGGTCATCAGCTCCAAAATTATAGATATTAGAATCGAAGCTAATAGGGGTAACCTCATCTTTTGTGAAAATACCGGTTTTCGTACTAGCCCCGTCTCCATCAAAAATAATATCATGGGGAGGCGCTCCACCTGATTCGGTAAACTTCATTTTATGCCTTGGCAGATCTGATATCTGGATGTCATCGATCATCCAGAAATAATGATTGGCAAACTGACCATTAGCGTCAGCAGTGGTAGATGTCCAATTGAAACGCAGCTTTACGTTGTTCGACCCTCCGCTGGATAAAATAGCAGATAGATCAAATTCAAAGTAATAACCAAATCCCAAATCCCAATGGCGATCATTACGGTCGGTAACATTGGTTTTAAATCGGTTAGCGGCTGGCCAGGTGGCTCCCCCGTCCGTACTTACTTCCAAAAATATTTCCTGATCTAAGTTACAGCACCAGAAAATCATTTGGTAAAAGGAAATAAACACATCCGATTTATTAAGATTAATAGTCGGAGAGGTAAGCAATCCCTGAGCTGGCGAGGTCGCAAAGCCACTTACATCCGGAATACGATTGTAAAAATCGAAAATGGCAAAACCATTACCGGCTGTGGGAGAAGGGAGGGGCCCCCATCCCAGTGCAATCAGGCTATCCGGACCATCATTGTCAGACATTACCAAGTTGGCGTTGGAACCACCAGCGATCCACGCTCCGTTAGGACTTGCTGCAAATCCTGATGCAAAGTCTTCGCTCCATACTACTGCAGCGGAGGTTTTACCTTTGGGAACAGGATTAATATGCCGACTTGCACCCGGGAAATCTTCATCCAAATAAGGTTTTGCAATTGCCGGTTTTAACCGGTTGTCAAGAGAGTTTTTCTGGTCAGGCACGTTTTGGCCGAGCATAGAAAAGCCCATAGCCAAGGCTAGAGCTGTAGCTACTTTTTTCATTTTTAATAAATTTTAGTTTCATAACTAAGGTCGTGAAAAAAACAAAACCTTCAAGAAAATTTTACAGTTTTAACATTTTGGCTGATAGAGTACTAGCTTAAAATTTAAATGTTTGCACCCTCTTAAAGAACCTTTTCCGCAGGTAGATTTTTTGACTAAAGTGATGGAAAGCAAATAATTAGTATTTTTAAATATTCCCTTCTGCTACCTGAGCTCCACTTAAAACATAAAAAATGAAAAAAGCAGTATTACTGCCAGCATTAGTATGGAGTATGGTCTCATTCGGTCAACTCAGTACTCCACCCAGCGGAGGTAATCAGAAAGCTGTGGTTAGTCAATATATGGGACTTACCCATGTTACCATTGCGTATAGCTCACCAGATGTTACCGCACCAAACGGACAGTCGCGAGAGGGCATGATATGGGGCCAGTTGGTTCCTTATGGTCTCAGTAATTTTGGTTTCGGATTGAGCTCTGAAACAAATCCTTCTCCGTGGCGGGCCGGGGCAAATGAGAACACTACCATCACTTTTTCTCATGATATGAAAGTTGAAGGGCAGGCGATTGAAGCCGGAACCTATGGCTTGCACATGATACCTGGTGAAGAGGAATGGGTCATTATTTTCTCACACAACTCTGACGCATGGGGAAGTTATTTTTACCTGGAAAATGAGGATGCATTAAGAGTTACGGTTAAGCCGGAAGAACATGAATTTACGGAATGGCTTACATATGAATTTAATGACCGGCAACTGGCTCAGTGTACGGCTTCCCTGGAGTGGGAAAACCTCCGTATTCCCTTTACTATTTCGGTGCCTGATATCAATGAGCTATATATGACACAGATGGAACAAGAACTCCAGGGGCAGAAAGGCTTTGTGCCGGCTAACTATAGTACAGCTGCCAATTTTGCGTTGAACAATGGCGGTAGCCTGGAAAAGGCAGAAGGGTGGATAAATACCGCCATGACTTCTTTTGGAGGGCAGCGCAATTTTAACACTCTAATGATCAAGGCCCGAATACTTCTGGCTAAAGGCAGCTCTGCAGAAGCCTTAACCTTAGTAGAAGAGGCTTTAGATGACCCATCTGCCAGTGTGTTTCAGGTTCACTCTTTTGGACGCGGGCTTATCCAAAAAGGAATGGATGCCGAAGCTCTCATGGTATTTAAATGGAATGCGAAACGTTTTCCGGATACATGGCCAATAAATGTGGGCCTGGCCAGAGGTTATGCAGCCAATGGAGAATATAAGAAGGCTTTGAAGCATGCCCGTGCGGCTTTGGAAAAGGCTCCTGATAAGTTGAATGAAGATAATTTAACAGCAGCTATTGAAAAGCTGGAGAATAATCAGGATATCAACTAAAATAAAAGGCCGTACCAAAATCTGGTGCGGCCTTTATGTATTCCTCCGCTATATTTTATAGCCGGTCTTTAACGTACGTTATCTCTGTTTTACCATGAAGAGCAGGCTTGTCATCCGGTCCCAGGTTTACAAATACCAATCTGTCAATACTCAGTATCGGTTTTCGGGTCAGCTTGTTACGAACCTCGCAACGTAAAGTCAGTGAAGTTTTGCCAAAGTGGGTAGCGGTTAACCCCATTTCAATTATATCGCCCTGAACCGGTGCATTTATAAAGTTTATTTCTGAGATGAGTTTAGTAACCACCTTAGGGTTTTCCAATTGGATGATAGCATATATCACAGCCTCTTCATCAATCCATTTTAAAAGACTTCCTCCAAAAAGTGTGTTGTTTGGGTTCAGGTCTTCCGGTTTCACCCATTTACGGCTATGGAACCGTAGCTCTGAAAGATCATTCTGATTTTCCATACAGTATCACTTAAGGAAGGCGGAATACATCCAAACCAGCTTTTCCTGCTCACGGATATAGTCGCTCATTAAAGCATTGGTACCCTCATCATTAGCATCTCCTGAAATATCAAGAATATCACGTTCAATCTCCAGGAGTACCCTGAAGCCATCTACCACGTTTTGTACAGCTTCTTTTCCATCTGAAACATTTACAGCTTCCTTTATGGTTGACTCCTGAAGGTAGGCCGTAAAGGTATGTGAGGGTGTAAAGCCAAGTGTTAATACCCGTTCGGCAATCTCATCTATTTTTTCCTGTGAGTTGGTATACAGCTCCTCAAACTTAATATGTAATTCAAAGAATTTATCCCCGGTTATGTTCCAGTGAAAACCACGTGTGTTAATATAAAATAACTGGTAGTTAGCCAGTAGATCATTAAGCCGGTGTGCCAACTTTTCAGACTTATCTTTTTCTAAACCTATTAAACTTTTCATAGTCTTTTAATTTGTTCAAAGATAAGTTTTAACAAGGCCTCTAAAGGTTTTGGAGAGACACTTGTAGTTATGCGCTTATAGCTTTTAATTATTCTTATAGAATTTTCATAGACGGAACGTTTCCGGATGAGCAAGTATGAAGAACCGGTGTAAGGTTTACTCTCGCAGATTGTAATTAGGCATATACAAAGAGAGCTCTTTAGTAAAGTATTTTAGTTATTCATGATGAGATAAAGCTTTAGTATTTTCGCTTTATGATCCACATTAAACCTTTCAAGGCTATTCGCCCGCCCCGGGATAAAGCTTATCTGGTAGCTACCCGTTCCTATCTTTCTTATGCAGATGAAGAGCTGGATGACAAGCTTAATAATAACCCTTATACCTTTTTGCATATAATTAACCCGAAAGGTGGAAGACATTTACCCTTTGGTAAGGCCAAATATGAAATGGTGAAAAAGCGCTTTGAAGATTTTAGTGCTGAACAAACCTTTACCCAGGATCAGGAAGAAAGCTATTATTTATACCGCCAGGTAAAAGAAGGTAATGAGTACATCGGATTGATAGCGGCTGTATCTGTAGAGGACTACTTTGAGAACCGAATTAAAAAGCATGAAAAGACCTTAACACAGCGAGAGAAGATGTTTACGGATTATCTGGAGACTACTGGTTTTAATGCTGAGCCGGTACTGCTTACTTATAAAGATGATCTGCGGCTGGATCAGATCTACGCGCGTTATATCAATGAACGATCAGAATATGAATTTACCAGTACTGATAAAGTGCTTCACCAATTGTGGCTTATCAGCAATAATGAGGATATTAAAAAGATCGGAAAGGTGTTTGAGGATCAGGAGGCCTTATATATAGCAGATGGCCATCATCGTTGTAGCAGCAGTTCTCTCTTGGCTAATCGTTTGGAGAAAAACGGATTAGACCCGAATCACAAGAATCACCGCTATTTTATGGCTTTTCTGATAGGAGAGGAACAAATGAAGGTGTACGATTTTAATCGTTTGGTTAAAGGTTTTAACGGGCTCTCAACCGATGAACTTCTGGAAGGCATTCAAAAAGATTTTTTAATAGATGCTAAAGGCACACAGGCCTATAAGCCTGAAAAGCTGCACGAGATCAGCATGTATATGAAGGGGCTTTGGTATAAGCTGATGCCACGTACCGGAAGTTTTGATCCGGGCCATCCGGTTGAGCATTTAGATACACAGATTATTTCAAAGAAAATACTGAAACCCTTACTGGGTATTCAAAATATAAAAACAGATCAAAGAGTAAATTTCCTGCCCGGAACGGAGGGGCTTGAGGGCCTGAAACGTCTGGTGGATTCAGGAGCCAGTGATATTGCTTTTGCTTTGTTTCCGGTGAGTATAGAACAAATAAAGGAAGTGGCTGATGCTGGCAAAACCATGCCACCCAAAAGTACTTATGTAGAGCCTAAATTACGCAGTGGTTTAACCATTTACAAGATATTATAAAGCCGATTCAAATTCGGCCAGAAATGCGTCATACTCGGTGGTTTTATAATGATTGCCTCCAATGTATTTCACAATCTCTTCCATTTGTTTAGCATCTTTATATCCGGGGATAGGTTGTATCATATCTAAATTTTCATCCAGATACACGATGGAAGGATAGGACATTCGTCCCTGTAAAAGTGAAGCTGCCAGTTCGTGATAACCCCTGCGCCCCTTGGCAACAAACGCATACTCGGTTTCTTTAAAATTAATGTTTTCCTTTTGTTCGGCATCTAGTTTTACCGCATAGTAGTTCTCGTTTATATAGCGCACGATCTCAGGATTTTGAAAGGTGGTTTTATCCATGCGCTTGCACCAGCCGCACCAATCCGTATACACATCTATAATAATTTTACGGGGCTCTTTGGTATTGACTTCTTCCATTTCTTCAATGGTCATCCATTGAATACGGTCTTCTTTCGGTTGATCCTGGGCCGGCAAGAAACCAAAAGAGGTCAGGAAAACCAGAAACAGAAATAATTTTTTCATGCGTGTTTTTTTAGGTGCGGACAAAAGCTATTCCAAATATAAAATTATTGAAATAAGTGTACCCTAAAACAAAAAAGGCCACCCTTCGGGCGGCCTTTCAGTATAATTAAAGATCAGTCTTAATGTGCATCTATCTGAGCCTCCTCTTCATCTTCGCTCATATCACGTTCAGCTTCCTCTGCACCATGTGTAAGCTTTTTCAACTTTTTAAGGAAGAGGATGAGCAATAGACCAAATGCTGCAGTAAAGGCGGTTATGTAAATAAAAGTCCTTAACTCACGTTTATTACTGGCTTCAAAAAGTACAATCTCACCTGAGTAATTAGCCAGGTTTACGGTTGTGTTTTTATCTGCTTCCAGCGCTGTAAAATCTTTTTCATTTTCATAATTGATGGTGATGTGCTGGGGGTTATCACGTGTGGATTCTTCTTCCGCCAAAGCTTCTTTAAGGCGCCTTGCGTTTTCCTCATCAATATTTACAAATTGGGCTATATCGCCTTCTGAATCTGAAGAAGAGATAACTACCTCGCCATTTTGGATAAAAGCCAGTGCAGAGATATTAAAGTTTCCTGCTTTTGCCAAAGTAGAGTCCGGCACAAAGCCGCCTACCCCTTCATAATTTGTATTTACCTCAGAATGTATAGGTTCCGTTTGAGAAGCTTCTCCGATGGCACCTGCCACTTTATTACCCAAACCGGTAGCGGCAAAATAAACCCCCATCATAATAGAAACATACTTGGCCGGGGCAATTTTAGTAATAAAGGAGAGCGCTACTGGCGAAGTGGAAAGTTCACCAATGGTATGCAGTAAATACGCCAGAATAATCCAAATAAGAGCCGCCTCACCAGTGCTTAACACTTCTAATGAAGCTTTAGCCATAAATAAGAAGCCAATTCCCATTATGATAGTACCAATAGCCATTTTAAATAGCGAAGATGACTCCTTGCCTTTTCTTTTTCTCCAGGCCCAGAAATTAGCTACAATAGCTCCGAATATAATAATGAAAATAGCGTTTACGGATTGGAATACTGAAGCCGGTATTTCAAAACCCATTACGAAGCGGTTTACCTTTTCCTTGGTGTAAATATTCATTAAACCACCCGCCTGCTCAAAAGCTCCCCAGAAAACAATAACCAGGAGGAATGAAAGCAGGAGTACCACAAAACGATCTTTCTCAATTTTGGTAAGTTCCGTGTAAATCACCATCATTAAGCCTACTACCACACCGAGGAATACGGCCAGTAATCCATACCCTATAGTTCCGGTAGCCAGTAAATAAAGAGCGTAGGCTTCCACCAACAGAAACCCAATAAGAGGGGTACGGGTACGGAATAATTTAGAGAATAAATGCCCAAGTCCGTCATCTTCAGCACCAGCCTCTGCTTTGGTAGGGGGTTCACCCACTCCTTTCAGAAACTTTTGACCCCACATGAATACAATTTGCCCTAACAGCATACCTATTCCTGCCATTCCAAAGCCATAATGCCAACCTATTTTTTCGCCTACATAACCTACTGCAAGTGATGCTGCAGCTGCACCTATGTTGATACCAATGTAAAAGATGGTAAAACCTTTATCTCTGCGTATGTCGCCTTCGCGATATAAACCACCCACCATAGTTGAGATGTTTGGCTTTAAACCACCTACACCCAATACAATAAGTGCCAGACCGGTATAGAAGGCCCACATTTGTTCTACCGCTAATATTCCATGACCGGCTACCAATATGAGCCCACCAACCAATACACTTTTCTTTTGACCGATAAATTTATCAGCGAGGATACCTCCCGGAATAGACATAACATAAACCAGCATGGTATACCAGCCATAGAGTGCCAAAGCTTCAGTGGAATCCCACCCAAGGCCGGGGTTCAGACCGGTTGCAGAACTGGTAATATAAAGAACCAGGATAGCCCTCATACCGTAGTATGAAAAACGTTCCCACATCTCTGTGAAAAACAGGATATATAATCCTACGGGATGTCCCCAGAGCTCCTTTCTTTCAATTGGCTGTAAAGCGTTTGCCATGTGTTCGGTTTATTTAGTTTTTCAGTTATTTCTTCGTTAAGCGCGCCAAAATATCAAAAATCCGGCACTAAAGGTTTTCATTGATGAAATTGGTCATCTTTTTGTACAAATGGAAGCGGGTATTGCCGCCTGCTATTCCATGATTTTTATCGGGATACACAAAGAGGTCAAACTGCTTATTCGCATCAACCAGTGCAGAAATCATTCGGGTGGTATTCTGAAAGTGTACATTATCATCCGCGCTACCGTGAATGAGCAGGTAAGCCCCTTTTAATTTGGATACATGGTTAATGGGGGAGTTTTCGTCATAACCATTAGCGTTATCCTGGGGAGTACGCATATACCTCTCGGTATAAATACTATCGTAAAAGCGCCAGTTGGTTACAGGAGCTACAGCAATAGCCATTTTAAATAGATCAGCACCTTTGGTTATGCACAGGCTGCTCATATAGCCACCATAACTCCATCCCCAAATACCAATACGGTCTTTATCCACATAGGGCAGTGTGGCCAGGTATTTTGCACCGGATATCTGGTCCATGGTCTCATATTTACCCAGTTCCTGGTAAGTACTGGTACGGAAATCACGGCCTCTGGCGCCCGTTCCACGATTGTCTACCGATACTATGATATACCCTTGATTAGCCAGGGTTTCATAATAAAAACGGTTAAAACCATCGTATTGGTTTTTCACGGTTTGAGCCCCGGGGCCTCCGTATACGAACATGAGTACCGGATATTTTTTGGCAGGATCAAAGTCAAAGGGTTTCATGATCCATCCGTTCAATTCTGTTTTATCTTCAGTGGTAAATTTGAAAAACTCTTTAGAGGCAAGGTCGTAACCTCTCAGTTTAGATTTCAAACCAGCATTGTCCTGAATAACTCTCAACTGGTTTCCATCACTGGAGTGAAGCGTTTCCAGAGTAGGTACGTCTTTAGAGGAGTAGGAGTTGATGTAATATTTGAAGCCGTTACTAAACTCTGCGGAGTTCCAGCCCTCTAAGGCCGAAAGCTTTTTCTTGTTTTTCCCATTGAGGTCAATTCTATACACAGCTCTTTCTAAAGGTGACTCCTCAGCTGATTGGTAGTAAAGGGTTTTTGAGTCTTCGTCTATGCCGTAAAACTCCGTTACCGGCCAATCACCTTTCGTTAATTGAGTCTTGATTTCACCTTCATCAGAAATGTGGTAAATGTGTTTATACCCATCCCTTTCTGAAGACCAGATAAATGATCCATCATTTAAAAAGCGCAGATCATCAGATATTTCGATGTAAGAAGATGCATTCTCCTGGTACAGCAGTTTAGACTTAGCATCAGAAACATTAAGCTTCCAGAGTGTAAGTTGGTTTTGTAAGCGGTTCATAGTGTACACCACCAGCTCATTGTCATCCTGGGTCCACTTGATACGTGGAATGTATTCGTAGTTGTCCGGTATTTCCACTGTGATATCGCGCTGATCTTTAAGGTGAAAAAGGTGAATGCTTACCTTAGAATTGGGTTCACCGGCTTTGGGGTATTTAAACTCATATTCTGAAGGATAGAGCGCTTTACCGTAAATGTCCATTGAGAACAGGGGAACTTCTCTTTCATCAAACTGGTAATAAGCCAGGTGATTTCCATCCGGAGACCACTCAAAGCCTTTATCAAAACTAAATTCTTCTTCATACACCCAGTCCACTGCACCAGCTATAAAGGCGTCATCCTGGCCTTTGCCAAACGAAATGAGCTGTGTGCCCTCCGAGTCAAAATCCTGGATGTACATGCGGTTTTTATATACAAAAGCCACTTGGTTTCGGGTTGGAGAAAAGGTAGCCAGTTGCTGCTTACCTTCAGTGGATATAGAATCCAGCCGGGCATCCTCCAGGTCATATACGTAATAGTGACTTTTGGTAGAGTGGCGATAAATGGATTCAGTTTCCGTGGCCAGCAGAACTTTGCTCTCATCCGGGCTAAATTCATATTGATCAAAATCAATGTTTTTCCCTGTCTGTTCCTTAATTACCTTTGTGGAGATAATGAACCCAACAGATTCACCGGTTTTATAGCTGAATTTTTCAATGGTAGGTCCCCCGTCAGAGTTGGTAAGGGCCGTATAATGAAGGCCGTCTTTCATAGACATAAGACCGGAAGTACCCTTGGCGTAGAAGCTATAACGTAACCAAACGTCTTCCAGGGTTACTTTTTTGGCCTGTGAAAAAAGGCTTATTGACAGGAATAAAAGAGCGTGTGTAAGAACTAATTTCTTCATTTATATATCATACGTTAATTGAAGGCGGACTAAAATAGAACATTTACAACAGATGAACTACACCAGACTTACAGAAGAACATAAAACGTACCTGAGAAACATTGTGGGCGATGCAAATTTTGCCGATACCGATGATGAGCTTAAAAAGTACAGTCATGATGAAACCGAGGATTTCAGCTTTTTACCAGAGGCCGTAGTTAAGCCCCAAAACACTGAGCAGGTAAGTCTGATTATGAAATATTGCAACGAAAACAAGATTGCGGTAACACCTAGCGGGGCACGCACCGGACTGAGTGGTGGGGCTTTGCCGGTGGCAGGAGGAATTAACCTTTCTTTGGAAAAAATGAACCGTATTCTGGAGATTGATGAACGTAATTTACAGGCTACGGCTGAGCCGGGAGTTATTAACCAGGTATTTCACATGGCTTGTAAAGAAAAGGGTTTGTTTTACCCGCCAGACCCCAGCAGCTGGGGCAGTAGTTTTTTAGGGGGTAACCTGGCCCTGAATGCCGGAGGTCCCAAAGCTGTTAAATACGGTGTAACCAATGCGTATGTGTTAAACCTGGAGGTAGTACTGGCTAATGGAGAGGTTATATGGACCGGAGCCAATGTGTTGAAGAACAGCACGGGTTATAACCTGACCCAACTGATGGTGGGTAGTGAGGGTACCCTGGGTGTTATTACCAAAGTAGTATTCAGGCTCATTCCATATCCTAAAAATAATCTCCTGATGCTGATACCTTTTGGTGATGCCGAAAAAGCCTGTGAAGCCGTATCGGCTATTTTTCAGAAGGGTATTACTCCCAGTGGTATGGAGTTTATGGAGCGTGATGCCATTGACTGGACTCTTCAATATGTAGATGAGGTGCAGTTGCCAATTGGAGATGATGTACAGGCTCACCTGTTGATAGAGGTGGATGGCAATGATGAGGAAGTATTGATGCGTGAGTGCGAAGAAATAGCAACCATAGTTGGAGCTTATGGAGCCGGGGAAGTTTTATTTGCGGACAATCAGAATGATAAAGATGCCCTCTGGAAACTGCGAAGAAGAGTTGGTGAGGCGGTGAAATCACATAGTATTTATAAAGAAGAAGATACCGTTGTACCACGCGCAGAATTAGCCAGGCTTTTAAAAGGCGTTAAAGAAATTGGTGGTAAGTATGGTTTTAAATCAGTATGTTACGGACATGCAGGTGATGGAAACCTCCATGTAAATATTGTAAAGGGAGAAATGAGTGATACGGCATGGAAAGATGAACTTCCAAACGGTATTCGTGAAATTTTCCGCTTAGTTAAAAAGTTGGGAGGAACTATTAGTGGAGAACACGGAATTGGCTGGGTGCAAAAAGATTATATGGACATTGTTTTTTCACCTGCTGAACTTGCCTTGCAGCGATCAATTAAACAGGTATTTGATCCAAATGCAATTCTAAACCCCGGAAAGATTTTCTCCGTGAGTTGATAAAGTTTATGAGTTACACCCTAAAAATTAGAGGTGTAGTATAATTCTTTCAGAAAAAATTTATATTTGTGCTATTCTGGAATAAGCACAATGGTAAATAATCCTGTATTTTCTGAAGACTTAAGGCAACTTATTAAGGCTGGTAATGTAATGACAGGTCTGGAAGATATCCTTGAAAGTGTAGAAAAGATTTTTGTGGTTTTAGATGCAAACCTCCGGGTTCTGTATGCGAATCCCTACGCGATGGATGTTGGGGAGCGTTTATCAGATAAAAACCTGGTAAAAGGAGATCAGTTATTGGATATTCTGAATAATGAGGCCCGGCTAAACTTTACACCTAAGCTAAACAGTACCCTTAAGGGAATTGAGGAGTCTGGTATACTGAAATGTGAAGGTATGAATGGACAATGCCTTTATTTCAAATACACAATTTCGCCCATTTATACGCACGGAAGGGTTAATGCACTTTTGGTGGAAGCAAAGGATTATTCCAATCAGATTTTTGTGGAACAACACATTAAAACAGGTAATAACCTGATGGATGTGATTTTTAAAACCGTGGAGAGTAGCATCATTATCTTAGATGAAACTGCCAAAGTAGTAAGGATCAATGAGGCATTTAAAAATCTCAGTGGCTTTACTGAAAACGAACTGCTGGGCATTTCCTTTTCTGACCTGATCATGGAGTGTGAAGAAGGGTGTTTGGAAAAACTGAAATACGAAGCGGGATGCCAAAGTGAGTGTATTCTAAGAACAAATGATCCTGACGGGCGGGTATATGTACGCGCATCAGGTAAAATGCTGAATTCCGGAGAAGAAGAGTTTCTTATAATATCTCTGGAAGATATAAGTCATCAGAAAAAACTTGAAAATGAGTTACGGTTTTCCAGGGACAGACTTTCTTCCCTGGTGGATAACCTGTCATTATATCTTTGGTCATTAGATACGGATTTACGTTTTGTAATAGCCAATAATGCAGCTATTAAAATATTCAAAAAGTCATTTGATTATGATTTTGAGCCGGGTGATCATATCCTGGACTTGTATCATAAAAGAAGTCAAACGGATCTTGAACTGTGGATGTCAAACTACAACTCAGTGCTGGAAACCGGTGAATCCCGATACTTTGAACTGGCTGAAAATTTTTACGGACGCTTTACACATATTACCGTTGAGCTTCATCCTATTCACACCAAAGGAAAGCTCAGTGGAATTAGCTGCTTGGTTCGTAATGACACTAATAAATATCTCAAAAATCAGTTAAACCAAGCCCTCAGTAATTTTAAATCAAGGGCACTGAATACTACATCTATAAATGATCTTTTATGGGCGGTAACTGATGAGATACTGGCGCACCTGCATCTTGAAGATGCCATGATCCTGATGAAAAAAGAGGATATGCTGCATATTAAAACGGCTCATGGCAGTAAAAGAGTAGGGCATAAAAGAATTAATTCGCCCCTTAGTATAAGAGTCGGTAAAGGGGTTACCGGTAGTGTAGCCGCCACAGGTAAATCAGCCATTGTAAATGATACATCCAGTGATCCACGTTATTTTGAAGTACACTTTTCGGCAGGCTCTGAAATTGTAGTACCTATTAAGGTAGGAAACGAGGTAATTGGCGTGATTAACTGCGAAAGCTCTCACGAAAATTTTTTTAAAGATATTCATCTCGAGATACTGGAGGAAGTGGCTCATGTAACTTCTGAAAAAATAACCCAGATTGTAGCTGAACGCAGATTGCGAAAGGTTGAAGAACTGAACCGTGCCGTGTTGAACTCTACTCCCAATGGTTATATGTTGCTCAATGCTTCCATGCAGTTAGAGTCATTTAACCGAATAGCTTTTAAGTCCATATTAAACTTTAAGGGTGAGGAAATAACCAAAGGCATGGACTTCCGTACTCTGATAATGCCTGAGTTTATAGACGAGTTTGTGCTTTATTTTAACGAGGCACTGTCCGGTAAGCTAATGCGGGTGGAGAAAGAACTGATGCACTCCAGATTTGGGAGGTTATGGTTCACTACTACCTTTGCCCCGGCCGTAAATCGTCATCAAAAGGTTTTTGGGGTAACCATTATTATGGAGAACACCTCTAAAAGTAAAGAGTCTGAGAACCTGATCCTCCTGCAAAATGAGGATCTTCGTAAAGCCAACCAGGAGCTGGATAAGTTTGTGTACAGCGTTTCACATGACCTCCGTTCACCCGTTTCAAGTGTAATGGGTATTAATACGCTGATAGGCATGACCGAGGATCTCGATGAGATTAAACAATACAATGATCTTATCCGTGAATCCATGCAGCGCATGGATAGCTTTATTCACAATATTCTGGATTACTCCCGAAACAGTCGTGTAGAACTGAAGTTTGAAGAAGCGAATGTAAACGAATTGATTGATGGCATTCTCCTTGACCATTCACATATGGAAGGGTATAAGAGCATCCGTATTAAGCGAAATATTCAGTTGGAAAATTTCCTGATGGATAAGCAAAGGTTGAGCATTATTATCAGCAACCTTATTTCAAATGCGGTTAAATATCATGATCCCGATAAGCGGGATCAACATATATCTATTACCCTGGTCCGGGAAGATGATTATGTGGTGATTAAGGTCCAGGATAATGGTCAGGGAATTCGTGAGGAACATCTTTCTAAATTATTCACAATGTTTTTTACGGCCAACCTCCGAGCAAAAGGTTCGGGTATAGGTCTTTATATACTAAAAGAAACCGTAGATGCGCTGAAAGGGGAGATTAGCGTGAGTTCTGAGCTGGGGAAAGGAACCGAATTTATCGTTAAATTGCCACTGCCTAAAGCTGAAAATAACAATGAAGTACTTGCTGATCGATGACAATCCCATTGACCTTTTGGTTAATGAAAAAGTAATCTTAAACATCAGTAGTTCTAACGAAGTTATCAAAAAACAATCTGGTCCTGAGGCCATAGATTATCTTAAAGAAAATCGTAATTCACTACCGGATGTTATTCTGCTGGATATAAAAATGCCACTGATGAGCGGCTTTGAGTTTCTTGAAGCTCTGGAACATCAGGAGGTATCCCTCCTGAAAAAAATGCGGGTTTATATGGTATCATCTTCTATAGATCCCCTTGATCTGCAACGTTCAGAAGAAAACCCTTTTGTAAGTTCGTTTTTGGAAAAGCCTCTCCGGAAAAGCATTTTGGAGGATGAGTTTAAGTGAGAGAGTGCGTCAGGTTTTACAAGCCTTTTAGCCGTACACCTTTTCTAAAGCTTTTGTAATAATAGAACATGCCTCTTTAATTTCAGATTCAGTTATAATCAGCGGAGGGCTTATCCGCATGGCGTTATCACAAAACAAGAACCAATCCGTGATCAATCCTTTTTTCAGGCATTGATCAATTACCATTTGCAAGTTTTCAAAGGTGTCCAATTGAACAGCTAACATTAAGCCTTTACCTCTTACTTCTTTAATGGCCGGATGTGTCAAATAATCTTTGAAAAGCCGGCTTTTCCGGTCAACCTGCTCTGCCAGCTTTTCATCCTCAATGGTTTGAATGGTGGCTAATGAAGCCGCACAGCTGGCAGGGTGTCCGCCAAAAGTGGTGATATGTCCAAGTATCGGATTTTCTTTCAGGCTGTCCATAACCTTTTTGGAAGCCACAAAAGCCCCTATGGGCATTCCTCCACCCATTCCCTTGGCCAGCGTAATGATATCGGGTATAACCCCCATTCCCTGAAAAGCGAAAAAACTTCCGGTACGGCCAAAACCGGTTTGTACTTCGTCAAAAATCAATAAAGCACCTACCTCATTGCATCGCTTTCTCAGCGCTTGTATGTAATCATGAGCGGGAGGAACATAACCGGCCTCTCCCTGCACCGGCTCTGCAATAACTGCTGCTGTTTTAGTAGTAATCAGCTGTAGTTGATCGGGTTCATTGAATTCAATTTGCTGGTTGCCTGGGCTTAATGGCCGGAAAGCCCGTTTAAAATCTTCACTTCCAATTACAGAAAGGGCTCCGCTGGTGCTGCCATGGTAAGCTTTATGCATATAAACTACCTCAGGCCTTCCGGTATAGCGTCTGGCTAATTTGAGTGCCCCTTCGGTAGCTTCGCTACCAGAATTTACAAAGTATACGGAATCAAATCCATCACCCAGCAAACTGGTAAGTTTATGGGCCAGTTTTACCTGTGGCGCCTGGATATATTCACCATATACCATCAAGTGTAAATATTTGTCCAGTTGATCTTTAACAGCCTCAATTACCCTGGGGTGGCGATGCCCGACATTGCTTACTGAGATTCCCGAAATAAGATCCAGGTATCTTTTCCCATCTGATGCATACAGGTATAGCCCTTCTGCCTTTTCGATCTCCAGACTGAGCGGAAAATCGGTGGTTTGGGCCAGGTGATTGAGAAAAAGTTGCCTTTGTGAGATCATAAGGCAAAGGTAATACTATGACAATACCTGATAAAAAACGAAAGCGTAGAGGAAAAAGCGCAGTATCCGGCTTAACGCTATGATGAGGTATTTGGTAAATGGATATTTTACTACTCCGGACACCACACTTACCCATGAAAAGGGAAGGGGAGCCATGGCTGAAATAAATATCAATAGCCCTCCGTATTTTCGAAAGGTGGTAAACTGTTCTGCAAAACGGATATGAACCCATTGTTTTACGCGGGGTAATTTGTAAAGCTGGTTGCCCACCAGATAAGATATAATACCACCCAGGTATGAAGCCAGGGCTAATATCAAAACCATGAGGTAAGGGTTAGGCAGGGTTTTAGCCCAAAAAATATACAGATCCGGAGGGAGAAGACCGATCACACTTTCACTGATGAACAGGGTAGTAACAACGGTCCATTTGGAAAAGCGATTGAAGATAAAACTCATTACTGTGTCCAGGTCAATAACATAAGTGGTAACCAGCCATGCGCCTACAGCAAAAGCCACTATCACCAGTAAAACCCGTAATAGGTTCTTGCCCACAAAACGATAACGCCCGGTTCTTTTAAAATAATAATGGTAGCGGAACGTGTTTTCCACAAAAGTACGTTCCGGCTTTACCGGCTTATTATCTTCAGATCCGGATGTGTGATCCTGTTCTGCCATCAGCTTATTATCTCAAAAATTACAGCTTGAATTCTGTTATGGTGTTCCTTTATGTATTTTAGCCCGAAGCAAAAAACCGGTCATGGATATTAAAAAGCAACCGGCCAAATCAACGGACTGGCTTTACCTTTTATTTTGGGCAATAATACCCTTAATTTATATAAGAACCATAATAGACTACAGCCTTACACCACGCCAGTTGTTTACTGGTTTGTTTGTGGTGCTGGCGGTGCTCTTTTCATGGAAGACTCTCTTTAAGAACAGTAGTTTAGGCGCTCCGGTTCTGCTGTATGCAGGATTTATTGGAGTTATGCTCATCGCATCTTCCGGAGCTGTTAACCCGGTGGAGAGTTATGCCGTGCTATCCCGCTATGGGCTAATGCTGGCGTATCTGATGCTTACCATTAGCTTGCTTCAGAACAGGATGCTCAGTTTACAATATTTGGTAAAAGGGGTGGTGATTTTTGCCGGATTGGCAAGTGTATTTACCCTGGTTGAAGTTTTTAAAGCTATTGGCAGTGGTGATTTTCTGATGAATATTTACGCAGTTTCTGCTACGTTCAGTCATAAAAACCTGCTTTCATCTGTACTGCTTCTGAGCATTCCATTTGCCTGGATGGGATCTGCTATACTTACTCAAAAATGGAAAGGGGCTTCTTTGTTTTTGTTGTTCTTGCTAATTACGGAGATCTTTATTTTACGAACGCGCGGGGTATGGATATCTTTCTTTATAGCGTCATTAGTAACGGGCGTAGTGTATTTCTCATTAGGGAAGAAGTTTCGAAATTCTTTACCGCTTAACCGCAAAAGGATAAGCCTGGGGGCGGGAATTGCCGTATTGCTTTTAGTGGCCTTCTTTTCGGCTTCAGGTACTAAAAGCAGCCTTTCAGACAGTTCCAACCTCAGTAAAAGGATGGTTTTTTGGGAACATAGTCTGGAGATGGTGAAGGAACATCCCTTGCTGGGTGTAGGGCCGGGTAACTGGAAAATATATTTTCCTAAGTATGGTTTACTGGGAACCGATATCAGCGTAAAACAGGGGATCACCCATATTCAGCGTCCACACAATGATTACCTATGGGTGCTTGCCGAGGGAGGGCCTTTAAGTTTGCTGTTCTATTTGGGGGTATTTGCAGTGGCATTCATACGGTTGCGCAAAAACCTGAAGCAGGAAGGTGTCACCAGAGAAGATAAAGTCATTGATCTGGCTCTTTTATTTGGCTTGATCGCTTATAT